>JACVZY010000082.1 GCA_014654705.1 Ignavibacteria bacterium
CTAATTTGGGACTCAATTTTAGCTTTAGGCATTGATGCGGTCATGGCTCGCCCTTCATACCTCCTGCAAACAGCTCGCCATGAGAAAGAGAGGGTGTCGACGCTCGGATTTGCTAAGTTGACAACTCTATGTGAACGTCCCTATGTGTTCATGCAATAAAAACAATAAAAAGGAAGAGCCCTGCTCATAAAGTGCAGGGCTCTGCAAGTACCTTAAAAAACCTTCAGCAAATAATCAATATTGGCTTTGCTCGTAGGTCACCGGTTCTATGTT
Organism: Ignavibacteria bacterium; assembly: GCA_014654705.1. Taxonomy (GTDB): domain Bacteria; phylum Bacteroidota; class Ignavibacteria; order Kapaibacteriales; family UBA4661; genus PH2015. The sequence goes on from JACVZY010000082.1 coordinate 274, forward strand.
CGCAGCTTCAAACTTTGGTGCACCAAAAGCTTCAAATATAGATTTTCCAGCAATATCATTAAAAACCTTCTCGCTACCATCCATGAAGCTCAGCTTCCAAACAGGCGCATCTTTGGCGTAGTAAACACCCAGCATAAATTTTCCGCCAACGACGGTTGCAGCGAACCCGGTTGGAGGCAAGCGATCAAGCGGCTCTTCGCTTACCTGCTCCTTAATTTTCTGACCAATCAACTTGGTAATTCCGAACATCGTCGTCCTGAAGACCTCTATTGATTTGGCCTTTTCACTGGTATTTGGCGTAACTACCGAATATCCAATTTTTTCGGCAGTAATTTTTACCCCATCAAACGCACCTTTGGCCGCACACATATCTGCGAAAGCTTTTTTTATCCTTAGATCTGAACCAGTGGTCAAGTCGCCACTCTTTGAGCAAAGGGATACCTCGCCGGTAACTTCTAACGCGGGTATGTCGCTGTTCGCATCAGCACACCCCATAACGACGGGACCAGAGATTCCGGTCAGTTGGATCTGGTTGCCATCTAAAAACTTGAAAAAGTAGGTAAATCCTCCAGTTACCTTGTTCTCGCACACGCTAACACTTGCTCCGGCGGACTTTGCACCGGCTATCCCCTCGGAGATCTTGCTGAAAGAGGGCCCATTGCCGGTGAGTACCTCCTGAAAAAACTGGTACGTGTCGTACAGATAGGACATCTTTACGTTAAACCCCATAGCGCCTGTCGCAAACACTTTGTCATTGGCCTGGGAAACTCTGCAATCTCCTCCGTAGCCCGCCTTGCATTCAGGATCGAGTTCCGATACTTTTTTTCCTTCCAGTTTTACGGGGTCAAAGCAGTATTTTTCTCCATAGCCGGAGGCACTCACCGTCAAGCATTGGGCATCAAATTTGCTCTTAATGGTTGGAGCGCTTGGGTCAGCAGTGCGTGGACGGAAGGGCTTGGGTGATGCACTTGGACTTTGATCGCCGTCATATTTTTCTAAGCCTTCGTCAGTGAGAATGAAATAATCGTCACCGCCTCTATATGGAAATGCTCGCCATTTCGAATTACTGAGAGATGAGCCGTAAAGAGCGTTAGCCTGCGGAACTGGCCATGGGCTTCCATCGCCGATTTCAACGGTTGAAACGGTGGCGAACTGTTTATCCGAGCAAAAAACGGACTGCAGATTTGCGTCGACTGGAGCGAGTATCGAACCCTTCTCCCCTAAATCCGCCGAGAGGTTGTTACGCGTCGCACAACCTCCGATATACAAACGTTTCTTGCCGGCTTCAGGGGTACCGTTGGCAGCTTTGACTACTAGAGCGTCTTCCACTTTAAAGTTCGTCATGAATGTTTTATCCGGCGAGAATTTCGCCGCAACGACGACAGTTTCGACTACCAAAGCAACCTCAGCTTTGACCGCTTCTTTGAACTCGGATGGCGGCTTGATTAACTTCCCGTCAGGGCTGATATTTGCCACCATTGCGGTCCAAGTACGCGATTTGATATCCTTTAGCACGTCCTTTTTGACACCGGAGAACTCGCTTCCGGCCTCAGTTTTGGCGAGCTTTTCCGATTCGCCCATGGCATCTGAGATACCTTTGGCCATCTGAGATACAAAAGTATTTCCTTTAGCTTTATAGTCTTCGAACATGTTAACGCTGCTTGGATCCGCTAATCCCATCTGCTTTACCAGAGCGGCGCCAGCAGCAGTAGGTGTCAGCGTAGGATCTTCCTGCATTGCGGATACCACCATTGTCGTGAGTGGCGTGATCACAAATTTTTCTTGACCGTCTGCAAGCGTGGTTGGTGCAGACAGGGTAAAGGGCTCCCTTCCTGCCTGAGCGAGCGTCAATCCGCCATCATCGGCGTCTTTGCTGTCAGAAGCAGTTTCGACGATAACGAACTTTGCACCACTGGTATTTGAGAGGCTGTAATTGCCGCTTGCATCGGTTTTCGTAGAGGGCTCTCCTGCATCACAAACGCTGTTTTCGTTAACGTCGGCACAAACTGTCGCGTTTTCAATGTAGCCATCAATGACAGTCCCTGATGTAGCTGAGGCTGAAGAGCTCGTGCTGCTGCTACAACCGGACAAATTGATGCAACCGAAAACGGAAATTGCGAGCAAGACAAGAATGGTACTTTTCTTAGAGCGATTCACGATCCTCTCCTTTTTAGCATACCAGAAGCTTATTTATTTGATATCGGCAGGCCGATTTAGGTCGTATGTGCGAGACCTAGCTAAATATGAAATTTAAGGCCGAGCTGAACCATTTTTACATCTGGTATTTCTTCTAGTCAACAATTCCGCAGACCTTAGCGAAAGATAAGTCTTGATTTATTGCCGAATCCGCATTTAAGTCCTAGCCTGAAAGAGATGGGATGTCGGTTTTGCTTGC
>JACVZY010000083.1 GCA_014654705.1 Ignavibacteria bacterium
CATGGGGATGCCAACACCAACGCCCGCCTGAACGAAAGTTCGGGCGGGCGTTGGTATTTTCTGCTTCCCATTCACCCCAAATTCCTGACGTTTCGCCCCAAAGATATTGCTCGGTGCTTTCGTTTTGTGTATTTTCAAGTCTCTCAACAAGAAAATTTTCAACCATAAACCTCTTCTCTCAAAAGGTGAATGTATGCGCCGCACAGTATCTACTTCCCTTCGTACCTTTATTGTACTTCTTTGCCTTTTCGTTTCTGTGCCTCTTGCTTTCGCAGCGCCTATTACTTGGGTGGGCGGAGGTACCAATAGTTGGACTGATCCGATGAACTGGTCACCTACGCCACCGATTCCTAATGATGATGTTACGATTGTGGTTCCGGCACTTTTGACTATAACGGATGTTCCTAGTATTGTTCTTAATAGTCTTACCATTAGTGCTGCCGCGCCTCTATCGTTGCAATCTGTTGGTCCGCAAACGATCACAATAACAAGTTCATTGAACATTGGCGGCACAGATGTCACTACGATTGGTAATCAGTTAACCCTTGAGTCTTCTGTCACTTGTGTAGGCGATATAGCTGTTGGCTCTACACTCAATATCGCCGGTACGCTTGAAGTCTTTGCCAATTTCACCAATAATGGTACGTGTAATGTTGTCTCTGGGGGAACATTGTGGATGAAATCAGTGGGTGCAAGTGTCTCCGGACAAGATGTTGGCTATATGCCCGGTTCCTTGTTGCGGTATGAATACGCTGTGGGAGCCATTTCGCCAAACACAGGCGCAGAATTGCCGACGTTGCCGAACGTGATGAATGGCAATGTAACGGTTGATGTCCCGTCGGCAGTAACGTACCTGATGACCGGAGATAAGCATATCATCGGTACTTGTTCATTCACACATGGAAATTGGAATCTTAACGGGTACAATCTCCAACTTGATGGTCCAATTACCATTGCATGGATTAATCACTCTTTTATCGGTAATGCGGCTTCCAGTCTTACTGTTGATGGCACCGGGGCTATTGTCGGGTCAATGGGTTTTAATGGTAGCTATGATCTGCAAAACCTGACGATGAATCGCGCCGGAGCAACATTAAGACTGGTCTCCGCATCGCCATTGAATATCGCAAATAGTCTCAATTTGCTTGCTGGAAATATCGATTGTGCAATATATAATGTGATTCTCCATGTGCAAAACCCCTTGTCCACAGCCGTAACGGGCGGTAATAGTGGTTCGTATGTGATAACCTCACCCGGCTCAGGATTGCTGCGTCGTGCGATACCATTTGGAGTATCACCAAATGCGTATAAATTCCCTGTCGGTACGGTGTCAGGATATTTCCCTTTCACGCTTCTTAGTCCGGATGCCGGCGGCTTGATTAATCTTGATGTTTCAGCCACAGACGTTGTGCCATCTGCTCCCATTGTTTCCTCGCACTATCTGACAGTGAGCCAAGGTGGTGGTACTGCTCTTCAAGGACAGGTTTTACTGGAATCACCTCTTGTGCAGGCGGGGAGCAGTGTTGCTGCTAACACAGGATCTCCCACTCCGCTTTCCAGTTATTCGTCGTTGGGGAGTTCTCCCGTTATCCCCGGCGTATCTGCGCAAACGTCTGTTATTGTTTCTAATATTGGCACGTTTGGACCGTACTATTTCGCACTCGCCGGTGCTCCCGCGCCGCCCTACGTCTGGGCAGGAGCGCCGGGCGCAAACTGGCAAGCGCCGTCCAGTTGGTCGCCGCCGCGCAATAATCCTGCCGTTACCGATGAGCTTGTTTTTAATGCCGGAACGCATACACCTACCAATGTTCCGCATGAAACCGTTTCTCAGCTGACTATCAAGGACGGTGCAACCGTTACGCTTTCTGCTTCCAACCCAAATAATTGGCTCACTACGACAGCAATGCCTTATGGTGTGATTGTTGAAAATGGCGGAAAATTGGATTTAGGCGCTCCGGCGACGAATATAGCGCTGAATATCGCAAGTGGCTCCCAGTGTAGAATTTACGGCACGCTGCAGACCCAAAATAGCGCAGTGATTGGCGATGGCTTCTTCTCCTTGGAAAATGATGCCTTGCTCGCCACCACCCGCGACGACGGCATCAATGGCGCAAGCGTGAGCGGTGGCGCAGTTCAGACCGCTGTTGCAAATTATCACTCACAGGCGCGATATGAATTCACAAGCGCCAGCCTCGGTGCGGAGCGTGACATGAATTTTAAGTCGCAAGGTGGAAAATCGGGCATTACCTCGATGCGAGCGCTGTATGTGCGTCCAAGTGCCGGAACGCGACGGCTGAATAGTGCCATTACGGTTGGCGGTATGGCGCTTCTTGCGCTCAGTAAGGGTGAATCCACGGTGCAAAGCATTGCTTCCAGTACGCCTGAAGTGGTGATTCAAGGTCGCACGACGCTGCACAGCGCAATGAATTCTTCGCTCTCGCTCACTATGGAAACGCCGCTCACGGTGAGTGACGGTGCGGAGCTATGGAATAACGGACAGATTTCGTACTCGCCAACGTCGCGTATTTCCGTCAATAATGCCTTTTTGACAATGGTTGGTCCGAATGGCGGCGCTGGGAACGGCACGGGAACGTTTATCGGCAGTGGTTCGTCAGTAAATTACACGGGCGCTTCGATGCTGAGTTACACAGGTGGCGGTACGTTTACAACGAGTGATTTTATTCTTCCACCCTCAATGTCTGCTTTGGTCTCGGTGTCGAACGCAAGCGTTGTAAGCCTGAACAGCAGTAAAACACTCCAAGCAGGACTACAACTGCTCTCTGATGGGAAAATGGCGTTGAACAACCAGCGTCTCACAGTAAACAACTTGACGACAAGCAGCGGCGGTGCGTTCCGAGGGACATCGCTTTCTGCACTCACACTGAATGGTGTGGTCAGTGGTGGTCTTGCCTTTGAAAGCGGCTTTGGTTCACTGAACTCGCTGACGCTGAACTATGCGCAAACGTCCGTTCCATCACTTTCGGGAACGCTGGACGTGGTGAACACACTAACGCTGCAAAATGGCATATTGACTGTTGCTGCGCCGAATGCGCTCATGCTGTCTAATGCTGCTCCGTCATCGCTTTCGGGTAGTAGCTCTACAAGTTACATTCGCGGTGCGCTCCGCCGCATTATGCAAGCAAATGTCAGCGCCGATGGGCAAAGCTATGTCTTTCCCGTCGGCGACAGCGAGTATCGTCCCTTCACATTGGCAAATGTCCGCACGGGCACTGCACAGCCGACCGTTCTGGGGCAATCGTTCCCAAGTGGATCCGGCACGTGGACACCACCACTCACAAGCGGAGCCGCATACAACTGGCTTGCACAAACGCTTTCGGGGGATTTTCTGACCGGAACTTTCCAAGTCGGTTCGGCGCAAAGTCCCATTCCTGCTGGCTTGCGCATAGCGACTGCCATCGTACAAGTAGGCGGCTACGGCGACATCGGCGCGGACGACGTTTCACCCGTGCGCTCCTCTTTGCCACAAGCGGCAACAGCCTCTGCAAGCGGCACATACTTTGCTTTGGGCGGCGCAGTGCCTTCAGTGATACGGTTCGCGCCTCGTGTGGCACGTCCGGGGCAAGTGGTCACGCTTGAAGGAACATTCCTTTCGAGCGTTACAGGCGTGAGCTTTGGCGGCGTTCCGGCAGCAAGTTTCACGGTTGTTTCACCAACGCAAATAACGGCTGTGGTGGGTAATAGCGGCGCAAGTGGCGCTGTGCAAGTCCAAAGCCCGCTTGGAACGGTCGCTGCACCTTTATCCTTCACGTGGATGGGACAGCCGACGATTACCTCTATTGCACCGAGCCTGAATGTGGTCGGGCAAACCATTACTATTCGCGGCTCGGAGTACCATCCCACGCCATTTGTGAGCATCGGCACGCAATTAGCTTCAAGCGTAACCGCTGCTTCACTCACCGAACTGCGCGTTGTTTTTGCACAAGCAACGACGGGCGTTTTGAATATTATTGCCAGTGGTGGAACGGTCTCGTGGCAGCAGCCGTTGACGGTTTATGCATCGCCCACGTTGACGAGCCTTTCCACCATGCAGCCCTTGCCCGGAACGCTCTTCACGGTGCTAGGTACGAATTTTGTGCAAGGACAGACCCAAGTGAGTATCGGCAGCGTTCCGGTGCAAGCAACCGTTAATTCGCCAACGCAAATGACTCTCGTTGCGCCCCAAAGCGCCAATGGTCTGCTGCAAATCACCACCCCTGCGGGAACAGTTTTGTCCTCGACGGCAATCGTCATTATCCCACCACCCACCATTGCAAGCGCTCTGCCGAATGAGCCGCAAGTGGGTGACGTGATTGCTCTTGTCGGCACAAATTATGTCAACGTCCAATCTGTCAGCATTGGCGGCATTCCTGCGACGTTTACCGTCAACTCTCCCACGAGTATTAGCGCCATTGCGCCGCCTTTTAGCGCTGCATCGCCGACGAGTTCAGCCACCGTCAGCGTAACGACGCGAAGCGGCACGGCGGTCTATTCGCGTTCGCTTACGCTCCGGCAACCGCCCGAACCCGTTATGACGCTGACGGGCTTTGCGCCGCAGAGTGTTGTAGAAGGACAATCGGTGACGGTAACGGGACTGAACGTGCCGGAAAACGCTTTGGTGCGGCTTAGAAGCGCCTTTGCGTCCGTTCCTGCCACAGCACAAATTCAAACTGCAAACAATGCCACAAGCACGATTACCTTCAACGTGCCTGTGGGCTTGATTCCGCCCGCTATGGCTTCGACGCAAGCAACTATCACGGCGGAGGCAGTATTTCCATCGGGCGTAAAAACTGCACAAGCCGCATTGCCACTTACCATTCGTGCCATTGATGCGCCCGCACTGACTGGTTTTTCGCCGACTATCGGCGGGGCGCGTACCACCTTGATTATCGCAGGACAAAATTTTGGTGTGGGGCTGCGAGGCAGTATTCAAGCGGTGTTTATCGGGGGTGTGGCAGTGCAATCCTTCACGGTGCTTTCGCCTACGCAGATTCGCGTAACGGTGGGGCAGGCTGCAAGCGGTTCGTTGACGATTCAGACAGGAAGCGGCGTGCTGACGACGAGCGCACGTTTTACCTTTAATCCGCTTTTGGATGCAGAACCTGTTGCGCCATCCGATTCGTTGGCGCTGAATGCGCTCTATAACGCTACAAACGGCGCTCTTTGGACAACTTCGACGAATTGGACGAATGGTTATCCCGTAGCGTTGCGCTTCGGTGTGAAAGTGGAGCGTGGTCGGGTGGTGGAGTTGACGTTGCCCGCGAATAATCTCGACAGCATCGTGCCCTGGACAGCGCTTGCTAATCTCACTGCTCTACGTGTACTGAATTTGTCTGGGAATAGGCTGCAAGGCGCATTGTCACAAAATATATGCAGTATGGCATCGCTTAAAACCTTGAATCTGGCGGGTAATCGCTTTGAAGGTGGTGTGGAAGCGCTTTGCTGCTTGCCTACGGGACTGGAAAGCCTGAACATTAGCAACAATCAACTCTTTGGCTTTTTGCCGGAGTGTTTGGGCGGTATCGGGAATTTGCAAACGTTTGATGCGAGTGGAAACCGCTTCATTGGTGGCTTTCCTGTGTTTTTGATGCGGCTTCCGCAGTTGCAAACGCTGAATCTGCGCGGTAATCGCCTCTCCGGCATTTTGCCGCCTTCTTTGGGTGTGGTTGCGCTCACGGCTGCCAAAGCCAAAAATAGCGCTCTTACCGCAGTGGAGAGCTTGCAGCGTCTGGACATAAGCGGTAATGATTTTTCGGGCAATGTTCCGGCGGAAATAGGAAATTTGACCGGTCTCCGCGAATTGTACATGGACGGTAATCGTTTCACGGGCGCAGTACCGGAGTCGTTTACCATGCTCAAGCGCTTGGAAACGCTCAATCTTGCGGGAAATTCGTTTGATGCGCTGCCCGACCTTGCAAACCCTATTCCGCGCCTTGTGCTGAACGTCAGCGGGAATCGTCTGCCCTTTGCTGACCTTGAGCGCTTGACCGCTCTTCAAAACTTTATCTACGCACCGCAATCCATTACGCCACCCCGCCTTGCCGATACAAGCGCCGTTATTGACGCACCGTTCACGCTTCGTGCCGCACTTTCGGGCACAAATAACCGTTACCAATGGCGCAAAACTGGCGCTCCCGTTCAAACCATTTCCGCTGATGACGCGCTGAGATTTGTCGCTTTTGCGCCTGCGGATTCGGGTGCGTATCAATGCATCATTACCAGTACTAAACTCCCGCTTTTAACCGTTTCGACCGCCAGCATCCGCGTTCAGGCTGTGCTTCCCATGAGTGTTCCCGATTCGGTAGCGCTCATCTCGCCTATCGCTGCGGAAGCAGATGTGCCGACACTACCGTTATTTGTTTGGCGTGGTGCGAGCGGTGCAGGGCAGTACCGTGTAGAGTTGTCGCTCAATGCTGATTTTTCCGGCATTCTGACTACGCTGACGGTTGCACAGACCGCATCTGCAATTGCATCGGGACGCATGGAGTTGGACTCACGGGGATTGAACGGCTTCCCACTCCAAAATCAAACCCGCTATTTCTGGCGTGTTCGTGCTGAAAATGCACTGGGTGCAGGGAGCTGGATACGAGGCGACTTTACAACGGCAGCAAATAATACTCTTGGCGCAATGCGTCTGGACTTCGGCAAGGTGCCGCGCCGTGACACTGCCTTCGGCGTACTGACCCTGCGCAATCTCTCGGCAGCGCCAATTCGCCTTTTGGGAGATATCATCACGAGTAACCCAGCGTTTGTGTGTGAGAGCCTCAGTAATGCGGAAATTCCCGCCGAATCAAGCCTACAAGTGCGTGTGCGCTTTGTGCCGTCGGTGCTGGAGTCGGTCAGTGCGGCGCTCACCGTGCGCTTTGCCGCGCTTGGTAGTGGCAGTGCGCTTGAGCAAACCCAAACAATAGCCAATCGTCTCGTGGGGCGCGGCGGTGCATTAAAGCTCATTCCGCCTTCGATTGACACGAGTCTTATCGGAACGACGAAACTGCTTGCGGTGCAGGTGGTGAACGTCGGCGACCGCGTGACGGAGCTGGTTCGCGTTGACTTGCGGCGGGGAACACGAGAATACAGCTTCCGCGCTGACCTTGGTGGGAATGTGTTTGTGGGTGTAGGGGACACAACGGCAGTACCGCTACGCTTTGTGGCAGAGCGTACGGGCGCAGCGTCGGCACAAGAGGTTTCTTGTCAAGCAACGACGGACACTGTAACAGCAGCACTGGTGCAATACGGACGCACGAAACAACCGACCGATGTAGTGGCGAGGCTCGGACTGAGGGCTGTGCCCGAGAGTGCGCCGCCGGGTAGTGAGGTGATGCTGGAACTCTACCTTGAGGGTACAATCAGTGAAGACAGAGATAAATTGCTCCGATTTGGTATTCCTAGCTTCACAGCAGTTGTGAGGTTTAATCGAAATGTCTTGGCGCTCGGTTCTTCAACTTTTGTGCGCCCGATTCGCAATACAGCGCCCGATAATGTTTTCCAACGCTGCGCCGTACCACAGACATTTTGGAATGGACGTGATGTGGTATTGCTCAGGATACCATGCCGGGCAGTAGCAGGGAATACCGACGCAACCGCACTGGTACTGGAACAATTCCAGTGGGGCGACGGTGCCTTGCAGGTGAGCGATGTGCTGGAAGGCAATTTCAAAGCGAAAACCTCACAGGCGGGTGGGAAGCGGTTTATTTCCTCGGCGACTGCTGCTCTGGCGCTAGTGCGTGTGGCACCCAATCCAAGCGCCGATGTTCTGGAAGTAGCCTACACGCTTGGCAGCGATGCCTGGACAGATATTAGCCTTCTGGATATGCGAGGAAACATAGTCCAAATCCTTACAAAAGGCTTCAAGCAAGCCGGAGAGCAGAGTGTGCAAGCAAGCGTGAAGCAGTTGCCAAGCGGAACGTATTTGCTGCGCATGGAGTCCGGTGGAGAAGTGGTGATGCAGCGTGTGGGGATAGTGAGGTAGATAGGTTTTTGTTTGTTACTTTTCTTAGTTTTTTCTCTCACAAATGAGAGACGTGTCCCGCTCAGCGCTTTATATGTCCCGCTCAGCGCTTTTTGCGTGTTGCAGTTTTTTTCTTTGGAAATATTACTACAGATTCGTCTTAGTACAATTTACAAATGGCTAGCATCGGGTTTATTTTCTTTGAAACAAAATGACCATTTGCGGATTATTACTTTAATGCGATAACGACAGCGTACTATCTAAACCCTAGACTTTATGATACTTTATTGGGTACTGAGGGAGACTGCTCAGTGCTCTTTGTTGTAAATGTGCTATTTTTTGGCAATGCTTCAGGTGTAAGTATCTCAGGGTTTCTCATTTTCTCTCACTTTATTTGCAAAAATTTATGAAGACTTCTTCTTTGCGTATCTATGGCGTACTTCTGTGTGCTGTAGTGTTCATTGTCTCTTATGCTCCGACCGCAAGAGCACAAAGTTCTGTGTGGCAGCGAACAGCAGGACCAAATGGTGGGGCTGTGAATTGTTTCACAACATTGAATAGCACTATCTTTGCCGGCACAAGTGGTAGTGGCGTGTACCGCTCGGTTAATAATGGTGCTTCCTGGTCTCCTATCGGCAAGCTTTTATCGGGGTCGAGCATCCAAGCACTTGCTGCAAGTAACTCCACATTGTTTGCGGTGGTCAGAGGTTATCTTGTGCGTTCCGATGATAATGGAATTACATGGTTGTATTCATCGGAAGTTAATTCTTATTCTCTGCGTTCGGTTCTGGTACATAACCAATCCGTGTATGTGATAGGTGGTGATGGTAGAATTTTGCGTTCTGATGATAATGGATTGTCGTGGTCTGTGCTTTATCGGACGGTTCCTGATACTGTACAGAATGGAAATTCCACCTATATTTCTTCTGTTGGTATATCCACGTTGGCTGCAAGCGGCTCAAAAGTAGTGGCAGTTACCGATAAAGGGACATTGCTACGCTCGGCAGATCGCGGTTCAACATGGACGACAAGCTCTCCTGCATTGTTTTATTCAACCTCTAATTACTCGGGGCGTTTTCGCGCTGCTACCATGCCCGATAGCAATTCAATTCTAGTAGCATCTGATACAGGGATTCTGCGCTCAACAGATAACGGTGCAACATGGCTGACGATTAACTCAAGCCAAGTATTATCATTCCTTCAGCAAAATAGTCAGATTATTTTTGCCGCCGCTTCAAATGGGGTTTTGCGTTCAGTTAATGGTGGCTCCTCATGGACATCATTTGGTAATTCGCTTAGTGGTCGTTCTGTATCGGCACTCAGTATGAATTCAGTACGTCTGTTAGCAGGACTAAGTTCTGACCCCGGCATCATGGGCTCGACGGATAATGCACAATCGTGGTCACTATCAAATTCAGGCTTAACGGCTTCTACTTTGCAAAAATTAACAGCTATCGGTACTTCTCTCTTTGCAAGCAATGGTAATAATATCCTGCGCTCGGTCGATAATGGATCGACGTGGACAAACCTTTTCGCTGATGGTGCAAGTGTTGGTGCTAATGCAATGGTAAATCAAGGAACGGCACTATTTCTTAGTACGTCTTCCGGTATTTCGCGTTCTACCGACAATGGTGCAACGTGGACAACATTGAATTCAGGGTTAATCAATGGGGGGCGTATTATATCTATTACTGCTTTGGCAAGTTCAAGCAATGATATTTATGGTGTATCACAAGCATCTTATCAGTCTAATAATAACTATGCCAGCAATATCTATCGTCTTTCCGGCAATAATAGCGCTTGGCAGTTAATAGGAGTGGCGGATTCGCTTTATTGGAACGTCGTCGATATTGCTGCGACCGGTTCTGCCTTATATCTGTCGGCGTATGACAGAATTTTGCGCTCGACTGATAATGGCTCTACATGGCAACGAGTCTGGACTCGAAGTACCACGGGAAATATTTCATCTGTTGGCAATTTTGCAATAAATGGGACAACAGTTTATGTGGGGACATCAAATGGATTGCTCCGAAGTGATAACAATGGGACGACATGGCAAAGCGGAGGGCTTGGAAATCAAAATATAACCAGAATTATTGTAAGTGACTCAACCCTTGTTGCTTCCACTGCTTCGGGGCAGGTGTTTTTTTCACGAGATAATGGAGCTACATGGTCAGGTACTGAAATTGTCGGTTTGAATGGTGATTATTATAGCAACTCTATTAACAGCTTGGCTGTGATTGGTTCTTCCGTGTTTGCTTCGGTGAGTAGAAATGGTATTTATCGTTCCTCGCTCACACCCGATAATCCCAACTCTTCGTGTATCACAACGTTAACGACACTAGACGGTACACTGCGCGATCGTCCAAATTTAAATGCGGAGTATGCAAATAATACTGATTGCCGTTGGCTTATCAAACCAAGTAGCACCGGTCGCATTATTCTCTCGTTTTCACGGTTTGCCACAGAAGCCGATTATGATTTTGTGACAATTTATGATGGCGAGACGATATCTTCTCCGCAGATAGCGCGAATGAGCGGTACAAACTTATATTATAGCCCCTTAATTGCCCGAAGTGGAGCAATGCTCATACGATTTACAAGCGACTCCAGTTTCACGTCATCCGGCTGGTCTGCTTCATATAATGTTACACCCAATGCAAGCGAAGCATTCACTCCACCCGTACCGATATCGCCCTTGAATAATGCAACAGATATAAGTGCATATCTATCGCTGACTGTACGCTTGAATGCAGATGCAAATCCCGGAGATGTGATACGCTTTCAAGTTGCAACCGATTCGTTGTTTACCAATAATGTTACTCGTTTCGATGTTTCCGTGAGCAACTTCTATTCTCGGCAAAGCTCCATTTACGGCTATGCCAGTTTGCGCCAAGGAACCCGCTATTTCTGGCGTGCAACGCATCTTGCTGATACAGCGCTTGCTCCACGTTGGTCGGCTGTCTCAAGTTTCACTACCCGTGCAGCGACTTGCACCGGAACCACCACTTTTACCTCGAATGCGGGGAGTTTTAGTGATCGAGTAGGAAATGAGTCAGGATATAGTAACAATTTAGATTGTTCGTGGCTTATTCAACCCGCTAACGGGGGGCGTATTACCCTCGCATTTTCTCGCTTCAGCACCGAATCCTGCTGCGACGCTGTTACTATATATGACGGCACCACAATAAATTCACGAGTACTAGGTACGTTTCGAGGTTCTGCTATCCCTTCATCCGTAACCTCAAGCGGTGGGGTGATGCTAGTTCGATTTACAACCGATGGTAGTGGTACTAGTACCGGATGGGCTGCATCCTATACAGCTGGAGGAGCATCACCAGTGGATACAACAGCAGTTAATGCTAATCGCGAACTTCGCATACCGTCTGTCTCGGTAGTTCCTGGGACAATTGCTATTCCTGTCACGGTCAGTGGTTTGACAGGTCAAAATGTACTATCGTGCCAGATGACTGTTACTTTTGACACGACGCGAATTCGGTTGACGGGCGTGTCCGCCGCGGGCACCCTGGCTGACAGCAGCACAATAACAGTTAATACCGGCACGCCTGGTCGTTTGACATTTACTCTCTTTCGTCCTCGTCCTTTTGCCGGAAATGGTACCTTGATTAACCTTACCGGAACTACCGTTGCTTCGTCGGGACAGACAACGATAAATATCAATAATGCGCTTTTTAACGAAGGATCGCCAAGCGTGAACATTTTTGGTGGCGTGGTGACTATTGGTGGTTTCTTGTGTGGAGATGTCTCCAGAAACGGTACAGTAACAGCCTTGGATGCCTCTTTAGTGGCAGAGCACAGCGTGGGCACACGACGATTGACCGGCGATTCACTCCGTGCGGCAGATGTGTCGGGTAATCGACAAGTTACGGGCTATGATGCAGCCTTAATTGCACAATACACTGCTGGATTAATTAACTCTTTTCCCAATGGATGCCCTCCTGTGACAGTGGTGTTAGCTTCTTCTCTCAAGGAGTTTCAGAAGTCTTCACTGACAGCAAACGAATCTGTTTCTCTTGCCATTGAAGATGCCCATCAGCAACGGGATAATCACTACATTATACCGCTACGGCTTACCAATAGTCGTTCCCTAGATATACGTTCTTATTCTTTTGCTGTGCGTTTCAATCCCGCAATTGTAAATCTTTCAGGTGTTTCATTGGATGAAACGCTTTCTGAGGGGGGAACACTGGTAGTGAATACAATGGAAGCGGGCATTATTCGCGGTGTATATTTTAGTAGTCGGGGCTTTGCAGAAAGTGGGACATTGCTCAATCTGCATGCAGAAGTACGTTCATCAGGCAGAAGCACTTTAACACTTGAACATACCATGTTTAATGAGGGATCACCGAGTGTAGTAACACAGAATGGTAGTATTGGTTTACAAGCTACTAGTGTGCGTTCTCAGCATTTTGGTAATACCGATGCGGCGCTGTCAGTATTTCCAGCACCGGCAAGTGAGAGCATCAATTTCTCATTGTCGTTGTCCAATCCGATTCCTGTAACATTGGTGCTTTCCACCATACTTGGTCAAGAAGTGGCGCGTATCCACGATGGAACATTGTCCGCAGGGGAGCACAGGCTTCTTTGGAATGTGCAGAGCCTGCCAAGTGGAGTTTATGTGGCTTCTCTACAATCTGCCGGAATACATTTGAATAGCGTGTTGGTACATATTGTTCGCTAGGTTGCATTTGCCGAGTCATTCGGTACTGTAGGCATTCATGAGCAGCAACAACTCTTGGTTTATTCAAAGAATCAAGAGTTGTTGCTGTTTTTATACCCACCCAAGTGTATGTAGCTTAGGCATGACTTTTAGTAACTTGTAAAGCCTTCTGATTTTCAGTAATTTGGAATTGATACTTATATTTCTTTTGAAGTTATTTCTTTTGAAGTGTTTCATCCCGAAAAGTGTGTACAGAATTTCAGGTGTGAATATTCTGTTGCCTCTGCTATTATGCCATTATTGGTAGCTTTAATGACGTATGCAGAATGAATATTACACTCAATTTTTCGTTATAGGTTTTTACGCTTTCTACGTTAATTTCTGCGAGCAACTGTTCAACTATCTGAGACTATACTCATGTCATTACCTACCATATTGACGATTCCTGACCTTATTGGTGCCGCGCAAGGATATTTTGTTGCATTTATTCTTTTTCGCCTGAAACGGGGCAACCATCAAGCAAATAGTCTGCTGGCTGCTATGGTGCTGGTAGTTTCGGTCATTTTATCATTTTCGCCGATTCTCATTCCTTCGGTTTATACTGCGTTTCCGTTTCTTATCCGTATTGCCGAGCCGATGCGGCTCTTGATAGCACCTTTGCTGTTTTTGTACGTGACAGCACAAACGGGCGGCATCGTCAATCGTCGCTCTCTTGTTCATTTTATACCGTTTGTGCTGTATGTCGTATTTCTGATGGCAACCTTTTATTTTCAGCCGGCAGAGGAAAAAATTAAATTTCTCACCGAAAACCTTGCGGGAAAATCGCAGTGGTACAACGTCTTCTTGCTTGCGCGTTCGCTTCATTTTTTTATCTATCTGATATTTTCTTTACGGCTGCTCAGAACATATTCCAGACGTATTCGCAATGAATATTCGTCCATCGAACGCATCAATTTGCATTGGCTTCGGAACCTTGTGGCTGCTATGTGGCTTTGGTGGGCGATTCAGCTTGTGGTGCATATTGGTATGCTTCTTGGGTTTCCGGGGCTTCGGTCGTTGAATATCATTGTTGGTCTTTTAGGTACGTTGTGGATGTATCTGCTGGCATATATCGCCATTATGAAAGCTGATACGTTTGTCCATGTCTTTTCTACACAAGAATTGCCTGCACAAGAATCAGTTGCACAAAAACAGTCTGTGCCATTGGCTACGAATGGCGTATTTACTGATTTTGGAGCGCATAATGGCGTGCTTGCTTCAGAGCGGCGTACAGCAGAAATCGGTGCCCTGCGCGAGGAGCCGCAAGAGGGCATTGCATTGCGAGAGCACCTTCAGCATTTTATGGAAAAACAGAAGCCATATCTGGACAGTCAGCTGACTCTTCAAAAACTCGCCACACTCAGTGACATCCCTGCCTATCGTATTTCCGATATTCTAAACAAACACATTGGGGTAAATTTTTTCGATTTTGTCAATCGCTATCGTGTCGAAGAATGGAAGCGTCAAATAATGGACGCTCCGCCGTCAACTACCATCCAAGAAGTGGCTTTTCATTCTGGTTTTAACTCCAAATCGTCCTTCAACGCTGCCTTCAAGAAACATACCGGACAAACGCCGTCGGAGTATCGTGCTCAATATATTACCAGCCTCTCCTAGAGGTAATTATTAAGGGGAAATAGGACGTAGGGCGGATTTTCCCGAAAGTCGGACATCCATTCGGGAAAGTCGGACGCTTTTCTTCACAGGTATTTGGCGGAAAAGTCGTAAATTACCGCCTTGTAAGCAGCATATAACCTTGTAGTAAGAGGAATTTGCTTCTTCACAGCTTGTGATTCTCCCTCTCAAATTGTGGTGATTCTTTATGATACACGCTTCCCGTTCCCATTCTTCTTCCGCCAATACTTTGACAGCACGAACACTTTTCTTCTCCTTCTGGAGATCCTTGTCTCGTGGTGGAGATTTCCTTCGCAATTTTTTCCTCTCTTCTTCTCAAAACCGTATGAACTCCGCTTCCCCGCATCCGATTGCTCCAAGCACCAGCCGCAACCCTCGTTTTCTGCGTTTTCTTGTGCCTGTTATCATGCTGTGCTCACTTTTTGTGGGTGCGTGGACGACAGCACGGGCGACAACCTTTACGGTCATAAATACAAACGATGCCGGGGCAGGCTCTTTGCGGCAGGCGATTCTTGATGCTAATGCCGACGGGTCCGCTACGGCAGGTTCACCGCACATCATAACGATAACTCCAACAGGAACTGTCACCCTTGCTTCAGCGCTTCCGGCTTTGAACAACCACATTACCATCAACGGTCCCGGTGCGGCTCTTATTGTGAGTGGGAACAACCTCTTTCCTGTTTTTTTTGCAAGCCAAACAGCAGCGTTTACCATACAGCTTAATAATTTTACCATTGCTGATGGGCTGGCGCTGGGTACAACAAGTGCTGCTTCTCCTGGTGGTGTAAAAAGCGGGACAGGCGGCGGCGGCGGCGGTATGGGAGGCGGATTATTTGTAAACCAAGGAACTGTTGCCATAAACGGAGTTACCTTTTCCAATAATCAAGCAATCGGTGGTAATAGTGGTAATGTTGGTGGTGCGGTAGGAAATGGCAATGGTACAGCCGGCGGTAATCCCTCTAACCAGACACTCCTTGGCACAAGTGGTGGTACGGGTGGAATTGCAGGAATGTGCTCAGGCACGGTAGGCGGCTTCGGCGGCGGCGGCGGCGGCGGCGCTATCCAAGGCGGTTGTTCTAGCCCAGCTGGTAGTGCTGGCGGCTTCGGCGGCGGCGGCGGCGGGAGTGGTTATTTGGGAACAGGCGGCGTGGGCGGTGGCGGTTTTGGCGGCAATGGCGGTAATGGTACTGGATGCTCAAATGGCGGCTCCGGTGGCGGCGGTGCAGGGCTTGGTGGTGCAGTATTTGTTCGTTCCGGTTCAACATTTTCTATGTCCGGCTGCACTTTCTCTAACAACACAGCAACAGGTGGAGTTGCGGGTTCAATAGGCTGCGGAACAGGTGTTGGTGCAAACGGACAAGGCAAAGGCGGTGCAATCTTCATCCAAGCAGGCGCAACGGCAACAGAGTATGCCACGACTTATTCCACAAACACAGGCGGTACAGCAGGAACGACCTACTTCAATCTTCCCCAAGACAATCCCAACGTGTGGGGCAATCTTACAGCAACATACTACTATCAAGCAGGAGACCCTGCTATTCCGGGAAATTGGAATTCACTCATCGGTGGTGGCGGCATTGCAGCCTTGAATTTTACCACCGGAGGCGAGACCTTTGTTGTTCCGTCCGGGCGCACTGCTAATGTCTCAATTGGTGGTATGACGGTTGGTGCAGGCGTTACTTTCCAAGTTGCTGTCGGGGGTACGATGACGGTCGGGAGCGGCATAACACTTGTGAACAATGGTGCGTTCATTACCGACGACGTATTCCGATTGGATGCTGGTTCTACGTTTACCAATACAGGTACCTTTACCGTGAACGCCACAGGAACGCTTCGTCTCGTTGATAATGCTTCGATGACCGGTTCGGTGGTAACATATTCCACAGCAGCAGCCTCGCTCGAATATTTCGGCACAGCTGCACCCACCATCAGCACCGTTACTTTTCCAAACGCAATGAGCGGTTCGGTCATTATCAACAATTCCGGTGGCGTAACGCTCAATGCCGCAAAAACGATTGCCGGGACATTAACACTCACCAACGGCATTCTGACGACAAGTGCAGCAAATATGCTGACGATGAGCAATAGTGCCGCAAGTGCCGTTGCGGGCGGTTCGGCTACTTCTTTTGTGCAGGGTCCGATGCGCCGCGCAATGGTAACATCGGTAACGACCTATTCCTATCCTGTCGGTAAAGGCGGGACGTATCTGCCTTTTGGCATTGTGAACCCCACCGTAACAGCCACTCCGGTTGTGGAGGTGGAAGCATTTAGCGTGGGTGGTGGTGGCACTGCTGACGGCACGACCATCAATACACTGAGCAGTACTGAGTATTGGCGGGCTGCGGTCTTTAGCGGTACATTTACTAATGCGCTGATGCAAATAGGGAAAACGGGGCTGACGGGAACAGAGTTGATAGGGGTTGCGACTGCTGCTGCTGGCGCATATACGTCTAACGGCGCTATTTCGTTTGCAGGCGGCACACCGCCTTCGCTGACGCAAACAGTCGTCAATACACTGCCGGCAGCGCGATTCTTTGCTGTGGGGACTGTGGTGCCGATAACGTACTACTACGAATCCGGCAATGCCAATGTCCCCGGAAGTTGGGGTACAACCTCCGGCGCGGGCTTGGGAACGCCCGCAACGAGCTTCAGCACTATCAGCAGTTCGTTTGTTGTCGAAGCATCGTCGCCAACTGCCACTGCTGTAGCCAATTTTACGCTTGGTACAGGCATTCCAATGACCGTGCAAAGCGGATGCACGCTTGCAATAAGCACAGGCTTCACCATGACCAATAATGGGACGCTGAATATTGCCGGCGGCGCGACGCTGAATCTTCAGGGAAGCGGCGCGGTAGTGGGAAGCGCTGTTACCTATCAAGCATCCAACTCTCTTCTATCCTATACGGGGACTGTCGGAAAAACAACCACAGCACAAGAGCTTCCGGCGATAATGCCGGGGTCGGTAACGGTCGCACACACGGGAGTTTTCTCTCTCGGCTCTTCGTCAGATATTCAGGGAACATTTACCGTCAATGCCGGGGTAAATGTACGGTGTGCAACACCACAAACGTTGTCATTAAGTGGTCCGATTGTGTTTAACGGCGCATTCCTCGGGATCACGGGCTTGTCTATTGTTATCAAAGGAAGCGGCTCCTATACTGGTGGCTCTTTTAATACCGGCGGTGGTTTGTTTGTTGATATGACAATGAACCGAGCAGGCTTGGCACTCCCGACAGCGACTATGTATTTAAGCGGCACACTGACGCTGACCGCAGGAACAATAGTTCCCACGGGAAAAATTAAAATGTATTCCAGTGCTGCCGGAGCCGTTACTTCAAGCGGCGGCTATGTCGATACGCAAGGTACTGGCGGTTTGGAGCGCGAACTGCCCGCAGGTGCTACGGGTGTGGATTACATCTTCCCTGTTGGTCGCGGTGCTCAATATCTGCCGTTTACTCTCAAAGCACCCTTCAACACTACGAGTGCCGTAAGTTATTCTTTAGAAGTAAAATCATATTCGACAGCGCCAACCGGCGTACCTGATTGTTCCTCAATAACCAGCGTCAGTGCGACGGAGTATTGGACGGGTTTTTTTAGTGGTAGTGGTGGTACTCCTGTGCTGACAGGCGGTGTGGCCCTGACAGCACCAAGCGTTGGTGCGGGAAGTGTGGTCGGTATTGGTGGCGCACCTCTGTATTCTGCTATGCCGGGCGGCTCAGTTGTGGGCGGTAGTACAGTTACAGCGAATACTACACCATTGAATTTCGGTACGGCACTGCGTAACTTTGCTGTTGGCAATACAGTAGCCCCCACCGTCTATACCTTTGTCCCCGCAAGCGGCGACCCCACTGTGCTTACAAACTGGTCGCCACTGCCGCCAAACTTCACCACGCAGTGTTCCGAGTTCGTCATTCCAAACGGTAAAACTGCGCTGATGGTAGGTAACTGGACGCTTGGCGCTGGCTCAAGTGGTGTAAAACTTACCGTGCAGTCCGGCGGAACGCTGAACACAGGCACGGGTGCGGCAAATGCTGTGCAGTTTGCCGGAACTGGCAGTACGTTTAACCTCGATAACGGTGCAACCTTCATAACGCGCAATACGACAGGTATCAATGGAACGAGCGATATTACGGGTGCAATTCAGGTAATAGGCGGTGCGACGGGCTTTACGACAAATTATGGCACGCTGGTCAATTTTAGTTTTGGGACAGTTGCAGGAGCGGGGCAGTGCCGTTTCGGTGCAGTAGGGCAGAAAACCGCTATTACGCAAGTGGCTTCGCTGTCCACCAATACGCCTACGGGTTCGCTGTGGTCATTAAGTTCTGCTTTAACCGTTCAGAATGCACTGACGGTGGTTGCGGGTGATTTTTATTTTCAAAATAGCCTCGTCTTGAATGGAGTCGCTGGGAGTAGCACTGTTCAAGGACCCGATGGGCGTATGCTCCCGCAAAACGCAACGAGCGTCCTCACCATTACCAATCCAAACGGCTTGACCGTACAAAATGGTGGAACGTTTGATGTATTGGACGCCGCTCCTGTTCCATGTGTTTTGTCGAACGATATTACCTACCAAGCAGGTGCAATCTTGGGCTATTTCGGCATTACAACCCCACGCACAACAGGGCGGGAGCTGCCAAGTGCAATGGACGGAAGTATCCGCATCAATGGTGGCTCGGCTGCCGGTATTATCACGCTTGGAGGGGCTACGGCTATCAACGGCACGGGTGTTTTGAACTTGAGTGCTGCAACGTCTCCTCTTGCTACTTCCGCAGCGAATATGCTCACCATCAATAATCCGATAGTAGGTGCGGTGAATACTGGTACTGGCTATGTGCGAGGTCCTATGCGCCGCGCCATACCTGCAGGTGCGAACACTGGCACGTGGGAATTTCCCATCAGCAAAGGCGTAACAAGCCTGCCCTTTGCTCTTGTGAACCCTAATTCCGTCGGTGGGTCGGTGGTGGAAGCCGAGGCATTCAACACCAATCCTGTGGGAACAGCCGATGGTACAACCATTCAAACAGGCACTATTTCCACCACCGAATACTGGCAGGCAAGCGTGTTCAGCGGTGGTGCGGTAACAGCACGAATGCTTCTGAGCAAAACCACTCTCGCCGCTACGCAAACGGTTGGCTCGGCATCAGCGGTGGGCGGTCCGTATTCCGCGCCCAGCGCCTCGACCTACAACAACTTGACCTTAGATAACCTTACCCAGAACACCCCGCAAACACTCTTGTCGCCAAACTTCTTTGCTGTGGGGACGGTTACTGTCCCCACGACATATTATTACGTTTCGGGTGCGCCGCATACTGCTGCCAACTGGAATTCTGTGATTGGAGGCGGCGGCACGGCGGCAGCGAACTTCACCACGTCCGGCTGGACATTTATTGTGCCGAATGGTTACACAACCGCAGCCGCAACAGCCAATATCCCGCTTTCGGCGGGAGTTACGCTGCAAGTAGCGGGTGGCGGAACGCTGAATATGGCTGGGTTTGCTGTCACAGGCGCAGGGAACTTCGATTTGCAAGCCAATGGTACGCTCCAAATCTCGCGCACGGACGGAGTGAACGGTAACAGTGCTGCTACCGGAGCAATCCAGCTCACAGGTACGGTGTCGTACGCAGCGACGGCAAATTATATATTGAATGTTCCGGGCGCTGTCTCCAATGCAAACTTTGCGGCTGTTGGTGTGAAACCGTTCATCACCAACGCACAAAACCTCACGATTACGGGAAATCAATTCATTACCCTTGCCACAGGATTAGCACTTTCGGGAGCGTTGACAGTTAATTGTGCAAGTGCGAGTGCAGGATTAAATCTTGTAGCAGTATCAGCTCAAACGCTTGCGTTGAATGGTCCGGGAAGTGTGATTCAGTCGGGCGTTTTGGGTGTTGGCAATAATTTTACGTTGGCAAATAACAACGGCGTAACCCCTTTGTCGCTGGCGAGTTCAGGCAGTGCTATACTGAGAACTATGGCGACGGCATTGCCGCTCCCGATTATTTCCGGCAATCCCGTAAACTATGCTTCAAGTTCATATCTGGAGTATTTGGATGCTGTGACGGGGACACGCAACACAGGTGCAGAGCTACCGCCGATAATGAACGGGGCTGTGATGGTAGCTGCCGGCGCAGGCTCTGTTTTTATACTTTCGGCTCCGTCCACTCTCAACGCCACAATAAACTTTGGTGCCGACGGACGTATCGTCTCGACGCCAACCAATCTTTTAACGATTGGCAACCCTTCGGCAGGTTCGATTATTGGTGCAAGTGCAACGCGCTGTATTACCGGTGCATTGGCACGCACAACAAGCATCGGCGCAAACACATATTTGTTCCCGCTTGGTGGTGGAACAGCCGCAACCTATATTCCCGCGACCTTTAGCTATACAGCCGGTGCTACAAATATCGTTACCATTGAAGGTTTCAATTCAGGTGCGCCCGGCGCACCCGGCGGAGGGTTGGGAAGCCTGAGCGGTACTGAGTATTGGCGGGTCAATCCGAGTGTTGCCTATTCTAACGTAACGCTTACCTTTACGCGCAATGCTGCAATATTGGCAGGCAATACTCTCAGCAACTCCGCAACGGCTGGAGGCACGTACAATGCTGTCACAAGCAACATCGCCAGCCCAAGTATCAACAATGCTCCGGCATTTGCGTCGCTTACTGCGGGGGATGGTTTTTACAGTATTGCTTCGCCCGGAATAGTATATTACTATGAATCCGGCGACCCCGCAGCACCGGGAAGCTGGGGAACAACCTCTGGTGCGGGTTTGGGAGCAGCCGCCACAAACTTTACGACACCGGGAAGCATATTCGTGGTGGAAACTACCTACACAACGGCTGCGGCATCAGCAAATATCTCACTCGGTGCAAGTGTTACGATGCGTGTCTTGAATGGCGGCACGTTGAATCTTGGTATTCGTTCGCTGATAGGTACAGGCTCGTTTGATTTGCAAGCGGGCGGTACGCTTCAAACCTCCAACCCTCTCGGTATCAACGGTGTTGGCGGAGCGATTGATGTTCCGGTAGCAAATATCACCTACAGCCCGACGGCAAGCTATGTGTTCGGTGCTCTGGCTGCGAGTGGGAATTGCAATCTCGGACCTGTTGGAGGAAAACCCGCTATTACACAAGCTCAGAATGTAACCATCAATCCAGGCGCGGGCAGAACGTGGTCAATGGCTACTTCTCTCAATGTCGCTGCAACGGGCGCACTTACTATCTCGTCAGGACAGTTTCAATATTCCGGCGGTACGCTGACACTGAACTCTGCCACCAATACTCTTGCTTCAGGGGCGGAAATGCTGATATTGGGCGGCACGACATTGAATAATCTTGGTACGTTTACCGTTGATGGTGTATTTACTCCTTTTAGCCAGCCCCTCACGTTTCTGGGAAATTCACCCACATTCACTGCCGGAGGAGAATTGCGCTATGGCAATGGCTTGGGGACATATAACTCAAGTATTGAGTTCCCCGCGTCCGCGATGCCTGGACGTGTGTCGCTCTATGGTGGAATTACCGTAAACTTAACGGCGCCGCGCACCATTGGCGCGACGGGAATCTTACAACTTGGCGGTATCTTGAATACAAGCGGCGGGCTTTTGACCATCAACAACACGGCTGTTGGTGCTATCACGGGCGCTTCTTCTACGTCGTATATTGACGGACCGCTTGCCCGCGCTTTGCCTACCGGAGCAGGTGTAGGGCAGTGGCTCTTCCCTGTTGGCAAAGGCGGAACGTATTTGCCGTTTGCTATCAATACTCCCACCTCCAGCGGTGCAGGCTCGACCGTGCAAGTAGAAGCATTCAACATCGCTCCGGCATTTGCCGATGGTACAACTCTTCTCGCACCTCTCGGCAGCGAGTATTGGCAAGCACAAGTAACCACAGCGCCAGGTTCGTTTACGAGTGGTTTTGTGCAAGTAGCCAGAACAGGTATAACGGCAGCAAATAGTATCGGCTCCAGCACAACTGCGCCTCCGACGATGACAACCTATACTTCCAATGGCGCAAATACGGTAGGAACGTTAAGCAGTATTTCCTCGCTCACGCGCACTGCTACGGATAATCTCGCTGCACCGACGTATTTTGCTATCGGAACAGCGGTTGTAACGTACTATTACAACAATGCCAACGTATTCGCAGGTGGAGCAAATAATCCCGCAAACTGGGACACCAGCCCCGGAGCGGCGTACGGCACGGCAGCACCGAATTTTACGACCGCCAACGCACTATTTACCATAGATGCAGGCTCAACAGCTCTTTTGACAGCAGACCTCCCCTTTGGTTCGGGCGCGAACAACGTTACTCTCACTGTCCCATCCGGTGCAACACTGAACACCGCGACCTTTGCCGTGCAGTTCGCAGGAAACAACAGCGTGTTTAATCTGCAAGGTGGCGCAACCTTGCAAACAAGCCATCCAAGCGGTATCAACGGTATTGGCAACAACGACGGTGCGGTGCAGATTACAGGCGGAGCAACGGGTGTGAGTATCAATTACAGCCCGGCGGCAAATTATATTCTGGGAGCAATCGGCGCGACCACAACAGCGTATTTCAATGATATTTCCGGTAACAAACAAGCAATTACGCAAGCGGCAAATCTTACAGTCAATCCAGGTCTTTCCCGAACATGGATTGTTTCCGGCGTGTCGCTTGCCCTTTCAGGATCCCTCACCGTGCAAAGCGGTATATTGTCTCTTGGTGCCTCAACGACGTTGAATCTGAACGGTGCCGGAAGCGCTGTTCAGTCCGCTGCCTCACTGGTGATGAATACTGGTTCGCAGATAGGCAATACAGGTGGGCTGACGATACAGACGGGGGCAAGTTTTTGGATTGAGGCTGCTGTTCCGGCAACATGGGTAACCGGGAGCGCTATCACCTACAACGTAGGGTCTCAACTTGTGTACAATAACATCACCAGTCCCCTTACGGTTACGGGATTAGAGTTGCCCGGGTCTATGATTGGTATGGTGAGCCTCTACGGTCCTGCCACCGGAGTACTTACATTGAGTTCGGCAACGAATATAGTCGGTAGCGGAACGTTGTTTTTGGGTATGAACGGAGTCTTGAGAACATCAACGGCTTCTATGTTGACATTGAGTAATTCATCGCCCGGTGCGGTCTCGAGAACAGGCTCTGGCTTTATTGACGGACCATTCCGTCGTGCGTTGTTGCCGGGCGCAAGCATAGGGCAGCAATGGCTCTTCCCCGTGGGTAAAGGCGGAACGTATCTGCCCTTTGCCGTAAACGACCCCACCACAGCAGGCGGCGCGACGATTGAAGTGGAAGCGTACAATACAGCACCCACAGGCGGTTCGACCGACGGTATCACCATATCGGGAGCGCTTGGTGCGGAGTATTGGCGAGCGCAAGTAGCAAGCGGCTCTTTCACAAGCGGCTTGATGCAGGCAGCCACCGCAGGTCTGACGGCGGCAAATCTCCTTGGCAGCAGCACTACTGCGCCTCCAATGGCAACAGCCTACGCCTCCAACGGTGCAAATGTCTTGGGAACACTGACTGCTGTTTCTTCGCTGACACGCTCAATTGCGGACAATCTCGCTGCACCAACCTATTTTGCCGTGGGAGCGGTAGTGCCTATCTATTACTACAACACAGGTGATGCAGCCACTCCGGGTAATTGGTGGACAGGTATCGGTGGCACAGGTACTCCGGCAACAAACTTTACAACTCCCGGCACAACATTTATCGTCGAGCCGACGCACACGCCCGCCACAGGATTGACGAACTTTACACTGGGCGCAAACGTTACGATGAACGTCCAAAACAACGCCACCTTACAAATCGCCAACGGCACAACGCTGACCAACAACTCTACGCTGCTCAATGTCCAAGCTGGGGGTACTCTCCGCATCATGGGCAATGGCGCAGTTTCGACCACGCCTGTCAATTATCTCGCAACAACTTCAACACTCGAATACGCGGGCGCGGGCTTAAAAACAAGCACGACAATCGAGTTGCCGCTCGTTATGCCTGGTTCGCTCCTCATTAATAAAACTGCTCCCATACCAACCCTTGCCTTGGGTGCCAATGCGCAAATCAGTGGCACACTTACCGCGCAGGCAGGTTCGTTCGACATTTCCGGGCGGACACTGCAAGCAAACGGCGCAATCGTATTTTCCGGTGGTTCGATAAATGCCTCGGCGACGGCAACGCTTGATATTGCGGGTACGGGCAGTATCACCGGCTCGGCACTGTTTACTGGCATTATGGGTTCACTCTCCATGAATCGTGCTGCAGCGACGCTTGTGCTTGGCACTCCGCTTGATATTTCGGCAGCAGGGTTTTTGACATTAAATCAAGGGTTTATACAAACAACGCCAACGAATATTCTCCGAACAACCAACACTGCTCCGGGCGCTATTGTCGGCACGTTTGGCGCAAACTCCCACATAGTAGGACCGCTTCGCCGCTCCCTGGCAGCCGCAGGCACATACAGCTTCCCCGTTGGCGGCGGTACGGCTGCCACCTACAACCCCGCAACACTCGTCTACACCGCAGGCGGTGGCACGGTAGAAGTTGAACCATTTTTCACTGCACCGCCCTCTGTGCTGACTTCCGGACTCATGGGCAGTCTTGGTTCTGCAAGCGAGTAT
Source organism: Ignavibacteria bacterium (assembly GCA_014654705.1). Taxonomy (GTDB): domain Bacteria; phylum Bacteroidota; class Ignavibacteria; order Kapaibacteriales; family UBA4661; genus PH2015. Next base: position 24,922 of record JACVZY010000083.1, read on the forward strand.
TGGCGCGTTACGCCGTCTGTGGCACTGACCAATGCCGATCTTACGTTTCAGCGCGTTCCCGGTATGACAAACGGAGTAAATCTTTTGGGCGTTGCACCCACAGCAAACGGCACGTACAATGGCTACACCAGCACGGTTGCGGGTTCGACTATTGTGAACACCGTTACCTTTCCTACGCTTGCAGCTGGAAACGGCTTCTACGCTGTCGGTACGGGCGTGACGACATTTTATTATCGCGGTGGTGGCTTCGATCCGAATATTGCGGGGAATTGGTACACAGGCTTGGGCGGCACAGGCTCGCCCGCACCGAATTTCACGGGTGCGGGATATACATTTATCGTCCCATCGCCCGAAACAGCCGTTTTGACGGGTAACTTCAACATTGCCGCTACCGTTTTACTACAAGTTGCCATCGGCGGAACGCTGGATGTAGGAGGCTTCCAAGTTACGGGCGTGGGAGATTTCGATTTGCAACTCGGCGGAACGCTTCGCGCAGCGAATGCGACAGGTTTCAACGGCGGTGCGATTGTCAATACCAGCACAAGAACGTGGTCGCCGGGGGCAAATTACATTTTTGCCCCGACGGTTGGACCTGATGTCAATATCAACATTGCGACGGCGATAGTCAATAATCTGACAACACAAGGCGCAGGTGCAACCCGCATCAATACTAACCTTCAGGTCAATGGCGTACTAACAGGCAATGGTCGTATAACGAACTGTACAGCGACGCTTACTCTTGGTGCAGGTACGCACACGCTCACGCAGGAAATGTGGTTTGCCAATACCTCCGTCTTAACGGTCAATGGAACGTTGAACGTGAGTACCGCTTCGGGCGCAATTACGTTAATTGGTAATGGTGGTTGTGGAGTGGGAAGTGGCGTGGTGAATGGTTCCGGTCAGATAAACTATGCTGTGGGTTCGTCTCTGAATGCCGGTTCTAATTGGATAGGTACTATTCCGCAGGTAGCACTACCGGCAATCATGAACGGTAATGTCTCAATGAGTGGAGGCGTACTGGCAACACTGGGTGCGAGTGTCAGCAGCCAAATCAACGGTACATTCTCCCTGAATGGTAGTTCTCGTCTGAATATTGGTGCAGGAAATACCCTTACTCTCAATGATGCTATCACCCTGGGTGCAGGTTCGACCTTCGGCGGCACAGCCACCAGTAACATCAGCGTCGCAGGCACGGGCACTATCACCGGCTCACTAGCCTTTGCCGGAGGCGCACAAACACTGAATAATTTCACACTGAACCGTGCCGGAGCAAATCCCGCACTTGGCTCGCCGCTCACTGTCGCTGGAACGTTAGCACTCACAAACGGCATAATCACAAACACCTTGGCGAATATGCTGACAGTCTCCAACACCGCGCCGGGCGCTGTGGCTGCTGGCGGTGGCTATGTGGACGGCTTTTTGGAACGCGCTTTTGGTGCTGCGGGAGTTTATACGTTCCCCGTTGGACAAGGCGCACAGCCGCTTCCAATGACCTTTACCGATGACGGCACCGGTACAGGAACGCTTATCGTTAATGCTCAAGCAGGCGGTGGCGGTACGCTGGGAACAGCAATCACCTCGCTCTATACCACTGGGCGCTGGGAACTTCGCAACAGCATCATCGGCACACGCACTGGAACGGTCGCGCTTACGCCGAGCACTGCGGTTCCAGCGGTGAGCGTTATCGGTTTGTCCACAACAGGTATTGGTGGAACGTACAACAGCATTGGTCCGGCGCTTTTTCTGGGTGGCGCAAGCATCGCACAAACCCTTCCTCAAAATTTCACGAATACGAGCAGCTTTTTGGCAACAGGCAGCGCGATTCCTCTGAGTACACGCTACTACTTTATCAGCGGCGATGCAAGTAATCCTGCCTCATGGAATTCCCTTCCCACCGGCACTGGAACTGTTGCTCCAAGTTTCTTGATTCCGGGTGTGACCTTCTACGTCATGGGCAATGTGAGTGGCATTTCCACAACCGTCGCCACGGTGCAAAGCAATATTACACTTGGCGCAGGAGCAGAAATCGTGGTGGAAACACCATCGGTTCTTGGTATTGCCGACGGTGTAACACTAACCAATAACGGCACTGTGACGGTACGCGGCACAACCACGACCGGTGCAACGCTACTTTTAGACGGCACGGGTGCAGTCACAGGAACAGTTGTTTCATATGGTTCCGCATTAGCGCGAGTGCAGTATTCCGGAAGCGGCACAACTCGCCCGACAAGCCCGACGGAATTCCCGAACGTGATGCCTGGCACGGTGGTGGTGGATGAGAACGTGACGGTGGTGCTGGACGACCACAAGACGCTTTCGAGCGCCTTGGTGT
>JACVZY010000084.1 GCA_014654705.1 Ignavibacteria bacterium
CATGGTAAAATTAACTCTAATCTACTCACTTTTCCGGCTTTTGCGAAAGTCCTAAGGGTAAAGATTTTGTGCGCTTACACCGCAGTTTTCTTGTACCGATAGGCGGAATACAAAAAATTGACGGCGAGTTCGCCGTTATGCAAGACGGCAAGCAAATACCGATTGCCGAAGACCGCTTGAAAAATGTGCGTGCTGCAGTGCGCGAATACCACGAAAAACGATAGAACCAGCGAGGATTACTCTAAAAAAATTGGGGATTTGTTCCGGTAAAATATCGAATCGAAAACGAGGGACTCGTCCCTAAAAAGGCGGGATTCGTCCCAGAGCGCTTGCATGATACAAGAAAAAGTGCGTAGATTTGTGGCGTGAAAAAAACGCCCGCTTCTCCCTCGCATGAGGTGCTGACGGAAAAGCAGGCAAGCGGATAAAGATTGGTAACCGTATCCGCTTGCAATATACACAAAAGTGTATGCAAAACGCGGCAGATGTGCGCGTGAAGATTGTCGGGTTCTTCTTTCACTCCTAGTTTTTTGGAGATTGTATGAATTATCGTGGTTTGAAGGCTTTGCGAGCCTTCGCATTTGGTGTTGTTTTGAGTGGTTTGGTGATAGGTTGCGAAAACGGATTGGTAAAGGATAAGGTTGTTGCGCCGGAGCAAAATGCTGCGGTACAGCAAACGTCGCCAAAAGTTGAAAGAATTGCGCAACACGATGAACGTGGTGATTACTATATTTCGCCCTTGAATGGCAGTAAAGTCTATGTTTCGGAATTACAAGAAATGACAAAAGATTTGTCAACTCTTGCAAAAGCGACAGCTATCGTGCTTGATGAGAAGAATGTTCGCGAGTGGTTCTACCAACGCTGCACAGAACGCTTTGATGGTGAGAGTAACGTCTTATGGCTAAACCTTGACGTTGATAAAGCTGTACCAGCAACTCTTCGTTCATCTTCAGGTTCTAGCGGTAAAGTGTGGACAGATAATTTGGCTCATACTCTTGCTTCCAACGAGCAAATCCGTAATAGCAATTCCTTCGCTGGTGGTAAATCTGTCAATGATGTGCGGACACGTTTAGAAGAGATATTTAACGCTCCACTCCATTTTTTCTGGATGAAGCCGGAATTATGGGATAAAAAAACGTCCCCGATAGTAGCTTTTGTGCGAGTGGATATTGATCCCAAAGAACAGAAAACTCTCACGGCTTTTGATGCTAAGGGCAATGTCTTAACGATTGATAAAGAAATCGCAAAAACACGTCCCGTGGTTTTGATTAGCTTTAATGAGCGTTCCGACGTTTCGGGGCAGCTTAAATCAAACCTTGCAAATACTGCCCAAACAAAAGGTAGTATTTATTCGCCGTCGAAACAGACAGCAAGTACAACATCGTGGGAAGATATTCCAGCTATTCTTACTCTGGACAATGTGTATTTTCATTCATGGGCAAATTATGATGAATGGGATGGCTCAACTCCTGAATTTTGGGTTGAGGTGTTACGATCAAATGATTGGTATAAACTTAGAGAGCATTACATAGGTGAGCGTCCCAAAGACACTTGGATACCTATGAATTTTACTCTTACGAATGGTGTGCCGAGACTATATGACGTAGTTGTTAAATATTGGGAAGAAGATTTTTGGTTCTTTGATGACTATGTAGGCGAACACCGCTTTCGGTGCAGCCCCGCCACAGGCACAGGCACATTTGCTGCAAGTGGAAATAATCCCAACGCAAATTACTCGTGGGTGCCGGAATATTAATTGCACAATAGTTTCCAAGCAAATGCCTCTTTGAGGTATTTGCTTGGTATTTTTTTGATACGCTGGGTTTCGTTTTTCAGTTTTTGCTAACAAATTGAATGCAATTCTTAACCAACGATATTCTCTTATCTTTTCCTCTCTACTATGAATCGCTTCAAAAACATCTCGTCGTCAGGTCTTATTCTGACCCTCTATTTCATGCTTTTTTCCCTTTACGCTCAGGCACAAGAACTGCGCACCAGCATAGCAGTGGAAGGCGGAGGAGTGTATAAGCCTGCACCTGTGCTTGATTGGACGGCAGGTATTTCCTTTGGCTTTCATTGGCAAAATTTTAGTTTGCTTACTGCATATCACCGTTGGTTTCAAGCAGATGTCGGCTTACAGGCAGAGGCAGATTATCTAGTAGCGGTGAATAAGAATGTCGATATTGATGCACCGAACTTTCGTAATCCTTCCTACAACACCTTCTGGGGCTATCACAGCATTAGTGCGGCACTTCTGTACGACGTAATCAAATCTGCTGATTCCCCTTGGTCTGTCAGCTTTGGTGCAGGAGTTTGTGCATTGGATATGGTTTATCACTCCGTTTCCGTTAATCTTGATAAGAGCTACACCTTCCCACAGGTTTCTCGCCCGATAGAGCGCTTTCGACCGGTGATTCTCGGCATGGCAGGGTACAGTATCGGTGAGAAAATCATGCTGCAATCCAAAGTACAAGCACACGGTTTTGAGCATTATACGGCAACGTGTGGCATTCAGTTTATTTTGTAAAATATACCGCGAGATACCATCAAATAAGGTTGTGGACAATAAAAGATTAAAATAGTAAGTTGCATTAATTCACGGAATT
>JACVZY010000085.1 GCA_014654705.1 Ignavibacteria bacterium
CTCACCGCATCGAAATTGGAGTCAGCATCCGAAGCCTCGAATCGGCGGACGATGTAGGGCTCGGACGCACTCATCTTGCTGTCTGCGGAGTTGCTCATATCGTTTGCATGCAATGTTGAAATTGAATCAATGATCGATCTGGTTTCTAACCCAAAATCCTTGCAAATTCTACTAAGTAGAATTTCTTTCCTACATTGGCCTGATGGTAAAACTAATCACGCTAAGTTTGCTGGGTACAGATGGCCTCGCAGCGCTCTCACAAATCAACCGTAACCTCAATTGCACGGCGAATTCTACTAAGTAGAATTTCCCACCCCTAGCACCTCAATCTTGGCGCTGGCTTGGCTTAGCTGTATACTTGGGAGTTCTCAGACATTTGCACTACAGTCTGGGGCGCACTAAGCACACACGGCGAATTAGCTCAGTCGGTTAGAGCGACGGAATCATAACAAGTAATAACGTCGCTTTTACTAGATCGTTATAGATATATATCCTATACTAATCAAGCATTTACGCCTGCTTTCTAAAACTCATATCATTTACACGGTAATTACACGGTTAATTTACGGGTTTTAAATTTTTCTGACTTCGAAGACCTCCATTGCTAGGCCCCAGTGCTTGTAGCCTTACCTGCGTCATAGCCTGCACCGAGACCAGAACGCAGCGTGCTTAGTCCTTTAACCATGCTCTGAACAGTTATCGCCGCGCTCACACAAAGAATTTGCAAATATCATCCTTCAAGGCCAGCGGCAATTCGTCTGAAATGATGGGAATTTTGATTCAATATTTATCGTAGTAGTAATGGATAGCCCATGTTTCGCATCAGAGCCATGTATTCAGCCAAACGATCAGGTTGCTGAGTCAAGAGAATCAAGATAATTTTGTTGCTCGGATCAATGACGAAATTTGTACCGGTCGATCCAGACCACCAATACTCACCCACGCTACCATGAAGCGCGCTACGGCCCGGATGGGTTCTTACTGCAAAGCCAAGCCCAAACCCCATCCCATGATCTGGCATTGGTGTCAAAACATTACGACTCGCGTAATAACGGGGTGTGAATTTGACTTGCGGCGGAAGGTGATCGGAAGTCATCAACTCAACTGACTTAGGACTTAAGATCCTTATGCCTTCTAATTCACCCCCATTAAGAAGCATTTGGCAAAAACGGACGTAATCCACCGCAGTCGAAACCATCCCACCGCCCGCATTGAGTCTTTTAGGACGGGCCTCAACGGGACGAATGAAGTAGGGTTTACCAGTCTTTGGATCAGTTTGTGGGTATGCGATTCTGGAGTGTCTGTCCTGCGAAACCCAAAATCCCGTATCTGCCATTTTTAACGGATCCGTGATGTTCTTTTTAATAAACTGATCTAGCTCCTCGCCGGATACGACTTCGACAATTCGCCCAAGAACATCTACCGAAAGACTGTAGTCGAACGTTGAACCAGGTTGATGCTTGAGCGGAAGCTTCGCTAGTTTCGTAATCTGCTCTGCCAGCGTTTGGTCTGAACCGAGAATTCCCCCTTCTACGACAAGCTTATCGACAAATGAATTGTCAAAGGAACCATAGGTTAAGCCGGAGGTATGCCTAAAAAGGTCATGCACGGTCATCGTCGTTCGGGCTTGTTCATAGCGCACTGATGACTTACCGTCGCTGTCACGCTCTTCAATCGCCACCTGCATCGACTTGAATTCAGGCAAATACTTAGCGACTGGATCTCGGAGCGCGAGCCTTCCTTGTTCAACCAGCATCATCGCAGCAACACTGACAATCGGTTTTGTCATTGAAGCGATTCGAAATATAGAATCCTCACGCATGGGAAGATTCTTAGCAGGGTCCTGCAACCCAATTGCCTCAATTGCGCCAATCTTACCGTCACGAGCAACGAGAAAAACTGCTCCAGGCATCTCCTTCACATCGGAACGCCTTGCAAGCTCCGAGCGTATAACCTTGAGCTGCGAAGTTGATAGGTCCAAGGATTCAGGTGAAGCTCTTTCTAGCGCCGAAACCGTCGCAGAAAAACATAAGATCCCAATTGCCAAACTTCTCATAATGGAATTCATTGCATACCTCCCTTCGCATGACGTAATCAATTAACAGCTGGTACGGCACAGCCTAAGCAGAATGACCAAACGCGGCAAGCACCGCCCATCTTCAGAACTCAATTAGCGGCACTGATTAACAGTCGGTTACAGTTCGCATTCGATGTTGTTCTGGAACTTCCACTGTTTCTTCGTACAAGCGCCCAGTCTCTAGGCTACAAATCAAGAAGGCTCCGAAGCCGAATCGAAAACCAAAGCTGTCTACCTGCTGGTCTCAAACTTATCCAAGTAAACAACCGGATCAAATCGGCATGCCAAGTTTGCAAGGAAGTCTATGACGGCAACCTCAAACTCAACTCTAATTTTTTCGGACACAACAGAAAAAGCGCTGGCCTTAGGCTTCAAATCCCAACACTGACCTCTCACGACCCCAGAATTTCCACCAACAGCCATACTTCACGGAAATCAGGCATTGAGTTGAAAAAGTAGAGTGGGCAATTACACGGCTGTTTCACGACTTTTAAACG
>JACVZY010000086.1 GCA_014654705.1 Ignavibacteria bacterium
GCAGACTGGCTGCCGCTTTGATTGCTCTGATTTTTAACTTTTAATTGGCATTAAGTGTTAATATCAATACCCCTATTGCAACCCCTTTCACAAAACCATCGAGCGAGTCGCTTAACGAGAAGTAATGTTTGAGTACAAAACTCATACCCATAAGTATCATTCCTACGAAAAGGAATGCGAGATGTTTGTTTTCCATGCGTTGCATGAACGGTTCCTTTCTGATGATTGATATAGTGTTGTGCATCGTACAATACGTTGCAGCGTAAATATACGAAAGTGTATTATAGTTTGTTCCATGCGTGTTTTGTTTTTCCTACCGAAAGACAATTCCCACGAGCGCGACCGAATCAATAGCGTAGCGCATCGCCTTTCGTTCGCCCTGCGGAACAGCGTGCTGCGGAACAACGAGCGTATCTCGCCGACCGGAAGGAATAGGACGCAACATCATTTCTGCGGTATCTGCTCTGCGTTTGGAAGATGACGATTTTTCGTCCCAGATGTGAGCGAAGACGATTGCTCTACCGCTATCAATATCTGCACGGCTGGTATTGAGGACAATAAAACGCCGCGAGGTGGAATCTTTTTTGTTGAACCGCGCAACCACGTAGAGAAGGTGTTTTTTGTAGCGGGCTTCTTCGGCACGGCGAGCTTCTTCGTGCCTTTTTACTTTGCGTTCCTCTAGCCAGAGAGTAGCTAAGGAATCTCTACGATTGTGTTCTATTTGGCGACTGATTTTCACGGATTCTGGTGTTATCGAATCCACAAAGTAAGCAATTACTGAAATAAGAACCGCAACAACAAGGAACAGCAATGAAGCTATAAACAGTGTTATTTCAGGGGAAAACCAATAGAATCTTTTTCTACGCATAATTTTATTTGATTTTTTTGTCAGTGTGATGGTAGACATCCAATTTGCCACTTCTCCCATACCGCACAAGATATTAGATAGAACGATAAGAACACCAACCTATCACTCAGATTTGATAATAACAAAAGATAGTTTTGATTGTTGTGCTTGGTAACTTTTCAAAATCACCGCACGATATGTCTGGTTCTGCCCCCAAGCATACCAGATTGCACCCTGAATCCGCTGCAACCTCGTTTGTTGGTTTGATGACCAATTCATTTTCTGAACTGATTTGCACAAAGCATTGTATTCTGCAAACACTCTTTTTGCTTCTTCGTTTGTTTGCTTGTTCAGTAATTGAGTCTCAATGGTCTCAAAACAAAACTCTTTCAGTTCAGTATCTACATAATTTTCCGTATCAATAAAACATTTATCATTTGCACAAATGCTGGTCTTAATACCCTTTGCACTATCCATTCCGATTGGATAAAATAGTCGTGCAGCCGTTTGCATGACCTCATCTAGCGTAAATTGTTTTGCGGGTGCTTGGCAATATAGTTGGTTCATCGAACTCAACAGCAAAACAATAAATAGGACAGAAAATCTCATGGGGTTGCTCGCAATCTCGCTTTTGGTATTACAATCTAGTGAATATGGTACATAATCGGTACATCTACCCAACAAGGTACTGCCATGCCATTGCGGACAGCAGGAGTAAATTTTGAAAATCGTACTGCTTGCAAGGCACTATTATTCAGCAGTTCAGAATCCGAGTACGCGATAATCCCTTTCACACAATTTCCTTCTCTATCAATCAAACTACGAACGACGACTTTGCCTTGTATGCCGCCCCGAGCGGCAACTTGCGGATAGAGCGTATTATAGCGAAGCTCCTGTATATCCACCCACGGCTCTTTATCCACCGGCAGCATAGCAAAGGGGTGATTGACAATGGCACTGTCTGCCGGGAAGATGCTGGCGCTGGGTGTTGATGATTCAAACGAGTAGAGTTGTGCATATTGAAGACTGTCTTGTCGTAATCGTTCCGCAGGAATTACCGTCCACATTGAATCATTGGCAGTGACAGGAATATCGTGGAATTCATGCCAGTTCCCTGTTGTCACATCCACTAGCCCACCAACAAAGCCAAGGTAGAAAGCTGTTGCGAAACCCGTAAGAACTCCCACACCTGCATCAAGAGCCAACCAACCAGCGCCCACAACCCGTTGTGCTTTCACGAATGCTTCCTTATCGCGGTATCGCAAGCGCAGTATATGGTCTCTTTTGCACGAGAGCAACACGGCTTGAAAATCATTTCCTCGTTCCACATAAAGCACTTGACCATTTTGCATTTGCACTTCTAGGGGGAAATTTTTGTCAATACCAACAAACTTGAGAGCGCTTCTATCGCCTTTGAAAATAGTTGCACAGCCCGACGACAAGGCAAGCACACAGCAAAGCGCCAACGGCACAGTGAATAGTGATTTCTGCATAGGCTAGAAATTGTGAAAGATTATTGAATCACATTATTTGAAAGTATGCCCGACAAACAAGTGCGCACAGCAACATTCTGCACAGCAACATTCCGCATAGACTATTTACGACTGATATACGCTTGCACACCAACGACGAACTGGAGATAGACAGGGGTGGACGTTGTGTAGGTATATTGAAGCGCTGCTTCGAT
>JACVZY010000087.1 GCA_014654705.1 Ignavibacteria bacterium
ATCTCCTTACTGGTACTAAAACCACGCCATTCAGGCATGAAAGTCATTCAGACTTACCCCGACACTAGAGATCGAACGCGCATTTTGAGTTTTACAAATAGAAGCAATTTTATCGAACTCTTGGTAAGTGCAAAAAATTATTCAAAAATAGTAGTAATATTACAGTATAGGATAAAAAAAGGGCTTGGACTAAATCTGCCCAAGCCCATTCTATTTTAGGTATTTTTGTTCGATTAGCGGAACAACGAGAGCGCTGTCTGCGAAGAACCATTGGCAATTGACAAGGCCTGAACGCCCAATTGTTGCTTGACTTGCAATGCCTGCAACTTGGCGCTTTCTTTGGCGAGGTCGGCGTCAACAATGGCCCCGATCCCGTTGCTCAACGCGTCTTGCAGCTTGCCGATGAAAGTCTTGTGAACTTCCAAACGCTTCGCACCCGCACCCCAGGTCGCCAATTGGGTCCCCAAAGCGTTGATAGAGTTGTTGGTGGCGGTCAATGCTGCGGTCGATGTCGTGTTGTCAGTCAACACGTTGGTACCCGCGACGCTGATGGTCGTGCTGCCCAAGGACAAGTTGATGCCGGCGACAGTGATGGTGTTACCGCCTGCGGCGTCACCCAGTGACACAGCGCTGCTTGGTGTCGCGTTAATCATGTTGGCACCGTCAAACGAAGCGTTGGCGACGATGCTGGTGATTTGGTCACGCAACTGCACGAAGTCGGCAGCCAAAGCGGCTTGCGCCGAAGCCGAGTTACCGGCCTGGGTACCGGCCAAAGCCTTGCCCTTCATTTCGTTCAACAATTCCATAATGCTCTCACCAGCTGCGATGCCAGTGTCGAGGATGGAAGATGCACGATCGGCCGATTCCCGCACGCGGTCATAAGCGGTCACGTCAGAACGCATTTTATTTGCAATGGCGAACAAAGCACCATTGTCTTTTGCCGAAGCGACTTTTAGGCCTGTGGCAATCGCATTTTGCGTCTTGTCCATCTGGTCATTGGTGCGGTTCAAGGTCTGCAAAGCGACCATGGCACCTTGATTTGTGTTTACGCTGATCATTCTTGATCTCCTTACTGGTACTAAAACCACGCCATTCAGGCATGAAAGTCATTCAGACTTACCCCGACACTAGAGATCGAACGCGCATTTTGAGTTTTACAAATAGAAGCAATTTTATCGAACTCTTGGTAAGTGCAAAAAATTATTCAAAAATAGTAGTAATATTACAGTATAGGATAAAAAAAGGGCTTGGACTAAATCTGCCCAAGCCCATTCTATTTTAGGTATTTTTGTTCGATTAGCGGAACAACGAGAGCGCTGTCTGCGAAGAACCATTGGCAATTGACAAGGCCTGAACGCCCAATTGTTGCTTGACTTGCAATGCCTGCAACTTGGCGCTTTCTTTGGCGAGGTCGGCGTCAACAATGGCCCCGATCCCGTTGCTCAACGCGTCTTGCAGCTTGCCGATGAAAGTCTTGTGAACTTCCAAACGCTTCGCACCCGCACCCCAGGTCGCCAATTGGGTACCTAAGTTGGTGATAGACGCGTTGACTTGGCCAAGTGCGGTGTTTGAAGTGGTGTTGTCGGTCAAGACCGCCGCTGCGGCTACAGTGACTGTGGTCCCGCCCAAGGCCAAGCTGGCCCCAGCGATCGTGATGGTGTTGCCACCTGCCGCATCACCCAACGAAACCGCCGAGTTTGGCGTACCTTGGATCATGTTGGCACCGTCAAACGACGCGTTTGCAATCACGCTGGTGATCTGGTCACGCAATTGCAGGAAGTCGGCTGCGAGGGCGGCCTGAGCGGAGGCGGAGTTACCCGCCTGTGTGCCGGCCAAAGCTTTGCCCTTCATTTCGTTCAGAAGCTCCATGATGCTCTCACCAGCTGCGATGCCAGTGTCGAGGATGGAAGCTGCACGATCGGCTGATTCCCGCACTCGGTCATAAGCGGTCACGTCAGAACGCATTTTATTGGCGATGGCGAACAAAGCACCATTGTCCTTTGCTGAAGCGACTTTCAAACCCGTGGCAATCGCGTTTTGCGTCTTGTCCATTTGGTCATTGGTGCGGTTCAAGGTCTGCAAAGCGACCATGGCACCCTGATTGGTATTTACACTGATCATTCTTGATCCTCCGGTACGTACTAAAATGCATCATTCAGATGCACAGATCTTTTTGATCTACGTCACGGTAACACCGGGAGTGAAACATACTTATAATAACTAGATACAATTTTATGGGTCTGGCGTTTTTTTCACGCTTCTGTGAGGAAAAGCACAAAAAAGGCCCAAGCATTTCTGCCCGGGCCAATTTGTACAATACTTTTTTCTTCTTATGATCTTTAGCGGAACAGCGAGAGTGCTGACTGCGAAGAGCTGTTTGCAATCGACAATGCTTGAATGCCGAGCTGCGACTTGGTTTGTAGGGCTTGCAGCTTTGCGCTTTCTTTGGCGAGGTCGGCGTCGGCAATCGCACCGATGCCATTGTTCAAAGCATCCTGAA
>JACVZY010000088.1 GCA_014654705.1 Ignavibacteria bacterium
CATAGACCACCGCACTACGCACTAAGTTGGGTGCGGCACTAATGCCGGTCGCGTGGGTGTGGGTGTCCTTTAGAGTCTTGTCTTTAGACGCAACAAGACTTAGTACCTGCTCGTCGCGCAGACTGCGGAAATTGTTGATGCGGAACTCGACCAGCATGGCAATCAAACCTTTTATCTAAAATAAATACTCATTATGACCTTAAAACGCAAAAATCAAGGATATTCTCCACATTTCGTATACTTTGCGCGAAAAGAGTTGCAATCGCGAGCCTGGGCAGACTTACCGGGTGCCAGCCCTTGATATAGCGCCCGTGCTTCAACGGTTCCGTGCCGGGATGTTGTTATGATAAATGCACCGATATGCCAAACGGTTGGCAATTCCCGCCGCTCCCGCACCCCTTGCCTGCTCCCAAGTCTGCATCGCAATTTTCCGCTCAACCCGAAATTGGTGCTGCCCTATAGAACCAGACTCCTGGATAACGCGATGGCAAGGGATCAAGTAGCCTATGTCATTGAGCAACAGCGCGGCGCCAACTGCAAGATTCGCGCGTGGGTGCGGTATTCGAATTTGCACGTGGCAAGTAGTTGTGAGACTAAGCTGTGCGGATCATAGAACCCAGGAAATAAAACTATCCAACACCATGATTGCTGTCTCTGAACCGGTATGCCCAGACTGATCGCATTACAACTTGCCCGGTGCCTTGAGCAAGGTAGCTTCAGCCGTTGGTATCGGGCAATGATGATGGAAAGTCACTCCTATTTGATCACGAGTCTATTGCTCACGGTGGCGGTGTTGGCACTGCTTGAAGCGATCTTTGAGCCGGGCGCTCAAATCGCACGCCGCCTTGCTTGGATCGGTATCCTAGCGATCGCGGTGATAAGTGCGATTTATTCAATCCGCAGTTATTTTCATTTCTTGATGCGCGCCGAACATATTGCAAACCAGGCCACCTGCGGGGACTGCGGCGTTTATGGGCGCTTGCGCCTGATCGGAGATAGGCACCCGCATTGCGACGTAGCGTGTAAGCGCTGCGGATTTGAGTGGACGATTATCGATCCCGATACCGATTGAGCACAAAGACATGGGCCGAGAAGGGTGCTCAAACCTACTATTTTGATAGGCCGAATCATGGCAAACGCTCGGCAATCTTTGGTGAATGTTCACCATGCATTGGGGTTGCTTCTGTTAGGCATACGACAGGGAGATTCGAACAATTCCCCTCACACCGCAAGCCTTGAGTAACCAGGATCAGTCGCTACTTTCTTGCGCCCACTTGATACCAGCCACGCCTAAATTACGCTGGCAAATATGTTCACTGAAAATAGGCAGAAGGTGCCTGAGATTGGCTTCGAAACTTTTCCCCCACATTGTGTGCAGTTTCTTCAACGCGTTTTCATTTCGATAAACGCTGCCATCCCAGTCGATCACCATCATCGCAACATCGCCGTCATCTGCCAACACACAGAGTAGCGCATCGTCTGCATCTTTGTTGAGCGAATCTTTGAGTGCTTGCTCGTGGTCCACCAAGACTTCAACGTACAGGTCAATACTCAACGGGTTGCGCCCACTTAAGGCCTCGTAAAGCTCCATTGCGATGCTCGATTTGCTTGACATGATTACCCCTGACGATCGTTCTGCAGACCCTCAACCGCCCTCGATCAGTCGCGCCACGTTACCCTGGCATTTGGCGCACTGACCCTGCAGGAGCAAGTCACCACCTTTCATAACACCGCTGAAATTGGTGATCGTTGTCTGTCGAGAACACCGCACACACCAGACATTTGATAGCAGCTGTCTTCGGGAATCGGCAGGAATAGATGACCAACGCAAGCGTGCCGGCTTGGTAAACGTTGGAAGAAATTCAGTGGTCATCGTTTATCTAATCGGAGAGACGTTTTCCCTTGCCTCACACTTCTCTAGAAATTGAACGGCATGCGAAGGTTTCATGGCTTAGTTGAGCAACCCAACGAAGTCGACAGAACGTAAGGCTCACCTAAGCTGACGTCCATGCCAATTTCAGCTTCTTTTGCACGGCGGCGCAATCCTTGAGGCACAGGTTGACGATCCTAACGCTCTGATTGAGGAAAAAAGTCACACACATAAGTTAGTTTTGTTCTCGTTACTAGTGCAAGGTAGCCTGGCTCCGTGCGTCGATCAGGCAAAAGGTAAGGCCTAAAGCAAGCCTTACTCATTCTCCTTTTTGGGACGATTCGAATGAGCGATTCTCAGTTTTTACGCTGTGCGCAAACTCACCCTGTGAGGGCCCTGCAGTGTGCCTGCAAGTCCTGGTCTCTAATAAATCCACAGTAGCTCGACCCACTTCCCGTGAGTGCGCGGCAAAGCGACTGTTGGTCAGCGCTTCGGATAAAACCGCAGGCCGATGCATCGGAGCCGGTCATTGCACGGCAAAAGGCTTGCTGGTCAGCGTCTCTAATG
>JACVZY010000089.1 GCA_014654705.1 Ignavibacteria bacterium
GGCAGACTGGCTGCCGCTTTGATTGCTCTGATTTTTAACTTTTAATTGGCATCAAAATACCTTTTATATCGTAGTGTTTCGCCGACATCTACAATACGATTTTTTTCTATTAGCCTTTGTAATCCAATTACAGATGTTGACCAATACCTATTCTTGGGCGTGAAAATCTTACCTTTAAATTTTATTTCATCTCTAATATATTCGTGAGAAGAGGTCAAATCACCTAATCCAAAAAGTCTCCCCTGTTGTGCAATTAGATTTGGCGAATCTTTTTCATCCTTTGTCAGCCGTCGCCAAGAGCCGTCTTCAAACTCAACACACCCAAAGGTGTCGCTAGAAACTGCATTATAAGTTTTGTTTGTGTAAAGTTGCCTAAACTTTAGGCTTTCTCTGTTTTTACCATACCAAAGAATAAAATCAGAATTTGTAGGCAAGAACTCAGCGGTCAAGTTGCTTGTTTTTCTAAATGCAATCAAGCTCACAAAATTCTCACTCCCAAAGACTTCATCCATCACAGAGCGGACGAGGTGAACGTTTTCATCGGAGATTTGGACGAAGCAGGAGCCGCTTTCGGTCAGGAGTTCGCGGGCAACGAGCAGGCGGTCGCGGGTGTAGGAGAGGTAGGAATGGATGCCGAGTTCCCACGTATCGCGGAATGCCTTGATAACTTCGGGTTCTCCGGCGAGCGCGTCGTCGCTGCCGTCTTTCACGTCGCGGTTGTTCAGGCGGACTTGCCAGTTGCTGCCGTATTTGATGCCGTAGGGCGGGTCGAGATAGACGCATTGGACTTGTCCCGCCATGCCTTCGCGCTCAAGGAGGCTTGTCATCACGAGCAGGCTGTCGCCTTGGATGAGGCGGTTCGTCCATCCGTCGCGGTGGCGGTAGTATTCGCTGACTTTTTCGAGTTCGTCTTTGTCGAGCGCATTACCGAAAAGTTCATTGACGGAGAACAAGCCTTCTTGGTCGGGCTGCGTCTGCACGGTGCGGTGCAAGCGGCTGATGAGGGCTTCGGGGGCGATGTGTTCGTGGCGGTAGAGCGAGCGAATATCCACGCGGAGGCGTTCTTCGGGGTCGTCGTTGTCGTATTTATTCAGCCAAAAAAGTTCGGGGTCTTGTCCGCGATGCGTAACGGGATTTTTGGGAAGTTCGAGTGTTGTTTTGCCGCTTTGCACGTGCGGATTTTCGGCTTCGTAGCCCGCTTCTTCGTTGGAGGGGATATGAGCGCGGGAACTGGCTTTGTGTTTGATAGATTCTACGTTTTTGGGCATGGTACTTCAAAAAAAGGTCAAAAAATGTTGTTTCTTTCGTAAATCCCCCGTTCCCCCTAAGCGAAGCGCTCAAGGGGGCGAATGAATGATAAGGATTGATGCGGCTTGTCATGTAAAAACCTTAACAGCCCCCTTGACAAAGGGGGCGACGAGCGAAGCGAGTGGGGGATTTGTCGCTAGAGTGTATCAGATCTCAAATCCCCCGTTCCCCCTTTGTCAAGGGGGCGAATGCGACGCTCGTCTTTTCTGACTTATGTGCAGAGACTAGTCTGTTAAGAGGGAAACGGGGGATTAACCTGCACAGCAAGTTTCAATCGCCTCGCACACAGCTTCAAACCGTTCATGAACATCGCTATTAGTAAAACGAATGACGCGCAACCCGTAACTGTTGAGAAACGCGGTGCGTTGAGCATCGTATTCTTGAGCATCGTCAGAGAAATGGGAATCGCCATCTACCTCAATTACGACCTGCTTTTCGGAACAATAAAAATCCACGATGTAGTTCCCAAGCGGCTTTTGACGCAACCATCTCAAAGGGTGGCTACGCAAAAAATCAAACCATAATTTGCGCTCGGCTGCGGTCAAATTGTTGCGCAGTTCTCTTGCTCGCTCTTTGAGCGCAGTGTTATAGGGAATGTAGGGTAGTTTGGTATTCATATTCTGTTTGCTACTTACCTCATTCGCCCCCTTGATAAAGGGAGCGACGAGCGAAGCGAGTGGGGATTTGTCGCCGGAGTGCATCAAATCTCAAATCCCCCGTTCCCCCTTTGTCAAGGGGGCGACGAGCGAAGCGAGTGGGGGATTTGTCGCCGGAGTGCATCAAATCTCAAATCCCCCGTTCCCCCTTTGACAAGGGGGCGAATGCGACGCACGTCTTTTCTGACTTGTGTGCAGGGACTAGACCCTTTGCCAAGGGGACTACTTCGGGAATGTGCAGTGCAACTTACCTCATTCGCCCCCTTGATAAAGGGGGAACGGGGGATTTTCACTACAAAGAAGAAATTTTTTCGATAAGTTGATTTTTGATATTACGGATGTCGTTTGCCACTTCGATAGAATGCCATTCGTCGAAGGCGTATTTGCTTCGCACGGCGTTCACGGCAGGCAACCATCGGTGTTCGACGAACCAGATTTTTTCGGCTTTATCGCGGTTCATGCCGGTAATTTCGATGATAAGATTTTTTATTGTACCGCTCTGGGTTTGCACACGGGCGATGAAATCGGGGTAATAGAGTTTGTCTTTGCCCGCTCCGGTGTAGGGAATGGCAAAGCCCAAGAATTGATTTTTGACGTAGCTGCGGACTTCGGGAATTTCCTCCAGCGTTTTTGCGGCAATAGCTTCCCAATCGCTGTCCATAACCACGGCGTTCACGTGGCTGCGGACAGTCGGAAACACGTCTTTGACGGTTGCGCCGCGCACATATTTCGTGCTGCCGAAGGGGTTGTAATGGCTCAAAATAGGGCGAATGTATTCGGACGTGTTCAAATGCCGATTGATGCCGCGAGCAATGTGGTCGGTCATGGTTTTGGGGTCGTGGAAAAAGAGCAGGCGTTTGTAGCGTTTGTCGGCGATATTAAGCAATACGACTTTGGTCGCGTACCATTCTTCCACGATGCGTTTGAGCGTAGCAAAATGGCGGATTTGGGGATTACCGTCGTCGTCGCTGAAGTGGTATTTGAGCAGTTCTTTGGTGAGGAGGAATATCAATTCTTGGTCGCGTTTTTCCAAAACGGACGTAACCTGTAATTTCTCTTCATTCGGCGAAATGGGGCTTGCCAAGATAGTTTCGGTCGGGAATTGGGAGCCATCAATTTCATAGTTTTCCATCATTGAGAAATCGTGCCGTATCTCGCCTGACGGGTTTTCGATGCGATAGCCGACTACGTTCGGGAAGGTAATCTCCAACGGCTCTTGTCGCTCAGGAAGGGCAAGAATACGGGTTTGTTCAGACGGAGGCGGTGGTGGTTCGGTCGTTCCTGATTTGAAGAGTTTGAAGGGAATACCGATAATATGCGCGTATTCGGGCGGAAATTTTTCGATAAGATTTTCGGGTTTGAACTTGTGTTTGTCTTTTTCAGCAACTTCTTCGCCTGTGTCTTTTCGGTACGTTTTGAGAATATAGCTCATGCGGCGCAAAGCACGCCCTGCGACTTGTTCACAGAGGAGTTGTGAGCCAAAGGCACGTAAGCCCATAATGTGCGTAACGGTGTTGGCATCCCACCCTTCGGTAAGCATGGAGACCGATACAACGCACCGAATGTGTGCGCCGAGTTTGCCCTTCTGCCCGACGGTATTCACAAGTTCGCGGAGAATCTCGGCATCGGTAATGTTCTCGGCACTTCCTTGTCCTTTGAGGCGGACGTAATCGCGTTTGAAGATGTCAATCTCTGCGGCAAAAATCTTCTTAAATTCATCGTTAATTTGGTTACCGTCTTCCAACGCTTCACTGTCAATGAGCAGCGTCGGCGGACGCTTGAGAAGGGCATTGGTCGCTTTGTCGTAATTGGAGAAGGTGTCGCAGTGTCCCGTTACAACAGCTTTTGCGCCTGTTGCATCGGTGAATTCATATCCGGCAATATGTTTGTACAATTCCTTTGATACGGTGGTATTGTTACACACAACGATAAACACGGGCGGTGCGGTAAAAAGGTCAGCTCTCGTTTCTTGTTTGCTTCGTGCGCCGTTGTCGTATTCTTCGTAATGCTTGTAAAATTGGTCTAATGCTCCTTGCACAAGCGCGGGCAATTTCGGTGGTGCTTCGCCGGGCGGTGCTTTTTTGTTCGGTTTAGCACTTGCTTGGTCTTGCTCGGATTCATCGTTTTTTTCTTCGGCTTTTTGCGCCGATTTTTTCTGTTCGCTTTTGATTGTTTTCTGCCCTTTGCGCGGCAGAGCGTTGGGGTCTTGTTCGATGACTTTGCGGTACAAATCGCGCAGCACAGGCGCAGGTATTACTTGAGTGCCCTCTTTTTCCAGCGCTTGGGTATTATCGCGTTCCGGCAGAAAAGGAATTTTGACAAGTCCCGATTCAATTGCTTCAATCAACCCAAAATCGGATACAACCCAAGGAAAAAGACTATATGCCTCATATCCTGAGCCTTGCAGATAATACGGTGTAGCGGAAAGGTCGTACACGGTTTGCAGTTTGAATTTTTGCGCGATATTGCGCAGTCCGCTAAACCACACGGCGGCTTTTTTGTTTTCGTCCGCTTCTTCGTTGTCTGTTGTTTTGGCAGTTGATTTCGGCAAATAACAATGATGCGCTTCATCGTTCAACACAAGCAATCGTGAGTCTTGTTTGAATCCGCTCAAGACACGTTTGATGACCTGCGCCGTATTTTCTTTATTATCCGTATCTGTTTTTTCCCCTTTGAGATTGACCTTCCCGTCGAAAGGGCTGCGTTTATTGCCCTGCAAGATTTTCGGCTCAAAAGCGTGATAATTGGTGATAACCAATCGGGCGTTCAGACCCTGCAACCGTTGTTCCATTGCGGGCGGCACTAATGCCCGAATATGGTAATAATCCTCTTTTTCTTTGCGGGCGGCATCGTGGTTTGTATCTACTTTGAGAACACCCAAGCGGTCTTTAATCGTAACGCCCGGCGCGATAATCAGGAAATAATCGGCAAAGCGTTCATCATTGCGGTATTCTTGCCGATTGAAGTAATGATAACAAATCAAACACGCCATTACAACGGTTTTTCCGCTGCCGGTCGCCATTTTGAAGGCAATACGCGGGAGTTGGTCGGCAGTGTTGGTTCCAACACTCTGCTGTGCTTCGCGCAGTTTGTTGAGGATATTCTCGCCTGCATTTGATTTTTCCGCTACTTCATTGAGCCAAATTGCGGTTTCGACTGCTTCTTGTTGGGCAAAAAACAGTTTTTTGGTAACAAGTCGTTCCGTATTCGAGAACCAAAACGAGAGAAGTTCTTTCGTAATGCGCGTGGTATTGGGATATTCTTCCGCCCGCCAAGCAGCGACTTCTTTGCGGCACAGATTGATAATGTGGTCTTGAGTGGAAGCGGTATCGTCGTTCCATTCAAATACTTGGCTTTGTGGTGCTTGGCGACGAGGAACGACGGAAGCGACGGGCTTAAACACTCTTCGTCCTTGCCGAATATCATTGTAATCAAGATTGCCTTCGTTGTCGGTTGCGTAGTGTAATAGAGGCTCTATATAAGGACTATTGAGAATTGGGTTATCGTTCATCGTAGGTGAAGGAGTTGTGAAAATCTCAAAAAAAACGCTGCCATCAATACTTACATACCTTCATGTAGTAGGTAGATGATGTGCAGCGTGATAAAGGTGCATGAATATACAGCATCTCACTCAAAAAAACAACACAAACGCAGACAAATACACGACAGCAGCGCATAGTGAGTTACCCAAACACCGATGTAGTGGTATTATCTGTAATATTATCTGCTCCGCAGTGGCAAGAAAATGTAGTTTCTACCCGACTCGCGGGCTTCATAAACGCTTGTTTCTTCAAAGGCAGAATAGTCAAGCGAAACATTGCTTGCAGGAATGGCATCAAGGCGATAATATGGCTTTAGCGGCGGCACACGGACGATGTTTGCAATCTTCCCGTCAATAAACAGCGCGTGATATTCAAACCATTCGTGCTGCACAACCTTCGCTGCCGCTTGGGAAGGAACGTCCACATCCGTACCTTCGGCAAAAACAAGCATCGGCGGCGACAGCGCTTGTTCATGCGACGTGTAGAACCGCAAAGCACCGATATAATGCGTGTCGAAGGGCGTGGTAAGTTCTTCTGCCGATGCGCTTGTCGGCTCGTCATCATCGTCGTCGTCATCGTCAAAACGCTCAATGCAAAAAAGCCGCCCTTCGGCAGAAATGCGGTAGGTATTGAGCGTTTCGCCTAAATCCTTGGTTTGGAAATATTGATGCTGTACTTCCACATCCGGCAGAGGGTAATCGCAGATAATACTATCACTAAGTCCCATACATTATTGATATTATTGATATTATTGATATTATTGATATTATTGATATTATTGATATTGAAATTTGTATCTCAAAAAATCAGCGCTTCTCATGCCCAAAAGCAGAAAATACAATCATGAGCGAAATATGTGCTGAAACGCCCGATAATTGCCCATTTCTGGCTCGGATAGATGGACTTCGTGCAGGAGAATCGTCACATAAAGCCGTGTATCCTCAAATACCTCGTAGGCAGGCACTTCGCGGCAAATCGCACAAAAACTGCTCCATCGGCGATTGTCTTTTTCGTCTTCCATACCCGCCAAGGACGGACACACGAAAAAGAGTGTGAGTAAACCGTACACTTCCGTACACAACACCTCTTCAAAGGTCGCTTTATGGCGCTCGGCAAAAGGCATGAGAGCGGTGTATTGGTACTTGTTATAGTCCGCTTTGAGAGATACCAAACAAGCATCGTCATACTTCAGAAAACTTTCCCATTCCCACGGACCTTCATGTTTTTCGATGAAGCGGTCAAGGCGCAACTTTTTGATCTTGTCCAGAAGTTCCGAAGGGATATCGCAATGGTATATGACGGTGGAACAGGCACAGGCTCTGGTTCTTCTTCGTGTTCTATCACAATGCGGCGGTTATCGGGCTTTTCGAGTTCGATTGCCAGCAAACGCTCCAATTCGTCGTCACTGACACTGCTCGTGGAGGTATAGCAACCAGTGGCATCAAGAAAACTCCATGAATACCAATGCTTCGACCGTTCAACGCGCTCAACCTGCCCATGCGTAAAAGTCATGCGGTATTCAAGATATTCCGACTGAACAAGAGTTGTTTCTTCATCATCCAGTACAACCGCAACAGGTGGGTCGTGAATGACGCGAAAAATCCTTGTGTACATAGACAAAACACCGTGAAAGGGTACAACCGAATAGACATCTTCAGAATCTTCATCGTTATCACTGTCATCTTCCAGCAACAATTCACCTTCTTCAGAAATCCAATATTTTTTGCTACCGCAATCCAAATCTTTGGTTTGAAACCCGTAATCTTCCGCGTAGGAATCCGGCAGAGGATAATCGCAATAAACAGTGTTGTAAAAGCCCATATCTCACATCGTAAAAAGTGCAGTACAAATGTTTTTCGTCAAAATACAAAACAAGCGACAAAGCAGCAACTATGCGCTCTGTCGCTTGCAATATTGTTTTCAAGAAAATGCTACACGTTGAATCGAAAATACATAATATCCCCATCCTGCGTCACATACTCCTTGCCTTCCACGCGATACAATCCCGCTTCTTTTACCGCCGATTCACTCCCAAGCCGCATCAAGTCTGCATACTTCATCACTTCCGCACGGATGAAGCCTTTTTCAAAATCGGTATGAATCGCCGCCGCCGCTTTCGGTGCTTTCACGTCGCGTTCCACCGTCCATGCCCGTACTTCCTTCTTTCCGGCGGTGAAATAGGTTATCAAATTGAGCAATTTATAGCCTTCACGGATAACACGATGTAATCCCGGCTCGGTCATGCCCATATCTGCCAAAAATGCCTCGCGGTCTTCGGCTTCCAGTTCGGCAATTTCTGCTTCGATGTTCGCACAAATCGGCACCACCAGCGAACCGTCGCGCTTGGCAATTTCGCGCACCGCATCAATATACTTGTTCCCGTTTTTCATACCTGCTTCGTCAGTGTTGGTAATGAACATCACGGGTTTATCGGTGATGAGGTATAATTGCGATAGTACCGCAAGATTTTCATCCGAATGGGAAAAGTTTTTTGCCAGTTTTCCGCTGTCCAAGTGCGCTCGGAGCGCTGTGAGAATCTCAAGCTCCGCCTTTGCGTCTTTGTCTTGAGCGCGGGCTTTTTTCTCCACCGCCTGCATACGTTTTTCAACCGTGTCAAGGTCTTTGAACACAAGTTCAGTTTCGATAATTTCAATATCGCGGGCAGGGTCAACGCCGCCTTGTACGTGAATTACGTTGTCGTTCTCGAAGCAGCGCACCACGTGAGCAATAGCGCTCACCTGACGAATATGCGATAAAAACTGGTTTCCCAGTCCCTCGCCCGAAGCCGCACCCTTGACCAAGCCCGCAATATCCACAAACTCAATCGTTGTCGGAACGGTGCTGTCGGTCTGGTACATTGCCGAGAGCTTGTCCAAGCGCTCGTCCGGTACGTTCACTATGCCCACATTGGGGTCAATCGTGCAAAAGGGGTAGTTAGATGCTTCCACGCCACTTGCGGTGAGTGCGTTGAAGAGGGTTGATTTGCCGACGTTGGGAAGTCCGACGATGCCACAGTTGAAGCCCATAGTTGTAGAGAATGAGAAATGACGAATGAGGAATTACGAATGTGTATAAAGTTCAAAGACTGTAAATATACGGCTTTTGTGGGAAATGAACATGATATTGCTCAACTGGGATTGTTTGGAATGCTTGAGATTACAGGGATAGGAGTGTTTTTGTTGGATTGCTCGACTGGGATTGTTTGGGATATCTAGGATTACGGGGATGAAGAATGGTATTGATTGGTTGCTGGCTTATACTTGATGTACAGAAAGTAGGCGCAGCAATCCTAGCAATCATCCAAATCCCAAACAATCCTAGACAATTTACCCTTTCAATTAAACACAAAAATTGTAACTTATGCGCTGCATTATTGCTGTGTTCATTTTCTGAGATTTCACTCCCTTTCCCCGGTACCACTATGACGACCAAACCCCGCCTTAGCTTCTGGCAAATCTGGAACATGAGTTTCGGATTTCTCGGCATCCAATTTGGTTTTGCGCTTCAAAATGCGAACGTGAGCCGCATCTTCGAGACTCTTGGTGCAAACCCCGATGCCATACCGATTCTCTGGATAGCAGCACCCACGACAGGCTTGCTCGTGCAACCAATTATCGGCTACATGAGCGACCGCACGTGGGGGCGCTTGGGGCGGCGGCGACCGTATTTTCTCGTCGGGGCTATTCTTGCATCGTTGGCGCTGATTGCTATGCCGAACTCGGCGGCGCTGTGGGTAGCGGCGGGCTTGCTGTGGATAATGGACGCTTCGATTAACATTTCTATGGAACCGTTTCGTGCGCTCGTAGGCGATATGCTCCCGCCGGAACAGCGCACAACGGGCTTTGCGGTACAGAGTTTTTTCATCGGTACTGGCGCGGTGATTGCTTCGGCGCTGCCGTATATGCTCACCAATTGGTTTGGCGTGGCGAACACCGCTCCAAGCGGCTCTATACCTCAGTCTGTGGTATGGTCGTTTTATCTAGGCGCGGCGGCATTTTTGGGGGCAGTCCTTTGGACGGTGCTGAAAACACAAGAATATCCGCCGGAAAATCTCAAAGAATTTGAGAACGAAAAGCAGAAACAAAGCGGCTTTGCGAGTAGTCTTGCTCACGGTGCAAAAGAAATCATTGCTTCTTTTGCAGAAATGCCGCTCACGATGATTCAGCTTGCGGTGGTGCAGTTTTTCTCGTGGTTCGCGCTCTTTTCCATGTGGATTTATACCACCGGAGCCGTCACAAGCCGCATCTATGGCGCGACGGATGCTACATCGTCAGCATACAATCAAGGTGCAGACTGGGTCGGGGTGTGCTTTGCGGTGTACAATGGCGCAGCGGCAATCTTCGCCTTTATCATTCCGCCTATTGCTGCCAAGACCAGTCGCCGAGCCGTTCATGCACTGGCATTGACATTCGGTGCTCTCGGCTTGGCATCAGTGTATGTCGTTTCCACTCCTGAGATGCTGCTTGTTTCCATGCTGGGTGTGGGCTTTGCGTGGGCAAGCATTTTGTCTATGCCGTATGCTATTCTCGCAGGCTCATTGCCGCCGGAGCGAATGGGCGTGTACATGGGAATTTTCAACTTTTTCATCGTGATTCCCCAAATCACTGCCGCCGGAATTTTAGGCTCTTTCATGCGCACCTTTTTCGGCAATCAAGCTGTGTTTGCGCTAATTCTGGGTGGTGTTTCTATGCTCATTGCCGCCGGAATGACGATGCTGGTGAAAGACGAGCAATAAGACACATTGTAGATTTACCGCGCTGCGTTCTGTGTCTGCATTTCGCGCTCGCTTCGTGCAAAGGCAGCTGCAATGCGGAGTTCGTACCATTCTACTTCGCCATGGACAGCAGCGCGAATATCTTTCAAAAAAGCATCGGGACGAATTTGCAAAAACTCTTTGACGACCGCGTAGAGTTCTTCGCGGACAAAACGCCCTCGCTCCAGCATGACACCTTGCTCCAAAGCAACTTGGATGTGTTGCGCGACCGTACCGACGTTCAAATGGCGCTTGTGAGCGGTCTCCTCCACCGAAAGCCCTGAGCGTAACATGGCGAGTGTTCGTTGCACCGCATCGGGCAGCACATTGGTGTCCATACCACTTTCGGCAGCTCTATGGCGCAAGAATCCTTGAACCGCCTGCAAAAAAACCGGTGCAAAACGGTACAAACACACGTCACTCAGATACCGCACCTCACGCTTCATTTCTTGCACCGTGCGTGGAAGAGCGTTTACAAGCGCTATGAGCGAGCGGTCGTCCACAATAATATGCGGTGCGAGGCGGTAGAGCGTCGCAAGTTCGTCCCGCAAACGCTGTGCTTGCGCAAAAAGTTCGGGATAGGAGCACGTATCGCGGTTGTAGCCCTCCAACTGCGCAGGCTCCGGCACAGAAGGCAGTTTCGATGCACCTTGTGGGGTGAGAAAAAGTGTAGGAAAACGTTCCTCGCTAATACCAAGCCACTGCGCTTCCAGTGCCGTTTGCAGCGCCTCGCTGACCTCTTGTTCGGAAAATTTTGCGGCTGCACCAAAGCTGGTAAGGCGATGTAAGCCAAACTTGCGCACTTTTTCGGACGATTTTTTGCCAAGCACCACATCGGCTATGACCGTGCGCCCAAAACGACCGTCCAGTTCCGCCGCCGCATTCAGGATTTGCTGCAAAAGAAACTGCTTTTTGGGTGCAAGGCTTTCGCTTTTTTGTATCGTTTTTTCTGCCTGACGGCACGACGAGCATCGCCCGCAATGCGGTTCTACATCTGCCTCGCCGAAGTACGTGAGGAGTACATCGCGCTTACATTCAGTCGTGCTGGCGTAGCGCTCCACCGATTCCAGTTTTTGCATTGCCCGTTCGCGGCGCAGCGTCAGTTTTTGCCAATCCACAGGAAGACTTTTGGTGAGGTGCGCTTTGGGAAATCGTTCCATCAGAAGCGTGATTCCATCGGACATTCCAGGCGGTTCAAATCGCACCAAGCGCCCATATTCAAACGCCCGCATTGCTTCCAAAAATGCTTCTACGGTAACGCCATGTTTGCGCCAAACGTCCTGCACATCAAATTCCACTAATTCGTGAAATGCCGCGCTTCCTACAAGGCGCATCAGCGCATTGAGTGCATTGCGTCTTCCCTCCGGCACGTTGCTGTGGTATTCTCGAAGGCGCTCGCGCGTCGCCAGAAACTGCACCCGCGCCGTGCGTCCCGCAGAACCGCGCCGGAGAACATTTGCCCGCTCCAGTAAGTTCACCGCCGCACCTGCTTCTGCCGGATGCACACCCAGTGCTGAAGCAAGACGGGCATCATCCAGCGGGGATGCGCGAAGAGGTTTTTCACCATTCCCCGCTTGAACGCTGTCGTAGAGCAGAGTGTAAGTTTTTTCGACCATTTCCACGGCAGGGAAACTCGAATGCAAGAAAAATTCCATCAAGCGGCGGTCGGCGGGCGTGTAGAGTAGAGTACAGTCGGCTGCTTCGCCGTCGCGCCCCGCTCGCCCTGCTTCTTGGTAGTATGCCTCCAGCGAAAGCGTGAGGTCGCAATGAATCACGTTCCGCACATCCGCCTTGTCAATCCCCATTCCAAAGGCGTTGGTGGCAACGATTGTCTTGCACTCACCGCCCAGAAACCGCTCCAGAACTGACTTGCGAAAACTGTCGCTCAGTCCGGCATGATAGGGCTGCACGGGCAAATTATAGTCTCGTAGTGCCTGGGTGAACTGCTCGACGCGCTTACGAGACCCGCAATAGACAATGTTTGTGCCGCGCGAGGAGGCGCAAATGTCCGCCAAACGCACGGTTTTGTCGTGCTCCGCCTCGACAATATAATTCAAGTTCGGGCGGTCGAATCCCCGTATGAAGCGCTCCGGTTCTCGCATTTGGAGTTGGGCAAGGATATCTTCCTGCACCTCCGGCGTTGCTGTGGCGGTCAGGGCAATCGTCGGCAAGCGCCCCAGCACGGCATTTGCTTCAGCAATCCCAAGATAAGCGGGACGAAAATCATGTCCCCACTCCGAGACGCAATGCGCCTCGTCCACCGCCAAAAACGACCATTCCACGCGCTGCATTTCTTCCAAAAACTGCTTGCTTTCGAGACGTTCCGGCGCAACGTAGATGAGCTTGTATGCGCCTTCCCGTGCGGATTGCATCCGGCGACGAATTTCCTCAAAGGGCAGCGAAGAATTGATAAAGCAGCCCGGAATCCCTGCTCGTTCCAGCGTCCGCACTTGGTCTTGCATAAGCGCAATGAGGGGTGAAATCACAAGCGCCGTGCCGTCCATCATCAGCGCGGGAATTTGGTAGCAGAGCGATTTCCCGCCACCGGTGGGCATGACGACAAATGTATCTTGGCAACTAAGGATAGAGGTGATTACCTCGCTCTGCCCCGCACGGAAACTGGTGTGCCCGAAGTATTGACGCAAGAGTGTGAGCGCAAGCCGCTCGTTGAGGCTTGCAGAAGTGTAAGACTGCTGTGTAAAGGGTTCGGTCATGGTGGTGAATGCGAAAATGTATGGTATTGTGCTCAAAAATACAACCTTTGCAGGAATTTACTACGATGCTCTTGCTGGCGGAAGGTCGCTAGCGCATACGCAGTCTGGCATTGAGAAAAATTTTCTTGCTCAATCCCGTAACCTTCCGTACTTTCGCTCCTGTCCAAACCTTACGCAATCCTTGCACAACAGCCGACGCACTGTTCACAAACCGACTCTTCATTATCCAAACTTGTTTCATTCCAATTTTTTGAGAGGATTTACTATGTCCCAAGCACACGCAGAACATATCGAACATACCGAGGACCTGCACCCGAACCCGCTTATGACCACCATCGGCGTTGTGGCAGCTCTTACGGCAGCATGGTTCTTGACGATGATTCTTCCGGTTGTGATGCACGCACCACGCTTTGCTACGGGCATTGCGCTCGGTGTAGTCGGCATTGCAACAGGCGCTTTTTCTAACGCCGCCGGTCTTTTTCCGAATTTGCAGCGTTTTATGGAGACCTTTGGTATCACCCTTTTTGCCTGCGCATTTGTGCGCTTCTTGCATCTTGCCGATGTGATGAGCGGTGCAGAAGGTTTTATCGGCTCTCTGGGCAAATTTTTGATGCTCTTTATGTAAAAGAGCGGCTTTATATCAAAATGACAAAGCCCTCGCAGTGAATCATATCACAGCGAGGGCTTTTTGCTTTCAAGGGCTACGGTAAGACCGATAATTTCGATTACTTTTGCTCTTTCTCGGTGCCGAAATTAACCATCCTGACGCGGTACTTCCAGCCCGACAAGGCGCACAACCGAGCCATCCTTGACTTGGAGCAGTACGGCTTGACCGCGCTTTGCAGTGAGAATATCTTGAAATTGTTTCGCGGACTGAACAAGCTGTTTGTCCGCTTTCAAAATCACCGCTCCGGGGCGTAATCCAATTTTTGCCGCTTCGCCGTAGGGTGTTACTTTAGAAATGACAACGCCGCTCGAAATATCCAGTTCTTTACGCTGTGCACCTGTGAGTGGCTCAACAGTAAAGCCCAAGTTATCGAATTTGATAGGGGCATTATCTTGCTCTTTATCGGCGGGAGTGCTGGGTCTGCCTGCTTCGGCGACGATTTCTTTTTCATCGTCGCGGGCTTTGAGAGTAACGGTTTTGGTGATACGTTTTCCATCGCGCCAGACTGCAAGATTGACATTATCGCCCGCACGGCGCATACTAACAAGGCTTTGTAGTTCGTTCGAGGTCTTCACCGGAACGCCGTCCACTTCCAAGATAACGTCGCCTTCTTGTAAGCCTGCAGCTTTGCCGGCACTATTTTTCATTACCTCTTGCACCATCACACCTGAAATTTTGTCAAGACCGACCGCTTTGGCAGTAGCTTCGTTGACTGAAGTGATTTGTACACCAATATAACCACGATTGATTTTGCCGTCGTCCAGTAAATCCTCCACGACTGAGCGCATAAGATTGACGGGAATGGCAAAACCATAGCCCTGAAAAGCGCCTGTACGGGTAGCTATTGCCGTATTGATGCCGATGAGCTTGCCTTCAAGATTGAACAAGCCGCCGCCGCTATTGCCGGGGTTGATGGCTGCATCGGTTTGAATATAATTTTCCACATTATAGCCGCCGCGCCCGGACAAACCACGACCTTTTGCGCTAACGATACCGGCGGTAATGGTAGATTGAAGCGTTCCGAATGGATTCCCAACAGCCACAACCCATTCGCCTACCTGCACTTCATCGCTATTGCCTACAAAAGAAGGTGTCAGCGTAATGCCGCTTTTGGGTTCTACTTTGATTACAGCAAGGTCGGTTAGTTCGTCGCGTCCGATAAGTTTTGCCTTGAGTTCATGACCGTCGAAGGTGGTAACGGTGATGTCCTTTGCGTCTTCGATAACGTGGTTATTGGTCACGATAAAACCATCTCCCGTCAGAATTACGCCGGAACCGCTCCCTTGCGAACGAAAGCCTTGCTGTTCCTCGTCGTCTTGTTCCTCCGGTTGCTGTTGCGGCTGCCCGCGTTGTCCGCGCTGGTTGGGTCCAAAAAAGCGGAATCCAAAAAAGTCTTCAAATTGCTTCATGCGTGGGTCTGCCTTGCGCTCGGTAACAACGGCAATCGTCACAACGGAGGGATTCACGGCTTTGCTGACAGCCACAAACGCATTATTGAGAACTTGTGCGGAGGATTCTATTTTGACCGGAGGCTGTCCCGAGCCAAGTTCAATGCGCTTCCGCACCTGCGCGAAAGCAGAGGTGATACCGTCTTCGCCAAAAAACGAGACAATTGCTGCGCCAATGACAACGCCAAGTGCCACGAGCACAAGTGCTGCAAGCATCGGTCTATTTTTCATGGTCATGTACTCCAATGGTGAAATATGAAACAAAAAAATGAACGAATTGAACAATAATACTGCAAAAAATTATTCTACTGTGTTCGCAAAATACGCAAGCGGAAGGATGAAGTTACTTTCTTTTTCGTACCGCATTTTGCATTTAACACATTTTAACACTTCAAGGTTTTATGCGGTCTTGAGGTTTGTTTTGATATAGACGAGCAAGGTTGCCGGAAAGTTTAACATCAGGACGAAAGAAGAGCCTGAAGGATTATCACACAACGCTTTGTGAGGAAATAGGTTGAATATAATTCAAGAATTGAGTAATTTCACCACACAAAACGGATCAATTCACGCTGCACGAATTGTGAATTCCTTCTCGCAGAGGTGAACGTATATGAGTTATTTTTTGGCGGAACCGCTTACAGACAAGCAGTCTTACAAATCAATGACAGCAACGCTTACAATGGATATTTCCACCCGTACCCGCATCGTTCAAGATGTTGCCGACTATATTTGTCGGCTTTTGGAGGAGAAACTCTCGCCAATGTATGCTTTTCACAACGTACAGCATACCAAAGATGTTGTTATGGAATCCCAGCGCATTGGGCAAGCCTGTCAGCTTTCAGACGAAGAAATGGGCATCCTCCTAACGGCAGCATGGTTCCACGATGCGGGTTATACCGAGACGTACGATGGGCATGAAGCCGTGAGTGTGCAGCTTGCGGAAGAGTATTTGTCTGCGCTGGGATGCGAGCCGGATTTTGTTGAGCACGTGATTTCTGCTATTCTTTCGACGCAAATGCCGCAACAACCTCGCTCCGCCGTTGAAGAAATTCTTTGTGATGCCGATGTTGCCAATGTTGGCTCGGACACGTTTTTTGAGATGAGCGCCCGCTTACGCAAAGAATTGGCAGCAGTCAAAGGCGCAATTTTTACCGATACCGAATGGTATTCAGTGCAACACAGCTTTTGTAAGTTTCACCGTTTCCACAGCGAGTACGCACGACGTGTGTTGGGAGCAAAACAAACTGAAAATCTAGCACGTTTGGAACGCGAGCGCAACAGACAAAGTACAACGTAACACTGAGCACACTGCGCCGCGAATATGGCTTCTTAGGAAAAGAGATACAAACGATATGGTAAAAAAACTTTTTGTCTGGGTTGTACGCATTAGCGCGGGTTTTCTTGTGCTATCGGTTGTTATGGTTGCCGTTACCCGCTTTGTGCCTGTGTTGCTGACACCACTTATGGTGATTCGCCTGATAGAGGGCGGTTTAGAGGGGAAATGGGTGGGCATTAATAAAACGTGGATTCCCATAGACGCAATGTCGCCTGCAGTGCAGCGAGCTGTCATTGCTTCCGAAGACGAGCGGTTTCTCACGCACACAGGTATTGACTGGGATGCCGTACACGAGGCACAACAGCGCAACGAGCGCACGGAACGTCTTGCAGCGCAGGGAAAAATCAAGCGTAAGCGTCTCTACGGAGCAAGTACCATCACCATGCAAACCGCAAAAAATGCGTTTCTCTTTCCCTCGCGCACCTATCTCCGCAAGGCGTTCGAGGCATATTTCACGTATTTGATTGAATTTATCTGGGGAAAACGCCGCATACTGGAAGTGTATCTCAACGTGATTGAAATGGGGAGCGGTGTCTATGGCGTGGAAGCCGCAGCACAACGGTATTTTGGTAAATCTGCCGGGCAACTTTCCGCTCGCGAATCTGCACTCATTGCCGCCGTACTCCCCAATCCTCGCAAATGGTCGCCCGCAAAGCCATCCGGCTATATTCAGCGAAAAGCCTCAACGATTCAGGCACGTATGACGGGCGTAGCTCTTCCCTAGGCAAGAGTTTATGTGTTACCATGTTTGGTTGTCCAATTTTTTCTAAGACTGGCTAATTTGCCAGAGAGTGCCCCAACCTCTCAATATACTCTCAAGTGCAGGTGCAACCTGAACATTGCAAATCATTGATGCAGAGCTAAATACAATGGAACTCATTGGCAAACTCAGCGCCTACCAGTTATACCTTCTCTAACGCTTTTCATTCAACTTGCATTCACGCAATTCAACACTCAACACTAATATTTCACAAAGGTACCGCGATGAAATCACAACCAATACTGCTTTGCCTCACTGCGCTGTTCGTTGGCGCTTGTTTTGTCGTAGGCTGTAATAGTAAACAGCAGGATGCAAATACATCTACAAACCAAGATACGCTGCGGTATTCAGTGCAAATCTCTGCCGAAAACAAGCGCCTTGCGAAAGTGAGTGCATCTTTTCGACTCCGCGAACCGCTTATTATGATGTTTACCAACAGCACACCGGAGCTTCCCGACGGGCAGGCAAAATTTGTGCAAGACCTTGCCGTAACTGATGAAAACGGGAAGCAGATAAGCGTGACATACAAAGGCGACGGCGATTGGAATGTGGATGCCAGCACGGGCGACCTTGTGCGTATCACATACTCCGTTCGGCTCGACCACGATAAATATGAATGGGCAGGCGGTCCCGACGAGGCAGCATATATCACGGACGATGGCGTATATTATGCGGGCGGCTCATTGTTTATTGTTCCCGGAAACAAAGTTGAAAATGCTGTCATTGATTTTGCCGTACCCGATGCGTGGCGCGTCTCTACACCGTGGCAAAAAATGCCAGGCGGAAAACCCAATCAATTTTTTGCCAAGCAGGTGGGGCGCGATATGCTGCGGAATTGTGTTCTTTTGGGGACGCACACGGAAGAGCATATTACGGTTGGAGATTTTGAACTCCGTCTGGCGGTTGGGCAGAATATGGGCTATGCAAAACAACTCCTCGTTGATGCCGCAACGCCATTGGTCGCGTCCTATTTGAAAATGTTTGGTGCTGCTCCCCGCGCTACATCTTATTTGGTGGTGGTTAATAAAGGCTCTATGAACGACGGCGAGGCATTTAGCGGCAGTTTCAGCATTCTGACGAAAGACAGCATCACCAAAGAAAACAATGCGGTCTGGGCGCATGGTCTGGCGCATGAGCTTTTTCACCTGTGGAATGGCATTTCTATTGTACCCGAAAAGCAAGAAGAGTGGTTCAAGGAAGGATGCACGGATTACATGACGATAGTCTGGTTGCGGCGTTTGGGGTTGATTGATGAAACGATGCTTTTCAAAAAGCTGGAAAATGTTAGTCGCAAATACCTTCTTGCAGGCTTATTGCATCGGATAATGAATCAAAATGCCGAAAAGCCTGCACCTGTGCCATCACTTCGTCAAGCCGGCGAGAACAAAGGCGCAAACAGACTCCTCATTTACGGTGGCGGCGCATTGGCAGCGTTTATGCTTGACGTACAGATGCGCGAAGCCACCGGCGGTGCGAAGGGCATAGATGAACTCCTTCAGGCAATGCACAAAGAATTTGGTTCAAATAGTAAAAAATACACTATGAACGATATAAACCGTATTGCAAGCAATCTTGCAGGAAAAGACTGTACGCCTTTTTTCAAAAACTACATCGAAGGAACGCAGGCGCTCACAATAGAGCCGATGCTGGGAGCGCTGGGTTTGCAGATGGCTTCGTTTGTAGAGGAAATGTACATTAGCCGCAAGCCGCTCCAAACCGAGCGTGAAAGGCTCTTGTTTGATTCAATATTTCTTCGCCCTCTTGCACAATAGACTGTACTCCGTCAACCTTCCAGTTTCTCCTGAGTACCTGACACGATAGAACTATAGTTCACAAGAAACAAATCACATCGAAAGCAAGCCTTCATGCGGCAAAGCAGCAACGACCTCCGGCGAAAACACCTCCAAAAGCGCTTGGAGGCTTGGGCGCGGCAGCACAATGCCGAGCATGGAAGCAATTCTACCAATAACTTCTTCCGCAGTCGTACCGTTTTCGCGCATTGCCCTTAGGGACAAGGAATGATGCGATTTGGAGAGCTTACGGTCGGGCGATTCCAAAAGTAGCGGATGATGGAGAAAGGTTGTGCGCGTAAACGCCGTGAACGTAAGGCGCTCTGCCAAAAAAATTTGTGCAGCCGTAGAAGCAAGTAAATCTGCGCCCCGCACGATAAACGTCATTTGGTCGTGCGTATCATCGACAAGCGAGGCAATGTGATACGCTGGCACACCGTCGCGGCGACGCACAATGAAATCACCAAGATTGGTAGCAATGTCAGTCGTTACGCTTCCGGCACGCGCGTCATGAAAATTCACCGACGTATTTCCATCTGTACGCACTCGCCAAGCAGCATCAGTGCTTGCGAGAGGAAGATTTTTCGAGCGACACGTCCCGGGATAAAGACCATTCGGAGCAGTCTGCGCAAGCAGCGAGCGCGAGCAATCACACACAAACACGTCGCCCGCATCCACAAGCCGCATGAGTGCTGCTTTGTATGCCGTCAAACGGTGCTTTTGCGACCAATTTGCAAGACAGTCTTGGCGTGAGTGAGCGCCGGAATCATAATCCAGCCCAAGCCACGCCAGCGTGGTGAATATATCATCGTAGTACTCGGGTTTGGCGCGCTCTCGGTCAAGGTCGTCTATGCGCAAATGCAAGTGTCCGTGCTGCTTGCGGACAAGAAGCCACGTCAGCACGAAGGAAAAAGCATTGCCAAGATGCAAATAGCCGCTCGGCGTAGGAGCAAGGCGGGAGCGGAGCATGGGGGCGCGTTATGCGATTTCCGAATAGTGTTAAATTTTGAATATTGAACTCGAGAACCAACAATGCCAGTAATGAAGCATTTTTCAATATAATACGCCTACAAAACTCAACATTACTCAATTTCCACTTCGACCGCTTCTTCGCCGTAGATGCGGCTGAACCAAGCGCGGTCTATTTCGTGGGGACTGCCCTCAAACATCATTTCGCCCGCTTTGAGCGCCACCACGCGCGAGGCGTACTGCCGCACAAGACTCAGAAAGTGGAGATTGCAAATAACGGTTGTGCCGTATTCTTTGTTCATGCGCTCAAGGTATTGCATCACTGAATGCGATGTAGCGGGGTCAAGACTCGCAACAGGTTCGTCGGCAAGGAGAATTTTCGGCTTCTGCATGAGCGTGCGTGCAATGGCGACGCGCTGCTGCTGCCCTCCACTGAGCGCATCGGCACGGGAAGTGGCTTTGTCAGCCAGCCCGACTATTGCCAGTTTCTCCATTGCTTCGTCGCGGACGTGTGAGGGGAACTTTCCCCACAGTGATTGGAGTACGGGCAAACTACCTAAACGCCCTGCTATAACGTTTTCCAGCACACTGTGGCGCTTAATCAAATTGAAATGTTGGAATACCATCCCAATTTGTCGGCGATAGGAACGGAGCGCTTTTCCGGTGATATGCGTTATGTCTTCTCCTTCAAAGTGAATACTCCCGCTTGTTGGCTCGTGCAGACGATTGATGCACCGAAGCAGCGTGGACTTGCCCGAACCGCTCAGACCAATAACGACTAAAAATTCTCCTTGTTCAACCGATAGACTCACGCCCTTTAGCGCATATGAGCCATTGGGATATACTTTTTCGAGGTGCGTAATATCAAGCAGCATACAGTAACGAACGATGGTGGTGATTGGTCAAGAGGAAGTAAACGAATACAACGCAGTGCCGTGAACACACTGTCCTTACAGAGCAAGTATGACAATTAACAGGTAGTTATCGGAGCATTCTTTTGACACGGATGAGGTAGTATTCCGCGGACTACACGAATTTTCTTTCTATGAACGCGCGTAAATTTCTACAATATCCGTGTCATTCTCTTCCATCCGTGTCAAAATTACTTACCGTTTAATTGCCTAGAAATGAACTCCACACTTTATCACCGTCGCTCGAGACGATAACTTTTTGGAGTTTCGGGAAGCTCAAGCCCAATACTTCTGCGACCTGCACAAGGTTATCAATTTCGTCTTCCGAGATATTAGAGCCTTCGCCTGTATCGCTAAAATCGCCGGAAGCAGCCGCTACCGACCAGCCCATGACAAAGACAAGAGTCTTAAATTCGGAAGTGATGTCGGGTGGAAGTTTATCCAGTACTGCCATTGCTTCGCGCAGACCTTCGTAGGCGCGGCTGGGGTTGTTTTTGGCTTTGTGGAGAATGTCAATAAACGACGCATTCATATTGCTGAATATAGCGCGAGCAAAGCCATCACGCAGTTTGGGCGCGGTGTCGAGCATACTTTGGAACGCTTCGGTCTCCTGTTCGTCGAAGACGCTATCGGCACCGGCGACTTGGTAGAATACCCAAAATGGCACCATATAGATAGAACCAAGTTCTTCGACGGTAAACATGGTCAATTGCGAATCCATCATGACATTTTCTCCTTACGAGATAGGTAGATAAGAGATATAGTAAACAATGACAAGTGATATTTCTTCAAACGATTGAGGCTGCTTATGCGCCGACAGGTTATTACGGCAAAATTACTGCAAAAAGACGTTCCAGATTTTGGAAGCATCATTTGAGGTAATAACCTTACGGAGTTTCGCCATGCTGAGGCTTAGTGCATCGGCAATGTGGGTCAAATTTTCGATTTCTTCATCCGAGATATTAGAGCCTTCGCCCGTTTCGGTGAAGTCGCCTGATGCAGCCGCTACCGACCAGCCCATCGCAAAGACAACGAGCT
The DNA here is from genome assembly GCA_014654705.1 of Ignavibacteria bacterium. Lineage (GTDB taxonomy): Bacteria > Bacteroidota > Ignavibacteria > Kapaibacteriales > UBA4661 > PH2015. The sequence continues at coordinate 21,893 of JACVZY010000089.1, forward strand.
TAAATTCTTCGCTTTCCGACGGCGAGGATTTACGCGAGACAATGTCCATTGCTTTTTCAATTCCCGGAATAGGCTGCTCGCTTTTGGATTTGAGAACGACCTCATCGAAATGATCATAGAGCGCTGTTAAAATCTCGCGTGAGAATTGATCTTTGAGATTATTCGCTTCTTTGAGCATACCCTTAAACGATGAAATTTCGCGTTGGTCAATCACGCTGTCTGCCCCTGCTACAGCGTAAAAAACCCAGAGCGGGACGAGGTTCAGTGTCGAAATTTCGTCCGGACTGTATTTTTGTAAAAGCGACATGATGAATTCCTCCTGGAATCGAAGTGAGAAGTGAAAAGAAAACCGATTATGTGGTGAGCGCTGCAAGCCCTTTGATACACACCGTCGTGCTTGCTTTCGTGCGCTCTAATGTCCCTCAAACGCTCAGATTACGGCAAAGATACAATAAAGTCCCGTCGTACCAACGCCGAATTTTTCAGAATATTTTTTTTTCAGAAGTTTTGTGCTCAAGTGAGCATAACGACTTCGTATTTAGATCGTTTCATGCCCCAGTTTTTTACCCGCAATCAAGTGCAAATGAAGATGAAACACAGTCTGCCCACCGTCTTTGCCGACATTCATTACCAAGCGATAGCCACCCTCGGCAACACCTTTGTCTGCTGCAAGGCGCTTCGCCACAAGAAAGAGCTTTCCGATAAGCGGCGCATCTGCTTCGGCGATGTCGTTGACAGTCGGAATAAATTTTTTGGGAATGATGAGAATATGTATCGGCGCAATGGGGTTAATATCTTTAATGGCAATCACATCATCGTCTTCATATTCAATCGCAGCAGGAATTTCGCGGCGAATAATTTTCATAAATATTGAATCCATCGGTGCTCCTGTTCAAATCAACATTAAGTCACAAAAAACTATTGTTTGGATGATTTAAGTTCGGTGTTTTCAAGAAAATCGAGAAAGTTCTCACAGGCTCTGGTCAGCATTTGATAGACATCCTCAAAGCCGTTCAAGCCGCCATAGTAAGGGTCGGGAACGTCTTCTTCATCATCGCCGGCATCGGGGTCGAAAGAGCGCATCATCAGCACCTTCGGATTGCCGTTCAAGCCTGCTTGCACAGCTTTTTTTTGCAATGCCAGAATAATATCAAGATTGGCGCTATCCATCGAGATAATATACTGAAAGCGCATAAAATCTTCAACCACCAATTTACGAGAATGATGCGTGAGCGCTATACCATGCGAGCGAGCAGTCTCCATCATGCGTGGGTCAGCAAGTTCGCCGGCATGAAAGCCTGATGTTCCGGCAGAGTCCCAGCCAACTCTGTCTTGCAGACCACGCTCTTCCACAAGACGCTGAAATGCCCCTTCTGCCATAGGTGAGCGGCAGATATTTCCTAAGCAAACAAAAAGAACGTTGACCATAATGATTATTGGGTAATGCGCGAGATTAGGATTACAGCACGTTAAAATACGACACTTCACGGACTTTTGAAATAGCTATCCACGTTCTTTTTCGAGAATAAAGACGCAGTGAGGAAAATATCGTTACCTGATGCGCTATTATCGGTAACGAAAAAGGTGGGTGTATGCGGTTGCTCTGTTGCGCTCGGAACATATGCAGACTCAATCATAATTCTGCTCAGAACACCCTATGACCTTTGGGCATAGAAGAATGTGACTGTTGGGTCTGTAACGAATGAGGCGTCATGCGGTTTTTCATAGTGTAAGGCTCGAAGAGTCTTTTTACTGACAATATCCTCAAACCTGAATTGGAGAACTCACCATGAAAACGTCATCAAAGAAAGCGTCATCAAATCTTGGCTTCGCACTTGCTTTTGCTGTAATGGTCGTGGTAATGATCGTTATGACGGCGCTCATAGCATCGGCGTAAAGAGCGGCATTGAGAGTAAACAAAGCGGCACAGACCAGCAATGATGCTTCGTCTGTGCCGTTTGTTGATGTTGCCAAGAGTAAAAACAAAAGAACCATAGAATGGTCAAGGTTGATGCCGTTTTTTACTATCTTTGCTACATCGAAACACATAATTTTCAATCCAAAACGTCACCACTATGCTTTTACGTTGCTTCGTTGGTCTCGCTTTAGTCCTGTGTGCGCAATATGCACACGCACAGTCCGCAGAAGGGCAGTGGCAATACCTTACGTCATGGAAAAATACGCTGTATGCCGCAACTCCGGGTAATGGTGTTTTTCGCTCCACCGATGGCTTCCGCTGGCAACGCATGAATGGCGTGTGGGCTAATTTTTATCAAGGACTTGCCGTTGGTGCGACCGCAGGAAATGTAATTGTTGCTCACTATTAGCCTTTTTAACCTTGTAGGACAAGAAATTGTGCGGCTTTCGGCGGAATGGACGACGGGCGAGTTCTCGCGTGAGATAAATGTCTCGAATCTTTCGCAAGGCGCATATTTCCTCCGTTTACAAACACCAACCTTTTCTCAGACCAAACCTATACAGGTATTCCGATAAAAAAGTGCGCTCTGTCTTATGACCAAGTATTCGGAAATATTTGCTCAGTTCCCCCTATTTCAAATCATCAAATTCAAGGTACAAACTTGCGCCAATCTGCATCGTCGTCAGCTTGCCTGTGCGCATATTCTTGGCTTGCACCCTGCCCATTTGTAGGGGAGTGTTTGCGCGATTGAGACTGAAAACTGTGATGGTGTTTGCCTGATTAAGTTCTGATGTATTGAGAGGCGCATTCTCAAGCCGTACAATATGGTCAAAATCCGGTTTTGCCGAAATCATATGTGCTGCGTATTGCGCTTTTGGCGAGCCAAAGACCAGATATTCTGAGGTTTTGAGGCGTTTAGCTGAAGTATCGAATTTTTTGAAATGCAGCACACGCCGGATGCTTACAGTGAAAGTGCCTGCAATCGGCTTGCCACCACGCTCGAAGTGCCCACAATAAAGCTGTGCCGTGAACGGACGAGGCTTGGCAATCATTTTCGGCAGCACAAAGACTTCCGGCACAAGCGTATAAATGGTTTCTTTCGGTGTGACTGTGAGGCTTTGCTCGTAGGCGGTACGAACCGAATCCGGTATTTCCAACTCCAATAGCACTTGGTAATCATGCGGCGTGTGGAACATCGGCAAATGCGACGCATAGACACTTCGCGCCGCCTCACCACCAAAAAACATCATCCCATGCGTGGAAGGCTTGTCGGTAATTGTGCTGTGAGTGTGATTGCCTTGCGCAGCAAGTGGCAAAGGGAGCGCTCCTATCATCCAGAATGCAGCAAGGATTAGAGCGGTTTCTCGGATATTTGTGCAATAGTGTTCCATAAACTACCAAGGATTCAAAGAAAAAATACTTTACAGACAAATTACGCTTTTGTTTGTAAAGCAGCGAACGTCAAAATGAAGATACGTCGAGAATTATTATTAATGCCAATTAAAAGTTAAAACTGGATTGCCCAGATAATCGTGATAGAAGAA
>JACVZY010000090.1 GCA_014654705.1 Ignavibacteria bacterium
GGCAGACTGGCTGCCGCTTTGATTGCTCTGATTTTTAACTTTTAATTGGCATCATGATTCAATCCGGCAACATGGGATGCCAAATGACTCTGATTGTATTTGGTTTGGCTACTGAGAAGATATTGGCAGTACATTGCTCGTGTTACTTTCATAGCTCCATGGTAAAATTAACTCTAATCTACTCACTTTTCCGGCTTTTGCGAAAGTCCTATTACTCTAAGCAGCCTGAGTTATACGAATCCATATACACGCTATAATACCTATCGAGGCGCTCCCGATACAAAACCGTATCCTTATTCGGGGTATGTGGAAGTTGTTGGTCCGTCTATTGCAAAGGCAACACCTGAGCGCACGTATATTTACCCGCCTCGAAATGATGCCAGTCAGGTCGCATCAATTTGGATGGTGGGCACGTTCTGTGATAATTTTCAATCATTCCCAGAGTATTTTGAATTTGGAGACCCTAATCGAGGGAAAATCCTCTTTAATCACTTATGCCCTACCTTTGGTAAAGCAGATTGTTTTGTCTTGAGAAATGATCCTAAGCCCGATGCTGTTGCTCTCCCCGCCCGCCACCAATGGGGTGGACCGGAAAACGACCTCGCGTATGATGTGGCTTCTGATAACATCGGCAATGCTACTATCTTCCTTCGCGCAGGCTCTGACTTCGGTATTACCTCTGCTACACAAAGCCTTGTCCGCATGAAAACAGGCTACAACATCGTCCGCCTTGATACGAATGGACTGCTTACCGAAACCTTTCCCGTTTCTCTGGAAGCCACAGGCGAACTCACCGATACGCAAATAGCACTCGGTAATAGTGGAGCGGTCTATATCCTCGCCAAAGATGAACAACGCAAACAATACTTCCTTACAAAAGTCTCGCGCTCTGGCACTGCGTGGACGCGCTACTTACCCACGACCGTCTCTAACCGTGAGAACTCTATTCCCGCAAGCCGTGATGCTCGTATGGGGCTAATCGTAGATTCTAAAGATTGTGCCTATATCACAGGCAACTTCTCCGGCACAGTGGACTTTGGTGGGGTATCGCTTACGTCCGGTGGCGTACAGGTCTTTGTAGCAAAGTATTCGGCATCGGGTTCGTGTTTGGGAGCGTTGGCTATGGGGTCGGGTTTGGGGGTTACCGTGCGACTCTCGCCTGACGAAAAGTCGCTCTATGTAAATGGCTGGGCGGTGGGAAGCATCATGGGAACGGCAATTCCTGACCAGAATGATGAGCGGAATGGGGTGCTTCGTCCGGGCGCGTTTTTGGTCAAGTTGAAATTGACGAAGTAAGGTCTGTAGATAGTCGCAGATTTCTTGCGGCATTCTTTCCCATCAGGCACAGGAATTCAGGCGCTTGTACGTCCATATCGAAGCAAAGGTTTTCGCTCTTCCTCACCACTTATCCCGTCCTTACTATGGAATCTTTCGACCCGCGCGTTCTTTCGCACGCTTGCTTTCTGGCGTTCATCTACGCACTCTTGGCGCTGGGCGCATCGGCATACCGTCAGATTCTGGACGATTTCGCCGCGAAGGATGTAAAGTTGGGCGAAGACCTCGACACATCCTACGACCCCTTTATGATGGTGATCCTGGGCGGTATCGTGGCGCTGACTGCTCTCTTTACGTGGATTGCGCTGGCGTGGAACGAAGCCAGAATTGAGCTGTACGTCGTGCCGCTTTGCCTGCTTATCAACTTTATGCAATTTTACTACCGTATGCACCAGCAGCGTCTCCAAATCAAGACGCTGGGCTTGGTGGGACGGACGATTTTCGAGGAAGGTTGGCGTATAGTCCGCTATGACAACATTCATCTTGTGGAAGTCGAGCAAGACCCGATCTGGGACACGGTGGTGATGTATTACACCGAAAAAGCAGATGCGACGGGCAAAGATGCCATCGAGTTTCGCCGCCGCATGACGCATCGTATGAGAAAAGAACTCATCGAAGCGCTGGAAATGCGCACAAGCGCAAAGATTTTTACCAAAGAATCGGGTAAACAGTCGTAATTTGGACAGCCAATAATTATTTGGACAGCCAATAATTATTTGGACAGCCAAATAAGTGGCAGTAATTGTGAATCAAATGTAGGTTGTGTGTTTCAAACATTTTTATCGCTATTTCCATGAAAAACTCTATCCGTATCGCTTCAGGACAAGGTTTCTGGGGAGACCTGCTTTCGGCACCGCTTGCTCAGGTGAGCAGAGGCAACATTGATTATCTGATGATGGATTATCTCGCCGAAGTAACTATGTCCATCATGCAAAAGCAAAAACTCAAAAATCCTGCGCTCGGCTACGCAAAAGATTTAGTCGAGGTGTGCGAGGAAATTTTGCCGCACTTGGTCAAACACAAAATCAAGCTCATCACGAACGGCGGCGGCGTGAATCCGCTTGCTGCGCGGGATGCTATCTTCGCTGTGGCGCGAAAGCTCGGCATCAAGGGCTTGAAAATTGGTGTGGTGATGGGTGATAATATCCTCACCAAGATTGACGATTTTGTTGCGGACGGACACGCGATGAAACATATGGAAACGGGTCAGCCAATAGCGGAAGTGAAAGATAAACTTCTGAGCGCAAACGTGTATTTGGGCGCTTTCCCGATAGTGGAAGCATTGAAGCAGGGCGCAGATATTGTCATCACCGGACGCACCACCGACACGGGACTGACGCTTGCACCAATGATTCACGAATTTGGCTGGAGCGCGGACGACTGGGACAAACTCTCGGCGGGAACTGTCGCGGGGCACATCAACGAATGTGGCGCACAGGCAACGGGCGGAAACTTCCTCGGCGATTGGCGGAGCCTGCCGGATATGGCAAACGTAGGCTTCCCGATTATTGAAGCATTTCCGAACGGTGAGTTCATTGTTACCAAACATGATGGCACAGGCGGGCGCGTCAGCCGCGAGACCGTCAGCGAACAGCTTTTATACGAAATCGGCGATCCTGCGGAATACATCACACCCGACGTGGTAGCAGATTTCACGAGTATTCATCTGGAAGATGTGGGCAAAGACCGTGTGCGCGTCTTCGGTATTACGGGCAAGCCCAGCACGCCATTCCTAAAGGTATCAGCGAGTTATGCTGACGGCTACTTAGCGTTTAGTTCACTCACGTACTCTGCGCCCGACGCGCTTGAAAAAGCTCAAATGGGTGATAAAATCTTGCGCACACGGCTTTTGGACAACCTAAAACTACACTTTGATGAGATTCGTACAGAGTTTATCGGGATGAATGCGTGTCATGGCGGAATTGCCAAGGTGATAGAACCAAACGAAGTGATGATGCGCATTGGAGTTCGCTCGCGCGACTTCAAAGCAGTAGAGCGCTTTGGCAAGGAAATCGCTCCGCTCATTCTGACAGGACCGCCATCGGTAACAGGATTTGCGGGGGGTCGTCCGAAGCCAAGCGAGGTAGTGGCATACTTTCCGGCGCTGATTAAAAAAGAAGTTATTCAGCCGGAAGTAATTGTCGAAGAAGTCTAAAGGCACGAAGCAATACAAGGAAAGTTATGGCAAAAAGTGCTGCCGTTATTTCCACGGCAGCACTTTTCCGTCAAGATTTTGCATGGTAATACCAAGAATCTGCGCCAGCGAAGGGGCAATATCCGACGGCGCAACTCGTGCGTCCTTGTAGTAGCCGGCTCGCACACCCGCACCCATGAACATCAGTGGTGAGTGGCGGTCGTAGTCGTGCGGTGTGCCGTGGGTGGCGGTTGCGCTGCCGATAATCCAAAACTTTGAGGGATAAAAGACAATTTCGCCTGTGCGCTGCGGGTAGTAATCATTGCGCACAAGTGCAAACTGCCATGGGGAGACATTTTCAGGGCACCTGTTCGCCTCCAACTGAGCAGCAGTCAGCACCAGTCCGATACCGTTCATTCGTGTCAGAAAAGCAGCGAGCGAATCAATAATTTGCCCTCGTGCAGGAGCGGGAGTCGCACCAAATGGCGTTGTGGAAACAAGGTCAAGAGCTTGCTGGTTGATAAAAATGGAGGGTGGTTCATAGAAATCAACCCACCGTGCTGCTGCCCCAACGGGAAATGTCTGGTGCATATAGGTTTCTATGCTTTCAATCATATCCAGTGGTCGTATGCGCCCTGCGTCCGCTCCAGAGGTCTTGTATTTGGTGTATTCTGGTACTGGTGCTACACCGTGGTCAGAAGTAACGACAAGGGTATAGTTTTTACGTCCTACGGCACTGTCCAGAAAGTCAATCCAGTTGCCCACCATCTTATCGACTTGCACATACATTTCCTGTACCTCACGGCTATCAGGTCCGAAAGCGTGTCCGGTGTAGTCGGTTGCAGAGACGCTCATGCAGAAAATATCCGGTACATTGTCTTGCGCAATTTTTTCTTCCTTGAAGACGGCTTTCGCAAACTTGAAGAAATGCTCCACCGACTGAGGCGTAACAAGAAAATTACTGGTGTACGAATCAATGGTCGCTGTGGTATTCATATTATTCACTGTGTGAGGGAATACGCTCCGCAATTTGCCAAAGTTACCTTCCCAGCGTGCTGTGTCCGGCAGTGCAAAGTCTTCATTGACCTCAGCATTCCATACTTTACCGGAATAGTCTTTGAAATTATTTTTCTCATTCCATTTTTTGAGCCAAGTCGGTAGTTCTTTGAAGTAATAGCTTGACGTGGTGTAGCCCCCGGCTTCAAATTCAAACCAATATGCTGCATCAGCGTTATGACCGGACATTAAGACAGCAGCGCGGTCTTTTTGAGAAATACCAACCACGCGGCTTTTGGGGGAAATTGCCTTGAGGTAGTCGCCGAGTGTGGAGACTTGCAGGTTAATGGGAGAGCACCATTCTTCAGGCTTGGACATTCCAAATGTTTTGTTTGCTGTGTCTTGAACGCAATAAAGCTGGCGACCGGCAACGCGGTCGTAGAAATCATTCGAGACAATCCCTGACTTCCACGGATACACGCCCGTCAGATGGACGGAGTGTCCGGGAGCGGTGATGTTGGAGGCGTGATTGAAATAGCACTGCGGGAAATAAGCACCCTGCCGGACGATTCTATTAAAACCCTGTTGTGTCCAGAGATTGCCCCATCTATTCGGGTAATCACCACGCATTTGGTCGAACGACATCACGACAATGAGCTTTGGTGCGTCGGGTCGCAAGGACGAGGTAGTAACGGAAATGGCGGGGAATTTTTTGGTAAAGATGACTTCTTTCGGACCATCTTTGGGTGTTTCTTTTGATGATTCCCCGGTTGATTTTTTGGAAGAGTTTTTTGTATTCTTGGGTGCTTGTGCCGAAAGCGGTAAGGGCAAGACGGTCGAAACCAGTACCAGAGCGGTACACATAGAAATAGCTAATGCACACAGGGTTGGGCGTAGCGCAAATCGCATCATAGAGCCAAAAAATGAAAGCCTGAGAAAATGCTTAGAAAGCGTCTGACAATCGTGTTTCCCTCATCCCAGCCTTCTCCCAGAGGGAGAAAGAGCGAGAAATGAAGCCATTTTCTGAAGCCCTCTAACCTTGGGCGAGGGTTGGGGGAGGGACTATTTTCAGACACTTTCTTAGAAAGCAGGTTTAGCCGCACAAGATACAAAATTCATGCCGATAACAAATACCTAATCTCACGAGTAAAGGTACCGTAAGAGCCGACGCTTGGCAACTGGTAGAATAGTCTCATGGAATGGGAACTCTAAGTCGGTTTCAAAGGAGTACGTTGCCGGATTCGGAAGGTCGGGAAACTCTTGTACTAAATCTAGCTTGATATTTTGTGCGGGCTGCATAATTGTGCTCTGACGAAGCGATTTGATGACCGATGTTTTCAGGCTGCGATAGCGCTCACCGGCACCAGTAAAAATTGACACTTCGTACTTGATGAGATGAAGCACCGATGAGGTGTTGTCGGGGATAAATACATAGCCTTCTTCCAAATACGACGGAAGTATTCCCACGACTTCAAGCGCGAGGTTCTCGTCAACAAACTCAAACATGGTTTTTCCTTCCTCAATCGCATCTTGAATGTGTGGCAAAGACCACAAGATGAGGTCGCGTATCTGCTCGAAGTCATTATCGCTAATGGGTGTTTCTTCGTAGATGATTTTTCGTTCTTTGAGATTGAGGTCTTTGATGCTGCGGTGCGCTTTTAAGCGAAGGTCGTCAGCGCTATTGGTGATGGATTGTAGCGTGTTGAACAGCTCAATAAGCGCATTGAGGTCAGGGAAAATTCTGTTGTGATGAAAATTAGTCCGTATTGTTTTCAAGCCACTCAGAATCTCAAAACGGGTGCGTTCGGTGTCGTAAACAGCATTAACGAAAGTATTGATAGAAAGTGCAGGTAACATGGCGGTATCTCCTTGAGCTAGAAAAGTCCAACAAATCGACGATGTGATGAAAAGTTCATGAGTCATGGTTGTTTTTATGACGCTGTGATAGCCTTCTGAAGTTTACAACAAAATTTGGACAATGTCAAGGGTATTTGCAAATACGCTATCGCTATCGTTGTCGGCTTTCCTCAATCACGCATTTTTGCTTGTATCAATACAACATTTTCCCTAGATTGCGGGGCTTCTTGTTCCCAATATTTCCAATCCGCGCGTTTGCTTTATGAATTCACGGAGTATTCTCTTTTCATCTTTTTAGGGAGATTTGATATGAACAGATTTCGATACGCCTCCAAAACTTCGATTGTGCAGGGAATTCTTGCTATGGTATTTGCTATTGGCGTTTGGGTTTGGTTGCCTTCATCCGCTTCAGCACAAGGAAGCGACATCTATGGCACGGGTATTCGTATTAAGCTCAACGATGACGGCTCGCGTTACATCCGCTTTTTGACATGGCATCAAATCTGGTTCCGCTATCTGCAGAATAATCCTAATTCGTATATTCACGAAGCCGCCGCACCGACGTCATTCGATATTGGCATACGACGTTCCCGATTTCTGCTGCACACGCAGATTGATAAAGATTTTATGGTGTTGATGCACCTTGGTATCAACAACCAGACCGAGACTACCGGCGGAATCGGAGCGCCGGGTACGCCCGTCGATCCGACGGCAAATGCAAAAAAACCACAAGTATTCATGCATGATATTTACGGTGAATTGCGCGTTGCCGGTGGCAATACCCCCACAGATGATGGTCTCTATTGGGGCTTTGGGATGCACTACTGGAATGGTCTTTCGCGTATGACCATGAGCAGCACACTCAATTATATGGCAAATGATTCCCCAATCCTCTGCTGGCCCACTATTGAGGCAACCGACCAGTTCGTGCGGATGATTGGCACATATATCAAAGGCAAAGCGCTCGGCTTTGATTACACCTTTTCGTTTGATATGCCGTTCCGTTTTGGTGTGAATAATGTCTTCACCAACCTTACCAGAGATACTCTTCGTGCTGCCAGCAATTATGCGCCGAATCAACTGACCGGCGTTTTGAAGGGGTATGCGGCGTATGAATTCTGGGATAAAGAAAATCGTACGCTGCCCTTTACAGTCGGCACATATGCCGGCACAAAAAAGGTCTTAAACGTCGGCGTGGGTTTCCAGTTCCAGCCCAATGGAATGTGGACGAATAAATACAATAACCAAACTCGTCGCTACGACACAAGCAATACCGATTATCGCGTCCTCTCGGCAGATTTTTTTATGGACTTGCCCCTGCAAGCGGGAAAAGACCCCGATGCGCTCACCATCTATGCAGCGTACTACAATTATTCGATGGGACCGAATTACATTCGGAACATTGGCATTATGAATCCTGTTACCAGTGTACGCCCCACGGCAGAGTCTCCAAACGCATTTAACGGTGGAGGCAATGCCTATCCGCTTGTCGGCACCGGACACGGTGCATACACAGAGATTGGCTATATTTTCCCGGGACGGGTGAAATTATTGAACGACGGTATTTTCAGCAATACACGCATTCAGCCTTATCTTGCAGCCACATATGGTAATTTTGAAGCGCTTAACCAACCATATATTTTGCCCGAAGTCGGCTTTAATTGGCTCTTGGAAGGTCATAACGCTCGGTTGAATTTTCACTATCGTGGTCGTCCGGTGTATGATGCTCTGCGGAATTTCAAAGAAACCAGAACCGAATTTGTCATGCAGGCTCAGGTGTATTTGTAGAGCAGAGTAGTATTTTCCAACCCGAACCATCCCAACGAATCAGTTTTTCAATTATGAGCCTTCTTCATTTGCAGAATGTCGTCAAGCGCCTCGGCTCAGACAAGCCTGCGGGCAAAGAATCGTCGGAAACAGAACGTTCTTTTTCGCTGCGTATCCCTACCTTTACATTGAGCAAAGGTTCGGAAATGGTCATCGTCGGCGAAAGCGGGTCGGGCAAGACGACATTGCTTCATCTCATTGCCGGGATAATTACACCCGACGAAGGCTCAATTATGCTGAACGGCACCGACATTGCGACACTTTCTGAGGCAAAGCGCGACCGCTTTCGCGCCGCACACGTCGGCTGCGTCTATCAAACCTTTAATCTTTTGCAAGGCTTGACTGCGCGGGAGAATGTTCTTGCCGCTACAATGTTTTCGGGTAAAAAAGATAATGCTGAAGAACGCTCCATGATGCTGCTTGCGCGGCTTGGGCTGAAGGAAAAAATGCACCGCCGCCCGCGCGAACTTTCCATTGGTGAGCAACAGCGCGTCGCGGTTGCACGGGCGCTTGTGAACGCGCCCGCATTGGTACTTGCCGACGAACCAACTGCCAGCGTTGATGCCCGCAATGCCCGTACGGTGATAGACACTATGCGCGAACTGGCGCACGACGAAGGCACAAGCATACTCGTCATCACCCACGACGCAGCAGTGCAGGCGATGTTTCCCACGAGCGTGGCTATTGGCGACATTGTGCAGCGATAATTTTTCTTTCATTCAGCGCTCATTACTCACAATCCAACGAAATCTGAATCTGAGACTACACCATTTTTTTCTGTATGAACGACAACAAAGCCGGAATAGAGCATAACCCCAATGACAACGAACAAGGCTTCTTTCAGCATTTGGAAGAACTTCGCGGGCGATTATTCAAAGCAGTATTAGCTGTGTTGGTGGGCTGCGTGGGCGCAGGCTATTTCGTGAATGACATTATGAACCTCATTCTGCTGAAGCCTGCCGTTACTTCAAAATTGGAACTGCAGAATCTCCGCCCTTTCGGGCAGCAGTTTCTCTACGTGAAAGTAATTTTAGTCAGTGGTGTGGTGGTTGCTTTCCCGTTTGTGATGTACCAATTATGGAAATTTATCGAACCGGGTTTATATGCACACGAACGGCGTTGGGCGGGGCGCATTACGGCTCTGACGACGATCTGCTTCATGCTTGGGGTGTCGTTTGCTTATTTTGTGATGATTCCGGGTATGCTTCAGTTCACGGTAAGTTTCGGAACGGCAAACATCAAGAACATTATTGACATTGGCGAGTATTTCAGCTTTATGATAATGACCATTTTGGGCGCGGGGCTGATTTTTGAATTGCCCATGATTACGTTTGTTCTTTCTTCTATTGGACTCGTGACTTCAGCAATGATGCGGAAATATCGCCGCCATGCGATTGTTGTGATTTTGTTTATTGCTGCCATCATTACGCCTAGTCCCGACCCGATTAACCAGCTTATTTTTGCTTGCCCTTTGTACATTCTCTACGAAATTAGTATTGTTATCGCACGGCTTACACGCAAACAAGCGCCGAAAGAAAAAACTGCGTAAACAAGGAATTCTTTTTTACATTTACTTCTCTTCTCATTATGCCTCGTCCCCAAAAACTCAGCCCCGAAGCTGTCAAAGAGTCCCTTGCACAGCACAGCGCTTGGTCACAAAACGGAAACGCCATTGAGCGCGAATTCAAAGCTGCTAATTTTGCCTCCGCGCTTGGTTTCGTCAGTGCTGTCGGTGTGCTTGCAGAAACAGCAGACCACCATCCTGATATTTTGCTGCATGGCTGGAATAATGTCAAAATTACACTTTCCACGCACAATCAAGGCGGCTTGACCGAACTTGATTTTGCGCTTGCCGCGAAGATTGACCAGATTGCATTCCCTTCTTAAAAACCACCTCACCAAGACGGCGGTTATCGGAATTTCATCGAAATATCCAGTGCCGGAGCCGAGTGAGTGAGTGCACCGACGGAAATAACATCCACACCCGCTTCAGCAAAGGAACGAATATTCTCCAGCGTGATATTGCCTGAAGCCTCTGTTGCTGTGCGCCCTCCTACCAATCGGACAGCATCACGAACTTTGTCCGGTGTGAAATTGTCGAACATAATGCGTTCGACGCGCAAGCCTTCATCCAAGCACGCAAGCACTTCACGTACATCGTCCAGATGACGAGTTTCGGCTTCAATAGGCGTTTGCGGCGCGTTCTTAAGCGCCTCATTGCACCGCCGAATAGCGGCAGTAAGGCTTCCGGCTGCGTCGCGGTGATTATCCTTGATAAGTGCCATATCGAATAGTCCGATACGATGATTCATTCCACCACCCATCCTCACAGCATATTTATCCAGCAATCGCCAACCCGGGATGGTCTTGCGTGTGTCTGCCACGCGGGTTTGTGTGCCCTCTAGCGCGTTTGTATAGGTGCGGGTGAGCGTTGCTACACCGGAGAGGCGTTGCATGAAATTGAGCGCGGTACGCTCTAGTTTGAGCAGCGTCAGCGCAGTTCCTTCCACGCGGGCAACGACCGTGCCACTCTTTACAGCATCGCCATCAATAGCAAGTGCAGACCAGCGCAGGGTTGTATCGTTCGACGAGGCAGCGACTTCTTCGCAAACCCATCGTGCACAATCCAGACCGCAGATAACTCCATCCTGTTTGACCAAGAATTCAGCACGCGCGGAAGTGTCGGCGTTGAAAATTGCTTCCGAAGTAATATCACCAGTAGCAATGTCTTCTTGCAAGGCGCTCAGAATAAGGGGTAAAACAGCATCACGTGTTATGGTCGTTGTCATGGATATAGTAAAAAAGAGTCTAAAAGCACACAAGCAATATTCCTCAAAGTATGTGGAATATTGCTTGCAGTAAACGTTAATTGGCTATTACAGATTTGCGACAGGCTTATCGGTTGAAGGTTTTTCGCGTTTCATAATAGCAAGCGGAATCATTACGCAGTACGCTACGACGAGGAGCGTTGGTGCGACAACGATAGCCATTGAGTTTGCCCACGTTTCGAGATGCTTTTGTGGGTCGGACGTGATGCCCGTTGCCATAAGCAGATAGCCAATGACGATTACGCCAAGGGCAGCTCCAAAATACAGAAAGTTACTTTTTGTGAGTGGAAAATTCCACTGGACACCCGCTGAACGTTGCTGTTTTCTACTTGTAGAGACAGCTTTCTTTTTCGACATGAGAAATTTCCTCAAGATAAAACAATTGGGTTAGAGGGAGTAAATTTACATCTTTTTTGCCAAATTCCTAGCACCTGCAAAAACTTTTTCCGTAGATTGCACGGACAATCAACAGCCAATACATCGTAACAATTCAGTGAACAAAAAAGCAAGACACTATGAACAAAACATTAGCGCCCGTGCGCATTGCGCTCGTTGGCTATGGTTCTATGGGCAAAGAATTGGAGCGACTCGCCCCGCAATACGCCTGCCACGTGGAACAAATTTTCACCGCCAAGCGTCCGCTTTCAAGCGCTAGCGCCACGGATCTGAATTTTGATGTTGCTATTGATTTTTCTCTTCCAGCGACGGTTCTTGAAAACACGCGCTTTCTGGCAAATCATGGTAAAAATATTGTCCTCGGTACAACTGGCTGGATGCAGCACAAAGACATGCTTGCAGCCATTGTGCATGAAAGTAATATCGGGCTTGTGTGGGGAACAAATTTTTCTGTCGGTGTGCAGATTTTTAGCCATCTCGTTCGGGCGGCGGCAGAATTTGCCGAGCGATTCGATGATTACGATGTAGCACTCCATGAACTTCATCACACCCGCAAACTCGACTCTCCAAGTGGTACAGCACTGTCGCTGGCGGCATTGATTCAAGATGCTTTACTGCGCAAAACCACCTTGCTCACCGACACATCACACGGTCGGATTGCTCCGGAAGCGCTCCACGTTTCTTCGACTCGCGTGGGCGAAACGCCCGGTACGCACACGCTTTACATTGATTCATTGGCAGATACCATCGAAATCATCCACCGCGCCCGCAATAGAAGCGGCTTTGCTATTGGCGCACTGCGCACTGCGCAGTGGCTACGCGGCAGAGAGGGTATGATGGAATTTAGCGAGGTGTTCCCCAAACTCCATATCTAAAGGCTGTTCATGATTTTCGAGAAAATTGTTCGTGAACAATCATTGCGCTAATCTCCGCCACCGCCCGCACCAGTTCATCGAAATCCACCATCGTACTACGCTGTTTCACAATCACCGCGCGGAGCGTGTACGTGCCGCGCAGAATGGTGCTCGATAACAGCCCGTCGTGATTCTTGCAAACGCAAAAGCAACTCTTGATTGAGTGCATTCAACTGCTCCAGCGTGAGTGTGGACGAGGCTTTCGCGGGATGATAGCGAAACATACGATACTCTTGTTTGTGTTCTAAATATCACTGTCCACAACCTTACAAATGGTCAAATCTCATTCTCAACCAAGCCTGAGCGGCATACCAGAGCCGCATTCGGAGTCAATGACAGGCATCGACCTACCGTTTTTCCATATTCTTGCGCCCGCAAGTAGAGAGGCGTTTTTGCAGTCGGTGCAGATGGTTCGTTTCCCGCGCAATCACTTTATTTTTCAGCCGGAGCAGATTGCTCGCCATGCGTATTTTGTGCTCAAAGGTGCAATTCGTCAATTTACGCTCGCCGACGGCAAAGAAGTAGTAACGCGCCTCGTCATTGAAGGCGGCTTCTCGACGGCGTTTTATAGTTTTATCTCGCAAAAGCCGTGCTTTGAATATTGCCAAACGCTCGAAGAAGTAGAAGCAATTTCCCTCAGCCGCCGGGAAATGGAGCGACTTTGCGCCGAACATATTGACATCGCCAATCTGGAGCGTAAAATTACGGAACAATATCTTATCCAGGAACAAGAACGTGCCTTATCCTTACAGTTTTTATCTGCCCAAGAGCGCTACGAACAGCTTTTCAAGCAGGATGCTTCCATTCTGCTGCGTTTCCCACTTGGCACAATTGCTTCGTATTTGGGCATGAGTCAGGAAACCCTCAGTCGGCTTCGTGCGAAAAACATTTGATGAATAGCATTTGATGAAAAACATTTGATGTAGGTCAAAAAGTATGTAGAAGGATTTGTGGAAGTTTGTGCAATTCAACATTGTATAACGTTTGGTCAAACAACACCAACACTATGAACACTTCCACAACCACCTCACAAAAGGCGTCAAATACGCTGACGGCGCACTCTTTCCATAAGTTTTGGCTCAAAATCACCGCCATTGTTGTCGGCTCGTTTGGACCCGTTTTCTTTTTGGGAACAATGCTTGCCACCTCAGAACCGGCGCGGCTGACGCTGGATTTGCTGAGTTTCCCCATTGACGGCGTGCAAAATTACGAGGCTCCCACAACCCGCTTCCTGTCTGCTCTGACGGGCGGTTTTCTCATGGGCTGGGGCGTGATGATTTGGTGCTTGTCGGTGTGGGTCTATGATAAAGCGCCGGAAGAAGTGCGTAAATCCGTGCTTGTCGGCACATTGTCGTGGTTTGTGCTGGATAGTGCGGGTTCTATTGCGTCGGGTAATGCTTCTAATGCGCTGTTCAACGTTCTCGTATTGCTTATTGCGGTTGGTCCATTGTGGCGACCTGCACGTACATAATGTTAGTAAAATCACACTTTTTCAATTTTTTTTCATAGATTTATGCAACGGATTCTTATTGTCATTACGCTCCTTTTCTTTGGAATTCTGACTGGTTTTGCCATCTGGCATGACGGGATTTCGGGAGTGTACCCATCTATTGTCCACAGTTACCATTCGATTCAAATCTATGTAGATTTGGTCATTGCTGCAATGCTTATCAATATCTGGATTTGGCGTGATGCCACGTCGCGAGGGCGCAATCCTTGGGGCTGGATTATCGCCACAATGATTGTGGGTTCGTTCAGTCCATTGGTTTATCTTCTGGTGCGCTCGAGTTCTGTACCACCACAAAAATAAGATTACCCAACTTCACCATTGTATCACCTTTTCTGAAGAGCAATGAGAACTGTGATAATTATTATTGTCATCATCGCACACGTATTGTTGAATACTGCTTGTACCAGAAACACAACAAATTCCGATGTACCACCGTACACCAAAACAACGATTGCATATAAAACGATACGTGGCGTTGATCCGAATCTCTTGAGTTTGGATGTGTACTATTTTGGGCAATCATCAGCGCCTAAACCTGTTGTTATCTATGTGCATGGAGGCGGATTTGCTATCGGCGACAAAGCAAATTCCATACAAAATAAAACATCACTATTTTCCTCTCTTGGTTATATTTTTGTCAGCATCAACTATCGATTAAGCCCTGCACAGCCAAGCAATGACACTACTCGTGTTATGTATCCTACTCATAACAACGATGTAGCAGACGCAGTGCAATGGGTATATGCCAATATTGCTCAGTACGGAGGTAATCCTTCGCAAATAGCCCTTCTTGGTCATAGTGCCGGAGCGCATTTGGTTTCTTTGACGGGAACAAGCCCACTTTTTTTACCTACAAGAAGCATTGCATTGCAGGTGATTAGAGGTGTTGCAAGTATAGATACCGAAGGGTACGATGTCGCAAAACAAGCGCGAGAAGGCAATGAGGTTTACCTGAATGCGTTTGGTGCTAACCCAAGAATCTGGGCTGAAGCCTCTCCCATAAACAACCTGCAAGCAGGAATGCGCTATCCGAGGTTTTTTATTGCAAAACGCGGTACAATGAATCGTATCGCACTAGCAGATGATTTTATTGCTGCACTAGAACGAGCAGGGGTTTCTGTAAGCCACATTACCGCTAACCAATATGACCACGAAGGTATTAACAATGCCATTGGTGCGCCGGGCGAAACAGCAGTTACCGAGCCGCTCAAGGCTTTTTTTGCAACGTGTTTTCAATAATTTCAAATATGCCCGACCATCTCTTTTTCTTCCTCGCACTCGGCTTTCTTTTCACACACGAATTGGATGCCATTCGCTGCAAAGAATGGCTAATGTTCCCGCTCACATCATGGCTTGAGGATGAACGTGGTTATGCCATCTTTACGCTGCTCCATATCCCGCTTTTTGTGTGGATATGCTGGTCTCTGGCAATCATACCGCTCAACCAAGGTTTGATACGCTCGTGGGATATTTTTTGTATCGTTCATGTGGGTTTGCATTTGTTGTTTGTAAGGCATCCCCAAAACCGCTTTACTGAGCCGTTGTCGTGGGGAATTATTGTTGGTGCGGGTGTTTGTGGTATCTTTGACCTCGTGCTCTAAATGTTCGCAAATGCCCCAAGTCAACCACGCTTGCACACCAAACCACGCTTGCTCACGAAACCACTGTATGACTTTCGCAAACTGCCAGAGTGCGGAATTTTAATTCCGCCGAATAACGCTTTAACTCTACTGCGGAAATAAATTTCCGCACTCCAAACTGCCTATTTGCGAAAGTCCTACACGGTAAAAAAACACGGTAAAAAGTAGAACTTCACGAGCACCCATGGCTGACTCGCTGAATGTTTATTCACGTCAAAACCTGTCATTTCCAATGAACAATTTTACCGTTCGGCTTATTCTAGGCGACCAACTCTCCCCCCAACATTCGTGGTTTCAAGAGGTACGCGAGGATGTTCTCTACGTGATGATGGAGGTGCGTCAAGAAACCGACTATGCGCGGCATCATATTCAAAAGGTTTTGGGCTTTTTCGCGGCAATGCGAGATTTTGCGAACCTTCTCCAGCGACAAGGGCACAACGTCACATACCTCACGCTTGATAACCCCGATAACAGACAAACACTTCCCGAAAATCTCCTTGCCATTATCACCAATGCCAAAGCAGCACACTTTCAATACCAACTTCCCGATGAATACCGTTTGGATACACAGCTTGCGAACTTTTGCCATTTACTCAACAAGCGCGGCATTCAAACCACCGCTTATGATACTGAACATTTTCTTAGTTCTCGCTCTGATGTAGCCGAACTTTTTAAGGACAAAACAACATATTTATTAGAAACTTTTTACCGCTCCATGCGGCGGAAATACAAGGTTTTAATGGATGGCTCCGAGCCACTGACAGGGCAGTGGAACTATGATGCGGAAAACCGAAAAAAACTTCCCAAAGCCCTTCCGCTTCCGCAGCCTCATGTTTTTCGGCACGACCTCAGCAAGATTCACCAAATGCTCATACAAAGCGGTATTCAAACCATTGGAACGGTAAATGAAAAAGAATTCCTTTGGTGTTTGAACCGTAAAGAAGCGCTGGAAACACTAAACTTTTTTGCCGTGTCTTGTTTGCCGCTTTTTGGTACCTACCAAGACGCAATGACCACACGAGGCTGGTCGCTGTTCCACGCTCGATTGTCGTTTGCTATGAACACCAAAATGCTGCACCCACTTGAAATTGTCGAGCGTTGCGTCGAGGAATGGCGCAGTCGCCAAGAAGAGATTTCCTATTCGCAGGTTGAAGGATTTGTACGGCAAATTATCGGATGGCGCGAGTATATGCGTGGTGTTTATTGGGCGGAGATGCCCGATTATGCCCACAAAAATGCCCTCGACCATACAGCGCCGCTTCCCGACTGGTATTGGACGGGCAAAACCGAAATGAACTGTCTTCGCCATGCGGTGGGGCAGTCGCTGGAATATGGATATGCGCATCATATCCAGCGACTCATGGTAACGGGAAATTTTGCTTTGCTGTTGGGTGTTCACCCCGACGACGTTGATGCGTGGTATTTGGGCGTGTATATTGATGCTATTGAATGGGTCGAAATCACGAATACAAGAGGAATGAGCCAGTTTGCCGATGGTGGAATTGTCGGTACAAAACCGTATGTTTCCAGCGCAAATTACATTGATAAAATGAGCGATTATTGCACCAGCTGCCGTTACGACAAATCAAAGCGACATGGCGAAAACGCTTGCCCTTTCAATAGTTTATACTGGGATTTTTACCACCGTCACCGTGAGAAATTTGCGAAAAATCCACGCATCGCCGTTATGTACAAAACCCTCAATGCGATGAGCACCGAAGAACTTGCCGCAACTCTCGCACAAGCGCAAGAATACAAAAGCCACGTCAATGAACTCTAAACCCACGATGAACATTTATTCCACAAACAGTCTTTCTGAATGTTATTTCAATTTGGTAGAACTTCAGGTATAAGTCTCGCCGGAATTTTTTTTGCAACTTTCTACGAACTGTTTCGTAATATTGTACGAAGATGTTCGTATGATGATTTTTTTTGACACCACTTTTATCACATTTCACGGAGAAAATCATGATTCCCAAACCCACGGATGCAGAACTGGAGATACTCCACGTTCTCTGGAAATATGGCAGCGCGACCGTCCGCGCCGTCAACGAAGAGCAAAACAAACGCGCGGGGGGCGATGAGATTGGATACACCACGACGCTCAAGTTCATGCAAATCATGGCTGATAAAGGCTTGCTGACGCGCGATGAATCTCAGCGTTCTCACGTCTATTCGGCAGCAGTGCGCGAGGGTGATGTGCAGAGCGCCTTTGTGAGCAAACTGCTCTCATCGGTCTTTCACGGTTCGGCAATGAATTTGGTGCTGCAAGCGCTTGGCACCAGTAAACCTTCGACCTCGGAACTCCAGCAAATACGGGCGCTCTTGGATGAAGAAATTAACAACAATCAACGGTAACCTCATTTTTTGCAAAAGGATTTGCACTATGAACTCGCTTCAAACCTTACTTCCCGCAACATTTACCGACGCGCTCGGTTGGACGCTCCTTCACTCGCTCTGGCAGGGGACGTTGATTGCCTTCACGCTTGGCGTGGTGATGATTGTGTTGCGCCGCTCTTCAGCACGCGCTCGCTCGCTCGCTGCTTCCATTGCACTTCTGACCACGATGGTGCTTACATGTCTCACCTTTATTGCGCTCTATGAACCGCTTGCCATTGACACGGCGGCTTTAGAAGCGGCTTCCACACAGATGGACAAGTCTTCTTCGGGCATCAGTTCGCCGGACAAAGCACAGGTGACGGATAAATCATCGCCAACTGATAATACCCTCCAAGCCGCTCCGCAGAAGGGGTTCCGCGCTTTACGCTTTGCCCCGTTGAATCTCTCGCGTGAAGCGGTTTGGCTCGACCGTGTGCGGGAATACCTGCCCGCGCTTGTTCTGGTCTGGCTTTTGGGTGCTATTTGTCTTGCCTTGCGCTTTCTGGGTGGAATGGTCTATGCACAACGAATGAAGCATTTCCGTGCTCATCCGGCAAGTGCCGAGTGGCAGCACCGCGTCGCCGAGCTTGCCGAGCGCTTGGAACTCCGCCGTGCGCCGCTTCTTGTGGAGTCAGGTTTGGCGAATGCACCTATGCTTGTCGGTTTTCTCAAGCCAATGATTCTTGTGCCAATGGGCTTTTTGACTGGTTTGCAAACAGCGCATATTGAGGCTATTATCGCGCACGAACTCGCGCACGCGCGGTATCAGGATTATCTGATGAGCATTTTGCAAGCAGTGATTGAAACGGTTATGTTCTATCATCCTGCCGTTTGGTGGATGTCGGCACAGGTACGCCAAGAGCGCGAACACGCCGCCGACGATCTTGCAGCAGACCTTTGTGGCGACAGCCGCGCACTGGCGCATGCGCTCGCAATTCTCGAAGAGCGTTCCCTTGTGAGCGATGAAGCACACTTTGCCACCGCAGGCGTGGGCGCGAACGACGGACACTTGCTCACACGTGTCAAACGGTTGCTTGGTAAACCGACAGAACGTTCATTTTCTCTGGAGTATTTGGCGGCGTATCTGGTTATTACGTCCATTTTTGCATTATCTCTCACAGCCAGCCCTGTGCTGCAACCTGTGGTGAAGCCGTTCGTGGAGCCGATGATGGCGCGTGCTCAGGAAGCCGCATCCAATCTTGTTTCTCGTATTAGCCCTCTTTCTGCGCCGTCTGCGCCTGAGGCACCGAGTTTTGCGGCAAACGCAAGTGCTCCGAGCGATTCTAATACCACTCATTCATTTTGGTCGGACGACAACTCCATTAGCGCCGAAGGCTTTTGGGAAGCCAAGTTCAAGGAAAAATCCTTGACGCTTATCATCTCCAAAAACAAATGGGGGCGCAATCACTATAACGGCACGATGTACAACCGATTAGGCTACGATGAGGTGCAGGGCTTAGAGGCATCGCGTGCACGGACGCTCTCTGGTGAAATTGAGTTTCGTCTTCCGAAAGAATCCGGCACATTTGTTTTTAAGGGCGATGCTAAAAATGGCGAAGCACGTGGAAACTACTCGTTCCAGCCAAACAAAGATTTTAGTGCAAAACTGACAGCGCTTGGCTATAAAGATGTGGATGAGCGCGACTTGGTCGCAATGGCTGTAACGGATGTCAAACTTGACGAACTCCGTGAGCTTGCCGGATTAGAGCTTTCCACAAAAGATGCCATTGAGGTTGCTATCTTAGGAATTAAGCCAAACTTTGTCCGCGAGGCGCGGAAACTGGGCTTGAACGGCGAAGAAATTCGGGAATACGGTGTGCTTGGCATCAAAACCGACTACATTGCCGATATGAAAAGCAAGGGCTATAAGCTTGATGAAATCAAAGAGTTGGGCGTTCTGGGAATTAAACCGGAGTACGTCGAGGAAATGAAAAAATTGGGTATCAAAAGCGACGAAATCAAGGAATACGGCGTTCTTGGTATCCGTCCCAATAAGGTAAAAGAACTCAAGGATGCAGG
Organism: Ignavibacteria bacterium; assembly: GCA_014654705.1. GTDB lineage: Bacteria > Bacteroidota > Ignavibacteria > Kapaibacteriales > UBA4661 > PH2015. The sequence goes on from JACVZY010000090.1 coordinate 19,836, forward strand.
CGTACCGGCAGAAGAAATCAAGGAATATGGTGTGCTTGGTATTAATCCTGAGTATGTTGCTGCGATGAAAGCTCTCGGTTACAAGGTCGAAGATATTAAAGAAGTGGGCGTACTCGGCATCAAGCCGGAGATGGTAAAAGAGTACAAAGAAGCAGGCGTACCGGTGGATGAAATTAAAGAGTACGGTGTGCTCGGCATTCGGGTCGGCTACATCAAAGAAATGAAGGCTCTCGGTTACAAGGTCGAAGATATTAAAGAAGTGGGCGTACTCGGCATCAAACCGGAGATGGTGAAAGAGTACAAAGAAGCAGGAGTGCCAGTCTCGGAAATTAAAGAGTATGGTGTGCTCGGCATTCGGGTCGGCTACATCAAAGAAATGAAGGCTCTCGGCTACAAAGTCGAGGATATTAAAGAAGTGGGCGTACTCGGCATCAAGCCTGAAACCGTGAAGGCATATAAAAATGCAGGCTTGAAGGTGGACGACATTAAAGACTTTGCTATACTTGGCATCAAACCTGACTTTGTGAAGCAAATGCGTGCAAAGGGTTTTTCTGCTGAGGACATTAAAGATTTTGGTGTGCGCGGTATGAGTTTGGAGTCTATCTCGTCCATGCGCGATGCGGGTTGGAATCGGGAAGAGATTTCAGATTTCGGCTCACGTGGTATCAAACCTCAGTACGTGAAAGAAATGAAAGCACACGGTTTCTCAAAAGATGAAATCGAAGAACTTGGCTCACGTGGCATCAAAGCAGAAACTGCTAAAGAATTCAAGGCTTTGGGCTTTTCGGCAGACGATATTGCGGAAATTGCCGTGCGCGGTATCAAGCCGGAAACTGCAAAAGAGTTGAAAAAGCTGGGCTTTTCAACCGACGATATAGCCGAACTTGGCGTACGCGGAACTCGCTTGTCAACGATTCAAAAATTGAAAGCCGAGGGCTTGTCCAACAAGCGCATCGTGGAGATATTGACCGACCGCGACTAAAACATGAGGCTGACACAGAAATAAGCACGGTCTGCTTTGAGGCGGGCTGTGCTTGTTTTTTTTGGGTGAGAGGGAGGGGTATGATGAAACAAAAAAGTGTTTTGAAAGTTCAACAGTCCCAGATGAAATTCCTCTGCTCCGTTATGTCCAATAACGTGCATTCACAACACAGTAAAATAGCGCATCTCCGCCGCCGGAACGCCCCGCAAACCCACTTCGAGCGATTTCCCTTCTTCCAAAAGCGGCGCACCGCAAAGAAGTGTTTTCTCAAGAAGTTCCCACACCCGCACCGACTCTCGCACAGCTACATCGAAAAGTTCATGCAAGGTTGTAGAATGTTCTTCGCCGGAGACGGGGTGCTGATAGCGGAATGGAGTGTGGATATCTGCCACAGCCCAAGGGCTTTGCGCGGAGTACCGCAAGCCCATGTAGGAATGCAGTTCAGGAGGAACAATAATGTCCATCAAGCGTCCCAAACGTAATTCGCTTTCATCTAAAACAGTATTGAGAAAACTATGTGTCAGTATTGGACGCAGCCGTGCAAGCGCTGTGTAGCCACGCCAATAATCAAGAGATTGGATTTCCCAGCCCGACTTGCGCTGCTCGTGCGCAAGAAGATTGAGAATGGGCATGATATCGTGCCTTTGGCGGGTAATATCAGAGTAAAGCGACACCGAATCAAGTCGTATATTCTTGTCGTGGCAGAAGGCGCTATCTATGGCGGATTCCAAGGCACGATGATTTTTCCATACTTCGTAGTGCATATTCGGCAAAGAAGGATTTCCCGAAGCGTAGTAAATGTAGGGATGAAAAATAACATCAGCGCAAATATGCGTTACTGCGCCCAGTAAGAATGCCCGCAAAGAGTCTGTTCCGTTAGGCGTAAACGTTTTGTCCGATGCCAAATTCCTAACCATCGTAAAGGTATCCTCGCCTTCGGAGCCGTGCACGAAATTTGCGACCGCAACGCAGCGAGGACTAGCGCCCAAACTCCTGTAATAGAGCACATCATGGACAATCGCTCCCACACGAAGCATCGCCGGATTGTCCGTGCCGACGGAAACCCGCCTTCCCACTTCTTCGGCAATAAGCCAATGCGTCATTTCTTTGGGCATCATAGCCTCGCAGTTCTATGGTCTTTGTGAGGAAAAATGGTAGTGATAGAAATGAGTGTGTACAGAGTTTTGTGTGAATAGCCCTCATCCCAACCTTCTCCCCAAGGGAAAAGGAGTTAAGATAATAAAAATCAATTTGTTCTGAAGCCCTCGCGCTCTGGGCTAGTCTCTTCACACAAGTTCATCTCATTCGCCCCCTTGACAAAGGGGGAACGGGGGATTTGAGGTTTGAAGCGACTTCTGGGCAAATTCCCTGCTCACTACGTTCGCCGCCTCCTTTGTCAAGGAGGCTGTTGGAGGCAGTATTCGCAACGCTTCCAACGCTTGTGGGTAATGGATAGCCCTGTGGGAGAGGACTGAGGTGAGGGGAAAAGGAGTTTTCAAACAAACTCTAAAACTGTCAGATTTTCTTCTTCACACTGTCAGAAAAATCTGACACTTTTTCTTCCTGTCTGTGTGGAAAATACCACAAAAGTGTCAGATTTTCTCCGAAATCGTGCCCAAAAGTGTCAAGTTTTTCTTCTGGCACATCCTTTGTAATAGTCTCCTCTGGATAAAAGAATGCACCAAGGGCAGGGATGTCCTTGAAGGTTTTTGTACTGTGTCGGGAGATGTATAGCTCATGTCCTCACAGAAGCGGCGGCTGACAGTGTCCGCCCGCACCTACAAAAACGCCTACAACACTGTTTCGCCTCAAAACACCACCCCTTTCAATTTAATATTTTTCCATACTTAAAGGAGTAGTACATAAATGAATTTTGTACTAGCACAATTGCGTCGCTCCACAAGCGCTTTGCTTGTTGCGTTGACTGCATTTCTTTTGGTAGCTCCTGCTTTGGTTCATGCGCAATCTTCCGCGCAGTCCGAAGTACAGGGTGAGAGCCGAGATTTCCGCTCGACTCGAAACGGTCGCTGGGTGGACTTGACCACATGGCAAGTCTATCGTTCTGGTGTGTGGGTTTCTGCCACACGTGAAGTTGGTGTGCCTAACGGCGCGAGCAACGTTTTCATTGAAACAAACCATACTATTGTTGCTACCCGTGCAAACACGGAAGCAATCCAATACAATGGTGCGCAATCATGGGCGTTCCTCGAGGTAAATGACCTCCACATTAATACTGCTGCGTCTATCACGACGACCTTCGGTAGTGTTATTGCGACAGGTTTCTTGTATGACGCTGCTGGTAACAACATTGACAAGTATGACGGTGACGGCTACAGCCGCACATCGTTGACTGCTCAAGGTGGTGGTACTGCCGGCGGTGGTACAAACGGTCTTACGACCCAGCCTAGCCTTGGCGCTGTGAGCACCACGCTTAGCGCGTTCTCACCCGGCAACTCCGCTACTGCTACCCCGCTCCCCGGTGGTACGCTTGGCGGTTATCCGTTTAACCGTATTGGTAACATGGACGTTTTCTCGGCTCCGAATACTTCGCTTGAGCCGTCAGGTGGTACCGTTCCTACGCCTCGTAACATGGAGTTGCGCGTGTACGGTAAACTCCGTTATTATGCTGGCGCTGCGCTCGACAAAACCGACCGCGACGCGAATATCCAAGTAACTGCTGCTACTATCGGTACTGGCTCGACCATCGTATTCCGTGGTGTAACTCGCGTGATTACACAACCGCAAGAGTGGTCAACCACACTTGCTACGGCTACCGGTTATTTTGCAAACACCGCTCAAACAGCTAACCTTGGCGTTGGTGGTTTGGCAGTTGTTAATGCCGGCGACAGAACACGTGAAGCAAACTTCCGTGGTCTGATGGGACGTAACTCGTTCTGGACAGCTATTTTCGACCTTGGTCGTGTAGTTGATCGTAACTTCTCCGTTGACCAATTCACCGGTCCAACCGATGACCCGTCAACCGTTGTTGGTACACTCCAAGGTAACTTTACCGCCGGTATCATCCAGATCCGTCGCGGTACAGTGCGTTTTGAAGGCGAAGCTTTGCTTGCAAATGAAGGTGCTTCTACATCCGGTTCTATCCAGATTATGAACAACTCCATTTTGCAAATCGTTTCCGGTAATATCGGTCGTACGGCTGTGCCGCTTGCTACATTCTCTAGCAACTTTGGTAACGCTGCTCAACCTGTTGCTCCTGCTTCATGGGGTTACACCGTTCAAGGTGCTGCTCTTCCGGGCGGCGCTACGTCAGCTGCTATTCCTCAAACCCCGAACGGTGAATACGGTGTAACATCCCGTATGCGCTATTTCGCGGTTGAAGAAGGTGGCGCTCTTGATTTCGTTGGTGTTGTCGGTACGCTTAGCGCGAACGACGTACGCTTCAACGGTACGGTTATCTACTCACGTACAGGCGATCAAACGCTTGTTGGTGACTCCCGCTTCTTGTCATTCAACCCTGCAGGTACGATTACGACCCTGACAGCTGGTGGTGTGCAAGTAAACGCTGGTGAAAACGGTCTCTTTGACCCGTACAACAATAACTTCAACGGTAATAACGCTGTTGTTGTTGGTGACCCGCGTCCGGGTGTCATTGACCCTGCAAACTTTGGTTCGGCTCCTGCCGGTCTTGGTGTAGGTACGGCTGCTCTCTTCCAACCTTCCACGACGGCTGCTTACAGCCACCTCGTGTTGCGTGGTTCGGGCACCAAATTCCTCATCGCTACCACAGTAACCATCTCACGCGCACTCATCTTCCAAGGTGAAGCACGTGTCGGTATCCAAAACGTAGCTGGTGACGGTACTGTTGTTACTATCAACGGTGCTAACCTTTCTTCAGGTCTTCCGTACTGGTTGCAACAACCAACCGGTGGTGAGTTGTTCAACAACAACGCAGCTGCTGCTGTTGCAACTGACGGCTTTACACGCTCAAAAGCTGGTTTCTTCCCAGCATTGGTGTACCTTCGTGGTACAGGTTTGAATGGTTTCCGTCAGGAAAACAACATCGGTACGACCTTCCGTGGTACCTTGAACCTTGCTACAGAAGCTGATAGCGATCCTACCAGCGGTGCAGTTCCTCAAACGATGTGGTCGGTTTACGGTGGCAACACTGACCCGGTTATCTTCGTTGGTTTCACGACTGCTTCTACCCGTCCTATCATCTACGATCAGGATATGTATCCTGAAGGTGCTTCCTATCCTGTCGGTATGGTTATCTCCGGTTCCTTGAACCGTGAGCAAATCGACATGAGCCCATGGAACAAACCTGGTGTCGTTCACGGCTTGCCTGCTGAACCGACATATGATGGTAACCTGAACACAATCGGTGATAACCACGGCTACACAGCTCGTGCTTATACCTATTTGCCTGGTGGCACGACCCGCTCGCAAACACTTGATGCTGCTCGTACAGGTCAGGTTATTCGTCAGACCGTTGACCGTGTGAACGGTTCCGGTAGCCCGATGGGCTTCCCGACTGTCGGTATTGCTAACGTTGCTGGTGTTTTGAGTGGTAACTTTATCCGGAACTTCCCGGTAATTACCAACAGCATCCATGACTACGCTATCAATACAAGCGCAACCACAACGTTGCAGTATGACAGCGAAGCATCCGACATCATGTCGCAAATCGAGTTCCCTGCCGGTGTAACAGGTCCTCACAACCTTGTGATGAACTGCGCATCGAACGTTTCTCAGACATTGCCTATCCGCACAATTGACTACCGTCCGTTCGATGCTTCAGGTATCAACTGGGCTAACATTGCTCACTTGAACTTCTTGAACAAAACTTCAGGTTTGTTCGGTGCTACAGCTGGTACAGTTGTTCTTGGTCCTGAGTATGTAAACTCAACCAATGCAAACTTGCCTCGTAACGCCATCAGCCCTTCAACCGGCTTGTATCAAGCAAGCGCTATCTACAACCAAAATGGTATTGGTCTTACCAACACCCCTGGTGTATTGGCGACAGCATATATTGATACCCGTCCGGACGTTGCTAATGCTGCTACGAAAATCAACGATCGTTACTACACAACTGGTGTAGGTCTTCGTCCGTCGGTTTCTCTCACCGGTACATTCGACGGTCGCGTTCGTGGTGGTTTCCCGACACAACGTGTTGTTGGTCCGACCTTCACAGGTGCTTCCCAAACAGCATATGTAGTTTCCCCGGCAAACGACTTCGGTCGTCGTGGTGATTACAATAACTTCGGCGTAGTAGAACTTCGTCGTGGTAACTTGAACATCCCGAACAAAAACCTTACAGTGAATTTGGGTACCGTTGCTGCTCCGGTAGCAGGTACGTTCAACTATCTGTTCGTGCTTTCGTCAACGGCGATTATCTCGAAAGACCAAGCAAACGTTACCTTCCAAGGTGTACAAGTTGGTGCTAATAACGCTGCAGCTCAGGTTGTCCTTTCTGAGGCTACCGGTGCTGAGCAATATCCTAGCTTCAGCAATTGGTCAGCAGCTGGCGTTCGTAACGCTTCTGCTAATCCTAGCGTAGCAACTCCTGCAGTTGTTCGTGGTCCTGGTGGTCCGGCAAACCTTGCTGGTACAATCGTAGGTGGTTCACTCTCGAACATCGTCTTCACCGGCGGTACAGGTGGAACCATTGATGGTAACCTTCTTGCTTCAGCTCGTAACGGCGGCAGCTCGTCTGTCAACGCTACCGGCGCAGCAGGCGCTACCTTCACCAACGGTAACGGTCCTCAGCCCGTACACTATGCAGCTACTGATAACACAAACACTGGTAACACAGAACTTTCGCGTGAAACAGGTATTCCTGGTCTGCAAGCATTTGCACCTAGCTATACCTCGTCGCTCGCTGGCGTTCCAACTGGTGCAAAATTGGCTGGCGCTTCTACAGACCGCTTCAATGCAGGTCCTGAAATGACCAACGATGCTGACGTTACATTGGCTTCTATCGTTTATGGCGCAGATGCTATTTCTAACCAAACAGCTCTTGCTGCTGGTATCCAGTCCGGTAACAATCAGGTTTATCCTGGTGGTCCGAGCTTGACCGTTAATGCTGGTCACACGTCGTCTTCATATAACTCAGGCGTTGTCCGTGCTAACAATGCATGGAACATTGACCTTCCATATGTACGCAGTGGTCTTCAGCACGTAACGTTCCTCCGCGCTACCTCGAACGTCATGACGCTCGTTGGTAACTTGGACAACAGCACCAACAATCCTAACGGCAGCCCGATTAACATCGACGCTCCGGGTCTTACCACTGCTAATCCGGAAATTTCCGGCTTGCAAGTGTATGGCACAATCGCAACCGCTCGTGGTGATATTGACCTTAACGGTCGTAACATCGAGCTTGGTGGTAATAACTCCATGCTTGTAGAAGCATTCGAGCGTACACAGTATGTTGACTCCATCGGTGGTCGTCCGCGTTGGACAGCTATCCAAGTTGGCATGCCTCGTGGCTTCTCGAACGGTAACATCAACGGTAGCGCTCCTGGTTCGTGGACAAATGGTGTTGTAACAGCACCGTACCGCACCGGCGATCCGCTTCCTGTTTACCCGACCCGTCCGTCATCGGTTATCAACAACCATCGCAATGTTCGTGCGTATATTGGTCTCACCTCTGGCCGTAACGTCCAGTCGATGAACCAAAATCTTGGTATCAACCAAGTAAGCGAGAACCCTGCTGGTCTTGGCGCGTACATCTACCAAACAGCAAACCCGGCTCAGTTCCGTGTTCGTCGTTGGCAGACACGCGGTAACGGTCTCAACGGTGCGCTTTCGACCCGTCCGGGCGTTCGCACAGCTGACCGCTACTGGCAAGTAGAAACCACCGGCACATTGAATATTCTCATGGCACGTTCGGAAATCCGCCTGCAATACATCGACACCGACCTCAACAACGAGAACGGTACGACAGCAGGTCTTCCGCCGGCATCATTGAACATGTTCCGTGCTCAAGGTCAACCGCTTATCGCTCCGAACTCACCGTTCATCGGTCCGTTCCAAGCACTCTTCGCTCAACAACTCGTTGGTTTGGATTCCTATAACTTCGTTAAGCAATTGACGATTACCGGTCCTACCCAAGTTGTAAACGGTGCAACTGTTCTTAACACAGGTAACTTCGCAACCGGTGATCCGGCTAGCGGTCGTTTGCCTGATGCAGTGAACCCACAAAATCCGCAAGCTGGTTTCCAAATCTGGGCAATCGGTATTCCTGCTCCTCGTTGCTTGGTGCTTCGTGGTCAACGCTTTGGTGGTAGCTTCGGCGACCGTCCGGGTAGTGGCTTTGGCGTAGCAGCAGGTCAAGATATCGTAGGCTTCCCGCCGCCGTTCGGTTCATTTGCAACCGGTGGTGGTATCAGCGCAGCTACGGCTGAGCAGTATGGCGCAATCATTGGACCGTTCAAAGCAGGTTATGCTACGAACGCAACAATCATTGCAGACCTTCTTGACGAATTTGGTAACGTTGCTACGACGAACTTCTCCACAGGCGCTTCGCTTGTTGTTGGTCAAGTAAGCAATGGTACACTTGGTCCATGGAATACTGGCGTACCGTCACTCTTCCAAGGTAACAATGGCTTCCCATCAGGTCGCATTGGTGCACTTGCTGGTAATGGTGGTTTGACAGCAAACGCTACCACCGGTGGTCCGGTTGGTGGTCGCTTTGAGTGGCCGAACGTCCGTCTTGACGGTGTGGCTTCGACAACAATTACCTTCACCTTGGTGAATGACTTTGTTGGCGATGCAACCCAGCTTGGTGCTTCCGTTCTTCCGCGTCTCGACGCGCAAGTAGTGGCAGCAAACGGTGGTTCATTTGCTCTTCCGGTTGCTAACCCAACCTCCACGATTACCTATTGCGATAACCAAGCCGTACAGGTTTCGCTCCAAGGTGGTTTCCCATTCAGCGTAACATTTGCTACGCAAAATGCGAACAACACTGGTGCAACGAATCTGTATCCTGGTGCCGCTGGTCCGCTTGCAGCTCCGGGTAACGTAGCAGTAGATGCCGTTAACGGTATCGTTGGTTATGACGGTTCTATCCCAACAAACCGCTCGGGTGTTCCGACAAACGGCGTTGTTGTTGGTCAGACCGTAACATTCCCATATGCTACTCCTGGCTTTGGTAGCATCACCGTTATTGTAAAAGACCGTTTCGGTAACTTCTCGTCCTTCCCGACGACAGCAACGATTTCTATCGCTGGTGGTTCGCCTCCAGTTGATCAGCAGCGCACACCGCTTGTTGGTCAAGTTGCTACCTCGACGGTTGTTTGGGGCTTGGGTAACCTTGGTCTCGAAACAGCTGGCGCTCCTCAACTTGCACAGCCTGGTATTGCCCGCGTGTATGGTGCAGGCGGCGACGGTTTGACACAGGCTCCTCAAACAGCACAACAAGTAAATCCGGCGAACTTGCCAACAGGTAACAACCTGCTCAATAGCCGTGCTTCACTTGTTTCACCGGCACTTGCTCCGACAGGTTCGGGCTATGCTCCGTTCAACAACCCACAAGTTGCTTCGCACTTTGCATCGTTCCCGAACTTCCAAATTTGGGGCGCTACCTCGAGCAACGTAACACTTGTTGTTGCTACCGGTAACTTCGATCCTAACGCTCCGATTGGTAATGGCAATGCTCCTGGTAACACATCGGCTACGATTCACATCGTTCCGGGTGCTGCTGTTGGTATTGCTCCGGTTATCGTTCCTGATATCTATAACCGTAACCAACCAGACCGCATGCCATCAAGAATGTACATCGGTCGCTCGAACAACAGCGATCCTCGTACATGGTTCTATGTTCAAGCTGTTGACCAATTCGGCAACCGCGTTGACAATGGTCCGAACGCATACAATGGCGGTACGGCAAACATTACCTTCCGCACGCCTCAACAAGGCTTGCCTGGCAATGCTGCTGGTACATTCCAGTTCACGCAGTCAAACCCTGCTGATCCGTATGTGAAAGCAAACAACCAAGCATATGCTGCGACCGGTACATCCGCTCAAGCTGTATTTGGTCTCTACACCTTCAACAACTTTATCCCAACCGGTCCGGCTTCAATCGATCCGCTTGGTAAAGACGTTGTTCTGACCTTTGAAGACCTTGCACTCCCTGGTGTACGTGCTCCGCTCGCTTCTGGTGCTACCGGACTCTTCCGTCCGATCCCGCCGGTAACGACTGCTACGACCACCTTCTTGCCTGTTCCGCGCGTGAGCTTCTCCGTGCCGGATGCTGGTCAAGCTGGCGCTCCTGCAAACGGTGCAGCTAAAGTTGGTACGAACGCTCTTGTTCTTCAAGAACGTGCTCGCACCTACATTAGCGGTAACAACACACTTCAGTCTGGTTCGCTCCGCGTAAGCCGCGATCCGGGTCAAGTTGCAAATGACATTACTGTTGGTTACACTGTAACCTACTTTGATGCTTCAAGCGCTGTTAACCCTGCTACCTATGCAATTACCAATCGCGCTAACTTGCGTCCGCTTCCGAACATTGGCACAACAGTACTTCAGCTTCCGGCTCCGCTTCCGGCTGGCGTGGTGACAACACCTGCCTTCCCGGCTCCGACCCCGGTTGCTATCAACGGTCTCCAAGGCGACTTGGCTCCGAACACGACCCCTGCTGGTCGCGCTCAATCCACAGTGAACGTAACCGCACCTGGTGTGCCGGCTACATTCTTCTTGGATGCAGGCGTATCACAACAGCTTGTTAACTTCACAGCTCGTTACAGTGACCAATCATGGCCACGTAATCCTGGTATCCAAGGTGTCCGCTTGGCAGTATTGAATCTCTTGCCACCGGATGCATTGAACTCCACAATCTATGATGTTGACCGCACCAATGCTGCTGACTCCGGTTTTGTTGTTCTTCTCGACCCAGCTCCGGTACCACCGGTAATTACCAACGCGATCCAAGACAAACAACTCTTGCGTCCGACCGGTACAGCTGCAACAGAAGACCGTATCGAACTTGAGTCGCCACAATGGCGTGCTGATAACGTTCCAGGCTTCGTATTCTACGATGACAACTACAATCCGATGACGTACACCGCTACATCATCCGATGCAACCATTGTCTCGGTACGTGTACGTGATTTGGATTCGACCGTTGTTGGTGGTGCTACCGATCCTCGTCCAACCCTGTACTATGCAGTACAACCGGGCGCTGCAGCTGGCGCAACCGCAGTAATTACTGTTGTTGCTAGCGATGGCACAACACAAACTGACGGTCAACGTCGTCTTGCTACCGACCAATTCAACGTCACAGTTCGTAACAGCATCACCAGCGTAGCTGTTGATCCGGCTGCAATTGGCTTCAGCGTATCGCCGAACCCGACAGTTGAACGCTTCACCGTACAGGCTCAAGCTGCAAAAGCTGGTACCGTTCGCGTGAATGTAGTCAACATGCTCGGTCAAGTGGTTCGCTCGGTCAACTTTGAAGTTGGCGCAGGCGAAGTTTACAGCCGTGAATTCGATATTGCTAACCTTGCAACAGGTGCTTACACCGTTCAAATCAATGACGGCGTAAACGCTTCTGCAATGAAAGTTATCAAAAACTAATTGATGCGGCTTAATTGCCTCATCTGTTAGTTCTCATAACAGGTAAAAAACAGCACCGTACCCTTTGGGTACGGTGCTGTTTTGTTTTATATTGGTGGTGTATAAATCGGAATGCGGAATGTATCCCCGCATCACGTAGGTCTGCGAAGTATGAGTAGAGAGGCGGAATATATTCCGCACTCCAGAAAGTCAAATCAATTTGCACCATGAAACGCCATCAACTCCGCGAAATGATTGCCGGCGGCGAGTCGCTGACGGTTGAATTTAAGCGAAAATTCACATCGGACGTAAAAATAGCCAAGGAACTGATTGCTTTTGCGAACAGCAAAGGCGGGTATTTGCTGATGGGCGTGGACGATGATAAAACGATTGTGGGAGTCCGCAGTGAAAAGGAAGAAATCAGCCAGTTGGAAGTGGTCTGCCGCTATTTTATTGACCCGCCCTTGGAGCCAGAAATAGAGATTGTGAACATTGAGTACAAAGATGTGGTGGTGGTGCGTGTGGAAGAAAGCGACGAAAAACCGCACCGTCTGACGGTGGATGTACATGGGAACAATCTGGATAAACGCCACGAACGTCCTGTTTTTGTGCGCGAGGGAGCAGCAGCACTTCAGGCAAGCAAAGAAGTGATAAAAGTGCTGGAGGCAAGCAATGACGACACGGAAGTCACGCTGAGCATCGGTAAGCACGAAAAGCGGCTATTTGAGTATCTGGAAGCGAAGAATAAAATTACTGCAAAGGAGTTTGCTGCTATTGCCAATATCTCGGAGCGCCGCGCAATACGGCTGCTGATACGACTGGTGAGAATAGGTCTGGTACGTCTGTATTCACACGAAAAAGTGGAATACTACACGCTTGTTGGATAAAAAGTGCTACCGAAGGGACGGAGGCGGGGCTATTTGCTACTTGTTTTTTTTTAGCAGCATTGAGGACTTATGCAATTCTCAGTGTTCAATGTTGTATTTCTCCAACATTCGGTAGAACGTGGCACGCCCGATGTCTAGTTTGTGCGCAGCTTCTTGAATATTGCCGCCCGTGATTTCAAGGGCGATACGAATTGCTTGCTCTTTGATTTTGTCGAGCGGGAGAATGGTTCCGGATGTTGCCGTAAAATGAATTTCTGTGGGCTTGTCGCCGGGTGAATCGGGAATTTCGGGTGTTCCGGCAAGTAAGTGTAGCTCTTCTTCGGTCACAATTTTGGTCTCGCATAGTACCACAGCGCGTTCTATGGTGTTCTCAAGTTCGCGGACGTTGCCTTGCCAGTGATAGTGCGTGAGAATGCGCATTGCCTTTGGGCTGAAGCTCCGTGCGGGCTGGTCGTAGCGCATGGCAAATTTTTCGAGGAAATACTGCGCCAATGCTGGAATGTCTTCGGTGCGTTCGCGGAGGGGTGGGAGCTTGACGGGGAAGGACGCAAGGCGATAGTACAAATCCTCGCGGAATGTGCCTTGTTTGATTGCTTCGTGGAGATTGCGGTGCGTCGCCGAGACGATACGAATATCCACCGTAACGACTTCGCTGCCCCCCACGCGCTCGAACTGCTTCGTCTGCAAGACGCGCAGAAGCTTGGCTTGGAGGCTTAAATCTAATTCTCCGATTTCATCCAAAAAAAGTGTGCCGCCGTTTGCTTGCTCGAATTTCCCGATTTTGCGTTGAATCGCGCCCGTGAACGCGCCGCGCTCGTGCCCAAAGATTTCGCTTTCCAGAAGGTCTTTCGGGATAGAAGCACAGTTGAGTGCCACGAAGGGTGCGCTTGCACGCCGTGTGCCCTCGTGGAGCGCCTGTGCGATGAGTTCCTTGCCTGTGCCGGTCTCGCCCTGTATCAGCACTGCAATATCGGTGTTCTGTGCTTTCTTGACTAATTTGAAGACGCTTTGCATTGCGTCGCCAACCGAAATCATGTTCGCAAATTTTATGCGTTCGGTGGATTCTTCCGAGAGTTTGCGTACCTCGCCCGTCAGGGAGAACATCTGAATAGCATTACGGGCGGTGATTTCGAGTTTGGTCAGGTCGAGAGGTTTTTGTAAGTAATCGAATGCGCCTAGTTTTATTGTTTCCACTGCCACCTCAATACGTCCTTGCCCGGAGAGCATCACTACTGGCGTTTCGGGGAATCGGGCTTTACATTCTTTGAGAATTTCCACGCCGCTCATGCCCGGAAGCATAATGTCGAGCAGCACAAGCGACGGAGCAGCATTGATGCCGTCCGGCGAAAGTTCTTTGAGGAAATCTTCGCCGCGCGTGAAAACGCGGACATTATAGCCAAAAGAACTGAGATTATGCTCAAGAAGCAATTGCAAATTTGCTTCATCTTCGACGACGTACACAGTGTGCATATACTTTGGAAATTACGAATGAGGAATTGCGAATTACGAAGTGCTTCCATGAAGCGACGCATCAATCAGCACAGCAATCGGCACGAAGTTACTATCTTTGTGGCTTGTATGCAATGGTAAAAACAGTTTGATGGGGAGGTGTTTGAATTTTTCGATACAATAATTGATTCCAACTACAAGCATTGAGAACCTTTTTTACCAATCCTAAATGCAAGAACCGCGCTGAAATTTGTGTCGTCTGACGAAACGAACAATCGTTTGCCTAACAGCAATCAAGCGGACTCAGGCAGATTATGTTAGCACGGGAGATATACAACGGCATTAGTCTCGGGTAGCTCAAGAATCATCTGCCTTCAAGTATGGGTAGTGTGAAGGAAGGAAAGTACTGCGAAAGGACTACTCCAAGCGCCAGCGAATACCCAGAAAACCGCGAATGCCCTGAAACGAAGCATACACGTAAGTTGGGTCGAAGGTGAAATTATTGGGATTGCTCACCGGGTCGTTCACGCGCTTATCGAAGGGGTCGAACGGGCGCATGATGGAATTTGCCGGTGGCGTGTAATTGAGCAAATTTTTCACGCCGGCATAGATTTCCAACGATTTCCATTCCGAAGAAGCCTCATCGAAGGTCTTGGTGAATTGGATATTTTGCAGACTAAAGAGCGGTGAAAACTCCGGGCGTGGGTCGTTTTCAAAGATAGGCAGCCGCATCGGACCATAAATTGCGCCGGTATAATCCACCGAAACACCAATATCCTTCAAGGCATAGCTGACGGCAAATGTTCCCGAAAACCGTTCCGCCAGCACAGGTAGGGTCTTCACGCCATCGTCAACATTGAACACGTCCAGCGCAGTTATGCCAAGCATGATTTTGAGCGGCACATCGGTAAGCGCCACGTCTAGGTTCAGCGACGTGCCCGCTGAAACCGCATATCCACGCAGATTGTCGTAAATAATTTCGTCGGGGTTGGTGTCGTAATCGGGAATAATTTTATTGGTGAAATACGTGTAAAACGCGGATGCATCCAGCGTAATAGAGGCTTCCGGCAGTGTGAGTACTTTTGAATAATTGACGTTCGCATTGTAGGACATTTCCGGCTTCAGCGCTTCGCGAATCACCACGCGCCGTGCGCCTGTCAGTGCTGCGTGGTCTTCGGTGAATATATTCACCACCCGAAAGCCATTCCCCGCCGAAAGCCGAACCACATCGTCGTTGTCGGATTTCCATTTGTAGTTGATGCGAGGCGTAACGATGCTGCCATGAGCGCTGCTCCAGTCGTATCTCGCGCCCAAAAGCAGTGTATGCTCGGGCGCAAGCGCAATTTCATCTTGCACAAACACACCCGGAAGCACGATATTCTGCGGCATGGGGCGACCATTGATGTCGTTTGTTGCGGCAGTGTTGTCTTGGTAGAACGTATAGCGCGTTGCTGCGCCGAACAAGAATTGATGAGCTTCCCAGAGCGTTTTTTCCCATGTAAGTTGTCCGAAGGCAATTTGCTGCGTGGCAAAAAACGGTGTCGTGCCGTAGTACGAATTTTGATGGTGATGCGTGAAGGAACCGCGCAAGACGACCTTTTCATTTGGAATCGGAAGTTGATATGCAACAATCACTTCTGCGCGGATGGAGATAATTGATTCGCCATAAATACTGTCGCCGCCGCGAAACTCCGGCGACCAATTCATCTCACCGCCGAAACGGTTTTCGGCGACGTACCGCACCGCAAGTGAGGTTTCGCCTTTGTCGTCGTCGCGCTCCGCAGTCCACTTTGTAAAAGCCGAAAGGCGCTCTTGCAAGGTCGCATCGGTAAAGCCGTCGCCGTTATTATCCACGCGGTGCTGGAAATGAAAATAGTTTATGCCCAGAAGTCCCGTCAGTGAGCCAAGTTTCAACTTTGCGCTTGCATCCATATTGTGTTCCAACCACGATGTAGAAAACACGTCAAATGCCACTGTTGCCGCCTTGTCGGGTGATTTGGTGATAACATTAATAATGCCTGCCAGCGCTTCCGAGCCATAGAGCGTCGAGGCGGGACCTTTCACAATTTCGATACGCTCCACCAGACTACTGGGGATACCATTCAAGCCATAAACCGTTGAAAGTCCGCTGACAATCGGCATTCCATCTATCATCACCATCGTGTATGCACCTTCCAAGCCGTTGATATGGATGTCTCCGGTGTTGCAGATACTGCAATTCAGCTGCGGGCGCACACCATTCACCGTTTGCAGCGCATCAAAGAGGCACGCTGTCGGGTTCTTTTTCAAAAATGTAGGTGTATAGACTTCCACCATAACAGGTGAATCGGAAATCAGGGTTTCGCGCATTGTTCCGGTTACCACAAGTTTTTCTGTAACGCGCTTATCTTCTTTCATTGTGAGGCTCAGCGCGATGTTCTGTGAGGCTGCGAGGGTGATGTTTTTAGTGAGTGTTTTCCAGCCGATACGCTTTACTTCCAGCGTATAAGAGCCTTCCGGTACATTCAGGATACGAAATGTGCCGGAAGAATCTGCCCGCGCACCAAACTTCGTGCCCACAAGCCGCACAGTTGCGAAGCCGATGGCTTCTTTTGCACGGTCGCTTGCACCGCTGCCTTCGATTGCAGCTTTGATATTGCCCTGTATGGTGCACAACTGCTGGGCTTGCGTGTGATGTGGTATCAAAAAAACACTGAGCAATGCGGCGGCGACAATACAGGCGTGAGAAATGTGTTGTAGGAAGTTCATCGTTGTTTGTGTCCAATCAGTTCGTAATATTTTTCTTTTGGCTCGGCTGTCCAACCATTGACACCATGTTTGGGAAGCCAATAGCCGTGAACATAACCAATCATAATCGCTCCCAGCCCAAAAATTACACTGTACGCAATCGTGCGTAGTCCAAACGACGACATTACAAGCACAAATGCGAGGAACAATGCCCCCTTTAGCAAACGCTTCCAGACAGGCTTGTGTGCCTCGAAATGTCCGAAAAAGAGATTGCCGACATGAAATATTGTCATAATGACGGCAACATCAAACCAAAGATTGTTTTCGATAGACATGATTGCACCTTGATTGTTTAATTCCGTAAATATTCTTTGGTACAAAAATAGCAAAGAGTTAGTAATTGTGAAAATAAATTTTAGCCTTAGCTAAAAATAATTTTAACAAAAAAGAAAGCCGCTTCAAAACTATGGTTGAAGCGGCTTGGCTTAAGCTACGACGGCTTTAGGTAAAAGAAAACGAATACTTTTATTTCCCAGTAGCTTCTTTATTTGCCTTTGCTTTCGCAAAGTCGCCAGCTTTGACGATAGAGATTTTTGCGGGGTCAATATGCTTACGCAGAGCTTGGGATATTTGGTCGGGTGTGAGGGCAGCGATTTTTTTCTCGAAGTCCTCATCCCACGCCAAAGTACGCTTGATGAAAAGATAGTCGTTCAAGCGGCTCGATAAGCCTGCATCTTGTGAGCGGTTCACGGTTTGCGATTGCAAATAGCCTGATTTTGCGGACTTCACTTCTTCGTCGGTGAAGCCGTCTTTCAAAGCGCGGTCGATCTCTTCTTTGAAGGCTTTTTCTAGCTTTTCTACATTTTGCGGTGCATAGATAGCGAACGAGAAAAACGTACCAAACTTGTCGAGCGATGAAGCGCTCAACTGCGAACCTACACCATAGCTCAAACCGTCTTTCTGGCGAATCCGCACGGCAAGGCGAGAATTGAGAAAGCCGCCACCGAGCATATAATTACCCAACACAAGCGCCGGATAATCGGGGTCGTCGTTGCGAAGTGGCATTGTTACGCCAGCGATGAAAAAGGCATTTGCTTTGTCGGGGGTTTCGAGTGCTTGGTTGATTGCTGCAACGTCTTTACGCTGAGATTCAATACGCTTGAACGGTTTGGGGCTTTTCCACGAACCAAAAAGTTCGCGGGTAAGTTTGCCAATTTCCGCCTCGTCGAAGTCGCCTACAACGCTAATTTGTGCTTCCGATGCACCATAGAAATCTTGATAAAAATTCTTCACATCGGCAAGCGTGAGAGCTTTCAGAAGCGCAGTACTTTCGTCAACCGAATTGACACTCATAATGTGTCCTTTTGGGTACGGTAGCAAATGCTTTTGAAGTGCAATTTGTGCCACTGCACTTGGTTCGCTACGCTGTGCTTCGTAACCCGCAAGCGTTTCTTGCTTGAGCGATTCAAATTCTTTTTCGGGGAATGTCGGGTCACGGAATGCTTCACCCACGAGTTTCAGCAGTGCAGGCAGATTTTCGCGTGTTGTTTCGATGTTGGCAACAACAGTTTGTCCGCTTGGGAATACGTTCAGACGTGCTTTGAGGCTGTTTATAGCGTCTTGAATTTGCTCGCGCGTTTTCGATTTCGTGCCGCGCAAGAGCATTTGTGCGGCTATTTCGTGTGCTGTTCCTTTGTTCATCAGGCTTTGCTCGTCGCCCAAGCGAAGCGTGATGCGGGCTGCAACGCTACCACCGCGTGTCTTTTTGCTCAAAAGTGCTACCGAAAGTGGTCCCATTTCGCCGCCCGGCAGTTGACGTTTTACGCGGGCTTCGATGTTTGCCGGAGAGGGGTCGAATGCTTCGCCTTCTGCGATTGCCGCACTGCCTTTGTAATCCTTGACAAGCGCGTCCACATCAGGTGTGGCAGGAATTTCGGTGCGGTCGGGTTTTTCTGTGGGCAGGAACACGCCCGTTGTGCGATTGGATGGCTTCAGATAGAGAGCTGCCACGCGCTGCACGTCTTCTGGCGTTACTTTCGTAAGGCGGTCGCGGCGGAGGAAAAACAAGCGCCAGTCACCCTGAGCCATGTATTCGCTGAGTTGCAGGCCCACGCGGTCGGAACTGTTCAGCGTCAATTCCACATTTTTGAGCAGCGAAGCGCGGGCACGTTCAACTTCTTCTTTCGTTACGCGCATTTTTGCTGCCGAATCCAGCGTTGCGAGGAAGATATGACGTGCAGAATCCAATGAATTTTGTACGCGAACTTCCGTTGAGAAAAACATGACGCCGGGTTCACGAAGCGGGAACAAGAAACCACCAACGCTGCTGGCTTTTTTTGTGTCCACAAGCGCTTTGTAGAGCCTTCCTGTACCTTCTTCAGAAAGAACATGATCAAGCACTTCCAGCGCTGGGAAATCGGGATGCGAACCTGCGCAGATGTGATATGCTGCGGCTGCAATTTGAATGTCACCCGTGCGGCGCAGTGTTACATCGCGTTCGCCGTCTTGTGTCGGGTCTTGAGTGTACGTTTTTTGCAATGAGCGTGTAGGGCGAGGAATGGGCGCAAAGTATTTAGTAATGAGCGCCAGTGTCTTTTTCTCGTCGAATTTGCCCGCAACAAGCAAGACTGCGTTGTCCGGCTGATAGTAATTGCGGTAGAATGCTTGCAAGCGGTCAATCGGCACATTTTCCAAATCGGCGCGGCAGCCAATGGTGGATTTGCCGTAATTATGCCAAAGATATACACCGGAGATAATGCGCTGCAAGAGGATGCTAAACGGATTATTTTCGCCAGACTCAAATTCATTTCGCACAACGGTCATTTCGCTTTCAAGGTCTTTTTTGGCGATGAAGGAATTTACCATACGGTCTGCTTCAAGGTCAAGCGCCCATTCAAGATTTTCATCGGTCGCCGAAAAAGTCTCAAAATAGTTCGTGCGGTCAAGCCACGTCGTACCGTTGGGGCGAGCGCCGTGCTTCGTCAGCTCTTCGGGGATATTGGTGTGCTTAGGAGTGCCTTTGAAGACAAGGTGCTCCAGAAGGTGTGCCATACCGGTTTCACCATAATTTTCATGGCGTGAGCCTACCAGATATGTGATATTGACAGTAATGGTTGGCTTTGACTGATCGGGGAACAGCAAAATGCGCAAGCCATTCGGCAGACGATATTCCGTTATGCCTTCGACCGAGGTAAATTTTTCGGGTGTGGGCAATGCCGTAGGAACTGCCGGAGCAACCATAGGAGCTGGTGGGGCAGGGGCTGTGGGCAAAGCTGCCGGGGTTCCCGGCTTCGCACCTTTTTTTTGCGCCTGAAGCGGCAGGGAAGCAGCAAGACTTCCGCAGAGTAGGAGCAAGCACAATGCACTCGCCGAACGCACTACGCCTTGCCGAAGCAAGGCACGAATAAAGGAAACACTCATAACAAAAACAAAGAGATAGTGAAAAAAAGGGTTAGGGGATTGGCAGACGGTAAAAACAATTTAGCTTTTCCACTTCCTGAGCATATCGCACAGAAGTCGTACACCCACTCCTGATGCGCCTTTGGGCAGATAGCCGCTCTCGGAAGAAAGGATTGCCGTGCCGGCAATATCAAGGTGCGTCCACGGCATATCGCTCACAAAGCGCTTCAGGAAAAGCGCGGCGGTAATAGCTCCGGCGTAGCGTCCGCCAGCATTTTTGATATCCGTGATGTCGCCTTTGATAAGGTCTTCATATTCTTCGTAGAGCGGAAGTTCGCAGACGTACTCGTGCGTGTAGTCTCCGGCAAGTTTGAGGCGGCTTTTGAGCTGGGCATCGGTTCCCATCATGCCCGTTGTAACCGTGCCAAGTGCCACAACGCAAGCACCCGTCAGCGTCGCAAGGTCAATGCAGGCTTGGGGCTTGTAGCGTTGGGCATAGAGTAGCGCATCGGCAAGAATTAAGCGCCCTTCCGCGTCGGTATTATCGACTTCCACGCTCACGCCGTTGGTATAGACAATCACATCGCCCGGCACAACTGCGCTGCCGCTCACCATATTTTCTGTGGCGGGAACAATACCGACGAGGTTTACTTTTAAGCCAAGATGTGCCACGGCTGTCATCGTGCTGATAACCGTTGCCGCACCGTGCATATCTATTTTCATTTCGCCCATTCCAGCGGCAGGCTTTATCGAAACACCACCGGTATCGAAGGTAACGCCTTTGCCGACGAGCACAATTGGCTTGTCATTTTTGCTTCCGCCATTGTATTCCATCACAATAAAGACCGGAGGGCGCTTACTACCTTGATTCACCGCCAAAAGTCCTTGCATTTTAAGCGCTTCGATTTTCTTTTTGTCTAGCACCGTCACCTTGAAATTCGCGTCTTTGCCGGCTTTCAGAGCAGCGTCGGCGAGCTTTTCAGGATACATATCGTTATCCGGTGTGTTGCCAAGTGCGCGGGCAAGCAGTGTGCCACCACAGACCGTATTCGCATATTCGGCGCCTTTTTTTATATCGGCAAGGAGTTTTTTATTATCGCTGCAAAACGTGATATGCTCAAGCGTATTGCTCAAGCGCTCTTTGTCCGAGAAGTAGCGAGTGAATTTGTACGCTCCCAGACAAAAGCCCTCGGTTACTGCCTCACCAAAGCCTTCTGCTTCAATCGCGAGACCGGGTGGAATGCCGACGGCGAGCGATTTCAGTT
This sequence comes from Ignavibacteria bacterium, assembly GCA_014654705.1. Taxonomy (GTDB): domain Bacteria; phylum Bacteroidota; class Ignavibacteria; order Kapaibacteriales; family UBA4661; genus PH2015. Next base: position 41,063 of record JACVZY010000090.1, read on the forward strand.
TTTTGCCTGTCGCAGCTTTTGCGGCGGCGGCGGCGGCACGGCGCAGCCCCTCCAGTGTAACTTTCTCCATCTCGCCGATTCCCACCACGAGAAGGCGTGCAGTCTGCTTGGTCTTGCTCCCGCTGTAAACCATGGCAACGCTGCCTGATTTTGCTTTGAAATCACCGGATTCAAAAAGCGCTTTTGCTTCAGGAAAATCGTTGGCGATGAGTTTTTGTGCTTCAGCGAAGCGCTTTTCGTTGCTGGGGATAAACGCAACGTACACATCGGCTTTTGTCTCCAAAAGCGTTGTCTGGGAGAACGTAAGTTTCATATCACATCTTAAGTAAAATGGGGAAATGCACAATTTTGAATGTTCGTTATGTTATCTCTCTCGGAGTGCGCAAAAATACAATAATTTGCGGAAAGTCATTGGTGAAAAGTCATGTGTGCTTGTGGGCTAGGGGTAAAAAAACTGCACCAAAAGTTCTCTTCTCAAGGCTGCTTATCCATTGTCGGATATTTTTTCCTACGGCAGGCATCACTGCAATAGCGCACGGAATCCCAATTGTGCTCCCATTTTTTTCGCCATGCAAAAGGGCGACCGCATTGGGAACAAATTTTCGTCGGTAGGTCAGATTTTTTTCGCATTTTCATCGGCAGTACCTGTTTATTGGCAACCTTTTTTAGCAGTAATGACGCTTCAGCAACGGCATATTGTACAATCTTTTGTCGTGGTCATTGTTCTTATCGGCGCGATGGGCTTTGTTTCCTCGTGCTTTAATCCTTTTGCCCCACGTCTTGCCCAACAGAGCAGTGGCTCGCTTTTAGGCGACCAACGCACTCTCGACGGCGTATTTCAAAATTTTCGGTATGCTTACATTTTCAAAGACACTCTCACCTACGGACAACTTCTCGCACCAAATTTCGTCTTTATCTATCGCAATTACGACCGCAATGTGGACGTAACATGGGGACGCGACGAAGAAATGTTCTCCACCAATGGACTCTTCCGAACTGCCCAAACACTGGATTTAGTCTGGAACGAAATCATTTTTTCGAGTGGCGATTCCCTCAATACAACTATACAACGCGGCTTTAACCTGACTATTACCTTCAATGCCAGCGATGTCATTCGCTTGGACGGGCGCGTAAATCTCAGCCTAATACGCGACAAACCAAGTGATGTGTGGATGATTCGCCGATGGCGTGATGAATCGAATTTTTAGACCAAACCTAATATCTTGTCCGCTCTATGCGCCCGTTTCAACGCTATCATTTTTCAGAGCTTCCCTCCACCAACGATAAAGCAAAAGAACTCAGTCGCCGATATGCGGTCAATGAGTTTCTTGCCGTTACTACCGACTTGCAAACAAGCGGTCGCGGGCGAAATGGCAAAGTCTGGCTTGGGCGGGCAAACGAAAATGTGTATTGTTCGCTTGCCGTGCGACATGGCGCAATGTCTGGACTTACAAAAAATGGAAACAGTCTGATGACGAATTTGGCGGCGTACCAAGCGCTTGGTTCGCTGGCAGCATTGCAGGCTATTCGGTCATTCCTACCGCCAATGCAGCGCCACACCGCCCAGCTCAAATATCCGAATGATGTGTATTTGCTCACAGCAGCGCATGAACGCAAGAAAGTATGCGGTGTTCTTGTCGAGCATGAGTTTGTCGGGGCAGAGTGCATCGGCAGTACTATCGGCATTGGTATCAATGTTCGGCAGACAGATTTTCCTGCTGAACTTGCCGTAAAAGCCTCATCGTTACTTGCTTGTGGGATTGACGTAGAAGTAGAAGACGTAATGGCAGCGCTTCTGAGAGAAAGCGAAAAATATTGTGAACTCTATGCGCTCTCCGGTCGGAAAGATAGTGCGCAAGCGGCTTTTAGCGAATGGTGGCGCGAACTCGCGCTGGAAGGAGCGCCAGTAGTCCTGAGCGGCACAGAAGGTGCATGGATAGCGAAGAGCTTACAAGACGACGGGAGCTTGCTTGTACGGCGAGCCGAAGGTGATGAAAGCCGCGTTGTAACGAACGGCGATTCGCTTGTGCGCTTGGATTGGTAACAAGAAAAAGAAAAAACTTTACTGCAATGCCTCGCGGACAGCCGTTGTATAGCTGCGGCTAATAGGAAAAAGTTCTGCGACACCCGTGAGGCGAATACAGTATTTTCCGGCAGATTCTGCAACCAATTCCTCAACAAAGTGTTTATTGACAAGCGTAGAGCGGTGCAAGCGAAGAAAAATGCTCGGCGGGAGTGATTCTGCCCACTCTTCCAGCGTCTTGCGCATAAGGGCAATGGAGCCATCTTCAACATGCAGTTCGGTGTAATTATCGGCAGAGCGTACAAACACAAGGTTATTCAGGGGAATAAACCGACTTTTGGTGCCGAATTTTAGCAGTAATTGGTCGGTCAGCGTGAGTGTTTTTGCTGCCGATAGTTTTGTGTGCGGCGTGTTTTGTTCTGGCGATGTGCTGTCATCAGGCGTATTGTTTTTTTGCTCTTCTTTGTTCTGGCGCAAGCGGCGTAGTGACTGCTCCAGACGCTCTGGTGCGGCAGGCTTCATAATGTAGTCGAGCGCGTTCACCTCAAAAGCACGAATCGCGTATTGGTCGTAGGCGGTAACAAAGACGACTTTTTTCATATCGGGAACCTCTGGCACAAGGTCGAATCCCGTGCCGCCCGGAAGCTGAATATCCAGAAAAATGCCGTCTGCTTCGGGATGGGAGGCAAGCGTCTGCCGTGCCGATTCGATGGTGTCTGCCTCGGCAATAACGTTCACGCCGCCGCACTCTTCGAGGGCTTGACGAAGGCTGTTGCGCACACGGCGCTCGTCGTCGATGATGATGACGTTCAATGTGTCCATATCCAAGGAGTTCGATGAATGATTACTGAAAACTAAGCGCTTTCAAAATACGAATCCGCGCGCCAATCATTGCCGGAAGAAGTGCCGCGAGCGCACTCATGGTAATGCTCACACCCAGTACCAATGCGTAGTGTTGCCATGAAAATTCAATCGGCACCGCAGAAAGAAAATAAATGTTGCCCTGCAAAGCAATGATGTGGTATTTGGCTTGAATGAAACAAAGCAAAAGCGCAATGGCGCAGCCGACCAAGCTGGCAGATGTGCCCAATATTATGCCTTGTGCAAGGAAAATTCGTGTTATCTGCCCACGCTGCATTCCAAGTGCCCTCAGAACGCCGATAGAAGCCATTTTCTGCACCACAGCCATCAGAAGCGTGGCGACGATATTAAACACTGCCACAATCGTAATCAAACCCAGCACAAGCGGTACGGGTTGCTTTTGGAGGTCAATCCACGCGAAAATGTCGCTGTATTTTTCATACACTGTCTGCGGAAAAAAGGGATAACCCAGAAGCCGCTCCAGCTGAGCCGCCGCCGTTTGTGCATTCCGAATGTCGTGCAGCATCACGTCGAATCCGCTCGCCGAGCCTTCAGGCATTCTGAATAAAACCGATGCGTAATCGAAAGGGATGTAGGCGTAGAGGTCGTCAAATTCGCTCATTCCGGTTTCGTAAATGCCAACGGTGACAAACTGCTCCACGACGGCATTTTGCAATACGCTTTCGGGCGTGGTGGTTTGATTCGTGCCGGAAGCAAGATTTTGTGCGGCGCTCTGGTCGGTGGAATACAGCACAATCTTTTCGCCCTTCCGAACACTGAGCTTACGAGCGAGTTTTGCGCCGATAATAATTTCCCGTGCCGTCGGCGAAGAAAAGGCAAAATTGCCATCCGTCATATTGGCACGAATACTCGTTACGTCGCTTTGCGGCTCAATTCCGCGCACCACCACACCGTCCATAAATGTTTTTGAGCGGATAATACCCTCAGCTTCAATGTACGCTGAAGCCGCTTGAATACTGGGCAAACTATCTTTCATTCGCTTCAAAACATCCTGTTTGTCAGGAAGAGAACGTTTACCAAAGCCGTGAATTTCGATATGGGCGGTAAATTTAACCGCATTTGCGCTTAAATCGCGCTCAAACCCACCTAGCACTGCCAGCGCAAGAATGAGCGCCATACTTCCCAGTGCTACGCTCACAAAGGCGACTACCGACGCAAACGCCAGCAAACGCCCACCGACAGAGGAGGCTTGTAAATAGCGCCGCGCAATAAAAAACGATACATTCATGCAGTGTTTTGTCTTGAATTCAAGGGACGAACGAGCAAGAGGCATTACGATAACGCAGCGAACATCTGTGCGACTTTCTGACCATCAACACCAAATTTAGCGGCAGGAATTGCCATAAATAAACCCTCACTCTCTGCATAATGGACATCTGTGCCATTATTCGAGCCGTTCATAGTGGCACGGATTGTGATTTTGGGTCCGTCCATCTCAATCGTTGTTTCCACCATCGCCGTTGCACCAACCGGCACCATTTGTTTGAACGTGGTTGTGAGCCGCATCGTCAGAACACCGTGACCTTGCGACCATGCCGTAAAGACCATTGCTTCGGTAATAGCAGCCGACACGCTGCCACTGTGCGCCAGTCCCGGAGGTCCTTCGGTATCTGCCCCAAAGTGAATGCGCGTTACAAGTCCACCTGTGTCCGTACGCTTGAAGAATTCGAGGGTAAGACGCGAGGCTGCATCGCTGGCAACGTACGAACGACGATCGCCAAGTGCTTTGAGCATATTGACCGATATGAGCAAGGATTCGTCTATCATAGCCTACGTGTTATTCGGGAAAAGTCTCTTCCGTGCTTGAAAAATAGAGTCGTTTAGGGTAGTGGAGAGGAGGTGTAAATGCCTCACAACTTACATTTTCATCCGATATTCTGCAACAATTTCTTCCGTGAAGATTCTTTCCCCGCTCACAAGCAATTAGCCTCTTTCGCAAAAATTTCCCATATTTGCGGCGAATTACCATCATCTATCTATCCCTTGTTCCACAATGACCACTGCTTTACCCTTTCTTGCCGCTCCCCGTACCCACGCTCCCTTGCAGATTGCTTCCGATGCTCTCGGCCTGCCGATACTTCGTTCTTCCGATGGCACGTCCTACAACGTTGTACGCGGCGTTCCAATTTTTGTCAACAGCGACAGCGGGGACGCGGGACATGATACAACGCACCGCGCCGCAGAATTTGAGGAAATGTACCAAAGCCTAAGTGAGCCGTGGAAATATAGCGGACGGATGGCGGAGGTCTTGCGCCATGAGTTCGTGTCGGCACTCGCACCCAGTGTGTGCCCTGCGCCCGAGTGGGTGTTGGACTTGGGATGTAGCGTCGGGCAGTTGTCCGCGCATTTGGGAAAACACTTTCCTCGTATTGCTTCGCTGGACGTTTCTGCGACTGCTGTGTGGAAGGCGCAAGAATACTGCACTTCAATGAATACCAGAAGCAATGCAACAGAGTTTGCCTTTGTGGTGGGAAGCGCTACGGAACTGCCGTTTGCGTCAGAGAGTTTTTCGCTTGTGGTTGCATCGGATGGACTTTTCGGATGGGAACTTTCGGAAGCAGCGCAGAAAGAAGTGGTGAGCGAAATTGTCCGCGTCTTGAAGCCTGGCGGAGTGGCAATTTTTACAGATTACTTGGGGCACAAAAAATTCGACCGCTTATTTCGCCTTATTGACCAAAGCCCGCTTCGGCGCGAGAGTACCGAGTATCTGCACGACCGTCTCTGGTATCAGATGGAATCGTGGTTTCATTTGATTCAAAACACCAGTTTCGCAAAAGCGATATTGCGTAATCGCCCGTTGGCGCTTGGTCTCAGAGGTATCGCACGGCTTTTGGGCGCACGGGCGTCAAAGCACGTCTGCGTAGTGGCGCGTAAGGAAGCACGGTAAGGTCATGACAAAGCAATCGTAGTATTAGACTGTGTAGATGATGACGACAACTGCAAATATGAAGTGCGGAACTAAAATGCCACACTTCTCAAAGGGTAGAAATCTCTTCAACAAAGCAGTAGTGTTTCGTCAAAATGTATGCCCCAAGCCGATTTGCACATTAAGAAGATTTTGTATGATGCCGGAAAGTGTTGGATTAGGAAGCTGAAAGAAGAACTGGCGCTTTGCCGGGTCATAGACGCGCATCGCTAAATCCACCCGAAAGGGACCAACAGAAGTATCATAGCGAAGTCCCACGCCTGCAGCAATGGCGATGTTTTGCGCTATTTCAGCCAGAGGAAGTTTACCATACTCCAATGGCTCCAGAAAACTATTGAACGCATTGCCCAAATCTACAAAGCCCGCAATGCCTATTTTTGATAATTGCCGCTCCCAAAACGTACCGTACTCGTTTGCTTCCGCGCTTAGACTATATCGCCACTCTACACTGCCTTCCAGAAGCGAGCCATTGCCGATAAACTGCCCCACAAATGCCAATTCCGGCAAGGCAGTACTTTGTTCGCCTGTGCGAACGCGCAAATCTCGCACATTCCATCCGCGAACGCTATTGCTCCCGCCAGCAAAAAAGTGGCGCTCTATCGGTACAAATGTTTGGTTTGCATTAAGTAAGATGGTATGCCCTCCACGGATTTTGGCAGCAAAGACCATTTGCTTAGAAAGCGATTCAAACCAACGCACATCGGCGGAAAGGCGCACAAATGCTGATGCTCCGGGCGGAATAGCACCATCCACCGAAAAATCAAGGAAGTAGCCTTTATGCGGATTGAAAAGATTATCGCGGTGGTCGCCGCGTGCACCGACGGTCAGAATAGTGCTGGTGAAAAGAAATGGCGCAGAGGATTGTGTGTAGAGGCTATTGAGTAAGCTATATTGAAAAAGCTGTTGGTTCACAACTATCGTATCCGCCAATGTTTTTGCTAGCCCCAATGCTTGTGTTTGGGTAGCATCAAAGTTAATTGGTCGCTGCCTGTCGAGATTGATTTCCAGAAAAAAACTGTTGAAAAGGTCGTTTTGCGGCAGCACCATTGGGAGCGAGGCGTAGAGTTTTTCTGTTTCGAGTAGAAGTGGTGCGGCGAGCGAGACGAATGCAAGGCTTTGGAGCGAGACCGATGCGCGGGCTTCAAGGTCAACGCGCCGTCCGAACAGCTTTGCAAATAGTGGGTACGCAAAACGTGCACTCAGCAAGCCTTCCAAGCGAGCATTGACCACATTTCCAGCCAAAAGATTGTTGACAAAGGTGTTCACATCCACAAGGGCAATTTGTGCTTGCAAGCTCAGTGTTTGTGCGCTTCCGAAGAGATTTTTGTTTTCATATCGAGCATTTGCCCCCAATTCTAAGAGCGACGTATTGGCAATCTGCCCAATAAACGTGCCGATGTCTGTGCTGTGAATACGCCGCGTTCGGGTCAGAACACGCATAGCGAGCGTGGAATCTGTTGTGAGCGTCTCCCCGCGAGATGTTGTATCAATCAGGGCGAGGTCGAAGAGTCCGAAGTTGTAGAGGTTGTTGACCGACCGTGCAATGGCGGCTTCGTTGTACCAATCGCCAGTCTTGATTTCTACGAGTGATTGCGGCACAGACGGCGAGAGATAGGTATAGGACGCGCTGCTGTCAATATATACAATGTCACTAATACGCTTACGCTTGCCGATGTCGAACATAACGGTAACGCTGTCGCGATTTTCGTCCTCGATGAAGGAAAGAATCGGTTTTCGGTAGCGGGCGGCGTGATAGCCGTTATCGCGGAGCAGCGCCAGAATACGCTCATTCTGCTCGGTGATGCCGGATTGATTGAAGCGTGTGCCTCGCACTATCGTTTCTGCTTCGCGGAGCTTCGGCACAAGGTCGGGAGCAATAGTTTCTAAACCGTAATACGCAATTGTGTCCAGTGGGGTCGGCTCATTTTCGACGATACGAAAGACCAGAGTATTGCGCTGGGTCTGTGGATTGCGTATAAAAGCATAGTCAACCTGCACATGGTGAAAACCATTACGGCGGTAGTATGTTGCAAGTGCGGAAGTGTCTGCTCCGGCGGCGATTTTATCGAAATACCGAATATTATCGCCGGTGTTTTTTTCGAGCTTTGTCAGCGTTGATACGAGTTGCTTCGGCGAAGCAGGATTGCGGAGAAGTTCGCGGCGGATATAGCCCGCAATGCGCCGACCGATACCCGCTTCACTGGGGCGCGAGGAAATAACGGCAGAAAGAAAGTCGGCAGAAAAGGCAGTATTGCCGACAAAGGTAATATCGTTAATTTCGTAGCGCGATGCAGAACCCGTGAAAAGGCTGTCTTGCGGTATTCCTGCTACACGTTCTTCCGTGCTCAGGGTCTTTTGTGCGTGTGCCCGAATGGGGCGTAGAAGAAACATCATGCCGGAGAGCAGCATGACAAAAAAAAGCCCGGACATTGCAACTGGCAAGCCGGGCATACCTTCAAGGGGTCTTTCGCTAAACATAAATAAGAGGACAGCTTGTTGATGCTAGAGAGTACCTCTTGAGAGATTGTTCTGATGCTGCCACAAACGCGCTTGTAGGCGTTCGTGGTGTGCAACGGCGAATCACGCAAGGGCTATCAATAGTAACCCTCGTCTTCAGTGTCTTCGTCGTAGTATAAATCGTCATCTTGGTTGATGGAGTCGGGCCAAATATCCTCAATGCCTTCAAAAAGAACATCTTCTTCTTCAAGTTCTTGCAAATTATCAATGACCTGCATTGGAGCACCACTGCGTTCTGCGAAGTCAATGAGTTCTTCTTTTGTTGCGGGCCAAGGCGCATCTTCAAGAAACGAAGCTAGCTCGGGTGTCCAAATCATAATAATAATTCTCGTGATAAGAGTGGATGAAATGGTGTATCGTTACGTTCAGTATCAATGCATTGTGCGCTCAATATCGGCTGTGATAGCGGCAAAAGCAATTTTTCCCTTACAAGAGCGGGGAATATAGCGACGAATAAAAGGTGCTTTTGTTGCAGTACAACGGGCGAAAATAGCAGCAAATTTTTAGATGCGGAAAAAGCCTTTCGGGCTTTCGTGGCTGCAAAATTAGAAAATCTAGTAGCACTAAATCAAGTTAATTTTCACACACATCTTTTATTATAGTGTCAAAGTTCATCAACCAAAATCCGTGCCACTGCTCATGTTTTCAGGTCTTTGGGGATAGTCGTGGAAAAGATTTTTTTTTCTTTCGGCGCAATAATTATAGTGAAATTTACCATCGGCACTAACTGTTTTTTCTGTTGCAATGTGCAGAGGGCGCATAAAATCTGGACTGTGACGTTTTTGTTTCTCTAAAAACTCTCTGTGCAGCATGAATAGGCACTTTGCACCTCTAGGAATCACCACATTCTTGTTGAAAATGTTTCTGCCTGTACTCCTCATTCTCTGAAAAAAATTGTAGATTGTGAAGGCAAACTACCACTGTTTTTCAGACCGTATTCTTACCCCATTTATGCACCACTCCATTATTCTTACTCGGCAGCACCTGTCTCGGCGCTTACAGCCTGTTATATTTCGCAATCTTCTCATCGTCATCGCTTTATGTATGGCTCTTTCTTCGCCTCTTTATGCACAGCATCGTCCGCTTGGTAAGCCTTTCCTTACTCGCTCCGAGGTGATTGCACAGCATGGCATGGCGTGTACCAGTCAGCCACTTGCCACACAGGTTGCGCTGGACATCTTAAAACAAGGTGGAACTGCCATTGATGCTGCCATTGCCGCAAATGCACTTTTGGGTTTGGTGGAGCCGACTGGTAACGGGATGGGCGGCGACCTCTTTGCAATTGTGTGGGACGCAAAAACCAAAAAGCTGCATGGGCTGAATGCAAGCGGGCGCTCGCCGTATTCGCTCACGCTGGACTACTTCAAAAAACAAGGCTTGAAAAGCATCCCGCCTTTGGGTCCGCTTCCGGTGTCCGTGCCGGGCTGTGTGGACGGTTGGTTTGAATTACATAAAAAATTTGGCAAACTCCCCATGGCGAGCGTGCTTCAGCCGGCAATTCGTTACGCCCGTGAAGGATTCCCGCTTTCGGAGGTGATTGCATTCTATTGGGGGCGGAGTGTTCCGGCACTATCTCAATTTCCGAATTTTAAGGAGACCTACACTATCAACGGTCGCGCACCGCAGAAAGGCGACATTTTCAAAAATCCAAATCTTGCCAATACGCTGGAAAAACTTGCCAAAGGCGGACGTGATGTTTTCTACAAAGGGGAAATTGCGAAGACTATTGCCGACTACATGAAGCGCAACGGCGGTTTCCTGACCGAGAAAGATTTTGCTGACCATACTTCTGAATGGATAGAACCTGTTTCGACGAACTATCGCGGCTATGATGTGTGGGAACTGCCGCCCAACGGTCAAGGCATAGCGGCGCTGCAGATGCTGAATATCCTCGAAAAATACGACATGAAATCGTTTGGTTTCGGGAGCAAAGAACACGTTCATTACTTTATTGAGGCTAAAAAGCTGGCGTTTGAAGACCGTGCGAAATTTTATGCCGATCCTGCTTTTGTCAAAGCCCCCGTCAAAGCGCTTATTTCTAAGGAGTATGCCGACGAGCGCCGCAAACTCGTGCGCGACGACCGCTCTGCCCGCACCTACGATGCCGGTAATCCCGCTCTCAAAGAGGGTGACACAATCTACATGACCGTCGCCGACGCAGAAGGAAACATGATTTCGCTCATCCAAAGCAATTATCGCGGTATGGGGTCAGGCATGACACCGGATGGCTTGGGATTTATTCTCCAAGACCGAGGCGAGCTTTTTGATTTGACCGAAGGGCGAGCAAACACCTACGCACCGCACAAACGCCCCTTTCATACGATTATCCCGGCATTTATCACCAAAGACGGTGCACCATACATGAGTTTTGGTGTGATGGGCGGCGAATTTCAGCCACTCGGACACGTGCAAATTATTATGAACATGATAGACTTTGGCATGAACGCACAAGAAGCCGGAGATGCACCCCGTATTGCGCACACAGGTTCATCAGAGCCAACAGGTGAGCGGATTACCGACGGTGGTGTCATCATGCTTGAGAGCGGCTTTCCCGAAGGTCTGGCACGGTCGCTGATGCAAATGGGGCATAAAGTACGTCTTGCGCTTGATGGCGAGTTTGGAGGCTATCAGGGCATTATACGCAATGCTGCTGGTGTTTATTTTGGCGCATCGGAATCCCGTAAAGACGGACAAGCGGCGGGTTATTGAGCAAACATGATTACTGTAACGCGACTAAATACCATCATCATTCAAAAAAATGGAAGGCGATTTCTATGAAAATCAATAATCGAAGCGGTAGTGTCCGTTTTGGTGCCAGTGCCGGCATCGGTTTTGGTTCTGTCTTAGCGGTAACTATTTCGTGGACGGCGCATCATGCCATAGGATGGGCATTTATTCACGGCTTGCTGGGCTGGCTGTATGTTCTATATTATCTCTTTAAGTATGACGGCTGGACCTGGTTCTGATGCCGGACATTCATTGGAGAAGCTACCCTAAAAAATCACAAAAGCCTTTATGCTTATTTCAGCATAAAGGCTTTTGTGATTTTTTGAGTGGAATAGAGTGGAGCGCTGAGTCAAAGCCGTCATTGTTCATCACAACGATACTTGTCCTTGTATTGCCTCTATTAATTCTTCACGTGAGGTCGGTTTTGCATGATAACCAGTGGCTCCGGCTGATATTCCCTCCATAAAATCTTCCGTCTTTGATTTTGCAGTAAGAAAGAAAAATGGAATATCTTTGGTGCGCTCGTCCATGCGGAGTGCTTTCAGTACGCCATAACCATCCATTTCGGGCATCATAATATCACAGAAGATAATATCCGGCTTTTCTGTCTTTGCCATTTCAATACCTTGCGGTCCATTTTCGGCAGAGATGACATCATACATTTTCTCATAGAGAAACCGCTTGAGCAGTGCCGATACGCGGATGTCGTCGTCAATAAGAAGAACTTTTACTGTGCTCATGATTTTCGTGTGGATGGAAGTGAGATAAAGAAGGAAATTTCTAATATGGGACGGTAGCAGCAATATACAAAATTTAGTAAAAACACCATATACCATAAATGGATAAGGGAATTGCCACTTGAATCCGCACCTGAAAATGATACGGCTGTGAGAATGACTATTGTGCAAGGCTCTTTCTTTTCCGAAATTTCCTTTTTCCGTGTTTTTTCCGTAAATTAGTAGGCTGTATGGAAATGCCCTCTCTAAAATTTATACAGCATTTCTTCTGTTACCCTCACATTTTCTCATGGTTGCTAGGATTCATCGTCTTGTCACATCGTTCGGAATGGTTTTGGCGCTTTTTGGTTTTGCCGTCACATTGCCGCAGGCTCTCTGGTCGCAAACGCCGGAGCGAACCTTTGCGCGGGCAAACGACACCTACAAAAATGCCGACTATAAGCGCGCCGCCCAGATGTACGAGGACTTGGTTACAAGCGGGATTGAATCGGAAGAAGTCTATTTTAATCTGGGTAATTGCTATTACAAATTAGGTAATATCGCGGCAGCCATTCTCAACTACGAGCGCGCGCAGCGTCTCGCCCCAACAGACGACGATATAGATTTTAACCTTACCCTTGCACAAAGCCGTATTACCGACAAAATTGATCCTGCGCCGCAATTCTTTGTTGTGAAGTGGTGGCGGCTGTTTGTTGCGCTGGCAACGCCAAGCGCGTGGAGTCTAGTGGGTATCGTTTTAGTTTGGCTTTTTATCGCTGCCGCAGCGCTATTTTTTGTTGCTCGGGTGCCCGGATTCAAAAAATCAATGTTTGCCATCGGTTTGGTGCTGCTCTTTTGTGCCGCTCTCATGTTCACCTTTGCCTTTCAGCAGCACAATAAAGCCACAAGCGCCATTGTTTTTGCTTCCAGCGTTGTGGTCAAAAGCGAGCCGCAGGAAGAATCCAAAGACCTCTTTGCACTGCACGAAGGTACAAAAATAGATATTCTCGGTGTGGACGGTGAGTGGTACAAAGTTCGCATTGCCGACGGTAGTGTGGGCTGGATGCGTCTGAATACGGTTCGGATTATCTAACAGCAATGTCCTTATTTCAACCATTTTACACGGGAGTCGGAGATGTTTTTACTTATTCTTGGTATAATTATCGCTGTAGTCGGCTTTGTAGCCGGAAGCGTCAATCAGAATATGCGCAAGCTACGGTGGTTGCTAGTCTTAATTGGCGTTGTGGTTGCGTTTTTAGGTTCCGGCACTGCCACTTTCAAGCAAATTGATGCCGGTCACGTGGGCGTACAAAAACTCTTCGGTAAAGTCCAAGATAATGTACTCTACGAAGGTTTGAGTTTGGTAAATCCACTTGTGCAAGTGGTAGAAATTTCCACACAAACGAAAAACTACACGATGTCGTCCGTGCAAGATGAAGGACAAAAAAGCGGTGACGATGCTATTCGTGTTCTGGCTGCCGACGGACTGGAAGTAACGATTGATATGACAGTGCTCTACCGCGTTACGCCGCAAGATGCACCGCGCATTATCCGCGAAATTGGTGAGAACTTTGAAGACAAAATCGTTCGTCCGCTCACTCGGACGCGCGTCCGCGACAATGCCGTTGCCTTTAGCGCCGTCGAACTCTACTCCACTAAGCGCGAAGCATTCCAAACAAATGTCCGCACGAGCATTGAAAAAGACTTTCGCGAGCGTGGTTTGGTACTGGAGCAGCTTCTAGTCCGTAATATCACGCTGCCCACATCGGTCAAGGAAAGCATTGAGCGCAAGATTACTGCCATTCAGGACGCACAGCGTATGGAGTACGTTCTGGATAAGGGCAGGCAGGAAGCCGAACTAAAGCGCGTGGAAGCGCGTGGTATTGCGGACGCACAAAATATACTCAGTTCTGCGCTTACCGACAAAGTCTTGCAATATGAGATGATTAAAGCGCAGCGCGATTTGGCAAATTCCCAAAATAGCAAAATTATTATCATGGGCGGCGGTAAAGGAATACCGCTTATTCTCGGAAGCGACAAGTAATGTCATTCACTAACTATTCACTTTTCTCGGTTCATTTTTTTTGGAGATTTTATGAGATTTATCGTTGTAATCGCAGTGTGCGTACTCTTTTGTTCCTGCGATTCGATGTCGCAACAAAAAGCGAAATTGAAAACGAAGCAAGATTCTGCAAGTTACGCAATCGGCGTAGATATTGGTCGCAACCTCAAGCGTCAAGATGTTGAGCTTGACCTGAACGTTTTGCTTGCCGGTATGAAAGATGCTACGGCTTCGCCATTACCGGGTCAAGCGACCGATGCAAATAAAGCATCCAACAAAATCCAGCTCACCGATGAGCAAATGCAAGCAGTATTACAATCATTTCAAGCGGACCTGATGCAGAAAATGCAAGCAAAACGCGCGAAAGAATCAGATGAAAATACGGCTCAAGGCAAAAAATTCCTTGAGGAAAACGCGAAAAAAGAAGGCGTAAAAACCACCGCAAGCGGCTTGCAGTATAAAGTCATCACAGCAAACGCAGGCGGTAAAACTCCTGCCGATACATCCGTTGTACGAGTTCACTACAAAGGTACACTCATCAACGGCACAGAGTTCGACAGTTCCTACAAGCGCGGTCAGCCGACAGAGTTCCCCGTGAACGGCGTTATCAAAGGCTGGACTGAAGCATTAAAACTGATGAAAACCGGTGAAAAATTCCAACTCTTCATTCCGTCTGACCTTGCATATGGTGCACAGGGCGCACCTCCAAGCATCACGCCGAACGCGACACTTATTTTCGAGGTAGAACTCTTGGATATTGTGAAGTAATAAGCACTGGTGCTTTTGGTCAATGAACCATAATCCCTCGCACTTTCAAGCCTGAATCAGGCTTTTCAAGAGCGGGGGATTTTTTTTTGCTGTTTGTACGACAGTCATTAGGAAGACGCTTAGAATCGGTTTCGCAAGGCATATTACCAAATCGTAATCCCTTTCCGCAGTGCCACTATGCTGCGAATCACGTAGAAAGTCCGTATTTTTGGAAGTTTTGAAACTGGCTGTGATGCCATCACCACCGTAACTGCACCCCACATTCTTACTAAAGCAGACTGACTATGGCACAAAAAACTGTACTGATTGTTGACGACGAGCCGGATATTCTGGAACTTCTGGCATATAATCTTCGCAAAGAAAGTTTTACCGTTCTGCAGGCGCACAATGGCAAAGAAGCCGTCGGTATGGCGATTGAGCACTTGCCGGATGTGATTGTGCTGGATATTATGATGCCCGAAATGGACGGTTTCGAGGCGTGCAAGGCTATTCGCGCTAACGCTACCACAAGCACCATTCCTGTCATTTTTCTCACTGCCAAAGCGGGCGAGATTGACGAGATTTTGGGCTTGGAACTTGGAGCAGACGACTATATCCAAAAGCCCGTCAGCCCGCGCCTCTTGGTCTCGCGCATCAAGGCTCGTATTCGCCGCCCTGTCGAGGCGGTCCGCACTGAGACCATCGCCGCGCCGGAATTGCTCAAAATAGACGCGCTGGAAATTAACCGCCAGAACTATACGGTGCGCATTGACGGCGTAGAGCATTTCTTTCCCAAAAAAGAATTTGAACTCTTGGCATTCCTTGCCGTCAACCCTGATAAAATCTTTGATCGCGAGTTTCTGTTGCGCCGAATTTGGGGTGAAAGCGTCCAAGTGATTGAGCGCACGGTGGATGTTCATATTTCCAAAATCCGCGAAAAACTCGGTAAACATAACTCATATATCGAAACAGTAAAAGGTCTTGGTTACCGCTTCACAACTGATGTTGAGCGATAGTGCTTCTGGCGACAAGAAGCCGCCGTAGGCGTTTGCCTTTTCGAGTGCAATTTGTGTCCATTTGTTCAACTTCTCAATCCTTTGAAAGCCTTTGACAAAAGTCTATCAACAAGTCCTGACGCTCCTTTTAGGGACGTTCCTCTTTACCTATCTCGTCGTGCTGGGCGTGATAGCGGCTCTAACGTTCTTTCATGCCCCCGTTTGGCTGACGGTCTGTGCAGGGGCATTACCTGTGGCGCTTGGCGCAGCACTTGCCTATAAACTTGTGCGCGGCATCACGGGAAAAATATGGTATTCTGTAGAAAAAATTGTGGATTTTTCCGAAGCCGTCAGTAATGGTGCTACTTCTGCTCGTATTGCTATTGAACCGCACGAACTACCCGCCATGCAGCGTGCGCACGAAGCGGTTAATCGCCTTGCTGCAAAACCACTTCAGGACTTGCAGGAGATGAAACGCCTCGAACGGATGCGTTCTGAGTTTCTGGGGAGTGTCTCGCACGAACTTCGTACACCAATTTTTGCAGTGCAGGGTTTTCTTGAAACGCTGCTTGACGGCGCTTTGGACGACGAAGCCGTGCGCAAGCAGTTTGTGGAAAGGGCGTACTCCAACACCATCCGCCTGAACACGCTTCTGACCGATCTTGTGGATATTTCCCGCATCGAATCCGGTGAGATGCGCCTTAGCTTTCGTTATTTCCCGATTGTACCGCTTGTACGCGAGATTTTGCAAAATCTTGAATCTGCTACCGAGGCTCTGAACGTTACCACCGCGATAGAGTGCCGTATTGACGACGACACCGATGTCTATGGCGACCGCGACCGTCTGGCGCAAGTGCTGACGAATCTTCTGGACAATGCCATTAAGTATAACATTCCAAATGGAACGGTAACGGTCGTGCTGGAAAGTGCTCGTGATGGCAAGGGCACACAAGAGGTACGCGTGAGCGTCCGCGATACGGGCATCGGTATTCCGCAGGAACACCATGGACGGATTTTTGAGCGGTTTTATCGGGTGGACAAAACGCGCTCACGCTCGGTCGGCGGTACGGGGCTTGGTCTGGCGATTGTGAAGCATATTTTGGAAGCGCACAAATCGGTTATTTATGTGCAAAGCCTTCCTGCGCAAGGCACGACGATTAGCTTTACGCTGAAAAAGTAGTATTTTTGCTCTATGCAAACTAATGATTCTTCTTCCACATTCGATGTTGTCATTATCGGCGCAGGTGCTGCGGGGCTGATGTGTGCTGCCGTTGCGGGCAGGCGCGGACGCAAAACGCTTCTAATCGAACACGCTGAAAAAGTTGGTAAAAAAATTCTCATCTCCGGTGGCGGGCGCTGTAACTTCACCAATCTACACACTTCTCCGGCGAATTATCTTTCCGAAAATCCTCACTTCTGCAAGTCAGCACTGTCACGCTATACACCGCATGATTTCATTGCCCTTGTGGAGCAGTACGGCATCACTTATCACGAAAAAACGCTGGGGCAGCTTTTTTGTGATGATTCCTCACGCCAGATTGTGCAGATGCTGGAAAGCGAGTGTAGAGCAGGTGGCGTAGAATGTTGGACGGGGTGCGATGTTCAAAGCGTGGCTGAAAACAACCACGAAACCGTTCGGTTTCTGCTGGAAACCACGCGGGGTATGGTTTCTGCTGAATCACTCGTTATTGCCACCGGCGGCTTGTCTATTCCCAAAATGGGCGCGACGGACTTCGGGCAGCGCTTAGCGAAACAATTCGGCTTACGTCTGACTCCGATGAAACCTGCCCTCGTGCCAATCACGACCAATGAAGCACAAACGAGCTTCGGGGCGATTTCCGGCGTTTCGCTGGATGCTATTGCCGAGTGTGGTGGTGTGGCTTTTCGAGAAAATATCCTTTTTACGCATCGCGGCATGAGTGGTCCCGCTATATTACAAGCATCCTCGTATTGGGAGCGTGGTAACGCCATGACGCTGAACACCGCTCCCACGCTTGACTTTGAGCACCTCTGGCAAGAAAATCGCTCCACGACCACGACGCTCAAGAACGTTTTGGCGCAGTACCTTCCCAAGCGCTTTGTGGAAGCATTCTGCGACGAATATGCTCACGACCTCGCCAATACGCCTTTTTCTAATCTGCCCTTGAAAGGCTACAATGCGCTTGCTGAGCGGCTTCACGCATGGTGCATTACGCCAAACGGCACAGAGGGCTATGCAAAGGCAGAAGTAACCGCAGGCGGTGTAGATACCAATGAGCTATCCTCAAAAACAATGGAAAGCAAGAACGTGCGCGGTCTTTACTTCATTGGGGAAGTGGTGGACGTTACCGGATGGCTTGGCGGCTATAATTTTCAGTGGGCATGGGCTTCGGGCGTCGCTGCAGGGCAAGCGGCGTAAGAAAGGCTTTTTCGCCTGAAGCGAAATTCTGGTGCACTTTCCTCACAAAAAAATCGTAATTTTGCTTTTCTGTACAATTCGCAAATACGGCTCTTCTCATTTTTCTCATGCCCAATGAAAATTGTTTTTTTCGATGCTCATGCTTTTGAACAAGAGTCCTTTGAAAGCGCCAACGCGGCGCTTGGGGAAAGCAAGCACGAATTGGTGATGATTAAAGCGAACCTCAATGCTACGACCGCTGAGCTTGCTCGCGGTGCGGATGCCATATCAATTTTTGTCAACGATAATGCTTCACGCGAAGTCTTGGACAAATTGAATGAATTAGGCGTAAAGCGTCTTGCGCTGCGCTCTGCAGGTTTTAACCATGTGGATATGAAACGTGCGCAAGAACTAGGCTTTCGTGTGGCTAATGTCCCCGCTTATTCACCATATGCCGTTGCGGAACACGCCGTTGCGCTTATGCTGGCACTGAATCGAAAGATTGTTCGTGCTAGTAACCGTATCCACGACCTGAATTTTTCTTTGGACGGATTGGTGGGCTTCGATATGAATGGGAAGACGGTGGGCGTGGTCGGAACGGGAAAAATTGGTGCAATTACTACAAAGATTCTACACGGTTTCGGCTGTAAGTTGCTCTGCTACGACGTTTATCCGAATACATCACTTGAAGCAAACTATGGTGCGCGGTTTACCGATTTGGACACGCTTTGCCGAGAGTCTGATATTATCACGCTTCATGCACCTCTTACGCCGGAGACAAAGCACCTCGTTGATGCCACGCGGATTGCGCAGATGAAACGTGGGGTGATGCTTGTAAACACCAGTAGAGGCGGGCTTGTCAATACAGCAGATGCTATCGAGGCATTAAAAGCTGGACACATTGGGTATTTTGGCATTGATGTTTATGAGCAAGAGCAGGGAATTTTTTTCAATGACTTTTCGGACACTGTGCTGCAGGACGATATGATTGCGCGATTGATGACCTTCCCGAATGTTCTTATCACAAGCCATCAGGCATTTCTCACGCATACCGCTTTGCACAATATCGCCGAAACCACGCTTGCCAATGTGAGCGCGTGGGCAGCAGGAAGCACAAGCCCCAATGAAATAAAAACAGCCTAACTCTATTTACCATTATCACTTTTGCAGGAACAACACACAATGGATACCGCACAAACACTCGCCTCTTCTCAGGTCGTTGACTTTTTACCATTGAACGGCACTGATTATCTCGAACTCTACGTCGGTAATGCCAAGCAAACGGCATATTATTACCAATCGGCATTTGGTTTCGATTGTATCGCTTACGCAGGACCCGAAACAGGCGTACGCGACCGCGTTTCCTATGTGCTGAAGCAAAATAAAGTACGACTTATCATTACTGGCGCGACAAGTTCTGATTCGCCCATAGCTGAGCACGTAAAAAAGCACGGCGACGGTGTGAAAGTAATGGCGCTGTGGGTCGATGATGCCGAAAAATCATTTTATGAAACCGTCAATCGTGGCGCAATACCCGCCGCACCCCCGCGCACGCTCAGGGACGAGCACGGCGAGGTCGTGATCGCATCCATTCACACCTACGGCGAGACATTGCATACATTTGTGGAGCGTAAAAACTACAAGGGCGCATTTATGCCCGGCTATGAGCCGCGCGCGAGTTTCTTTCCTGTTACGCCCGTTGGTCTGCTCCACGTTGACCACTGCGTTGGCAATGTTGAGTTGGGCGGAATGAATCAGTGGGTGAAATTCTACGAAGATGTGATGGGCTTCAAACTTCTCATTACCTTCGACGACAGCGACATTTCCACCGAGTATTCGGCACTGATGTCGAAAGTGGTTTCCAATGGTAACGGTTATGTGAAATTTCCTATCAACGAACCAGCCGAAGGCAAGCGCAAATCACAGATTGACGAGTATTTGGAATTCTATGAAGGTGCTGGCGTACAGCACATTGCCATCGAAACGAAAGATATTCTCGCCACTGTCGGCGAATTGCGCAAGCGCGGGGTCGAATTTTTGACTGTGCCGGAGACGTACTACGAAGATCTCTTGGAGCGCGTGGGTGCGATTGAAGAAGATCTGCAGCCGCTCAAAGATCTGAATATCCTTGTTGACCGCGACGAAGAGGGCTATCTGCTCCAAATCTTCACCAAGCCCGTTCAAGACCGCCCAACAATGTTTTTTGAAATCATTCAGCGCAAAGGCGCGAAGTCGTTCGGCAAAGGTAATTTCAAAGCGCTGTTTGAGGCGATTGAGCGCGAGCAGGCACGACGCGGGAATCTGTAAAACATACAATCAAAGCCACAAGGTACAACTGGAATTCAAGCAAGGCTACTCCGTGATATATGCGGAGTAGCCTTTTGTCGGTTTGCCTCTGGGCAAGGATTAAAGCGATAACAGAACAGATTGTTCATTGCACGGCAGCGTTACGGTGAAAATTGAACCTTCCCCGACGGTACTTTCGGCACGAATACTCCCGCCGTGTAATTCTACAATTTGTTTAGCAATAGCAAGCCCCAATCCCGTGCCGCGAATTTCTTTGCCATCGGTATCGCGCTGTTTGGCACGGTAAAATTTCTCGAAGAGACGCGGCAGGTCGCTTGCGGGGATGCCAACTCCTGTATCGGAGATGCTAATTTCTATACGTTCTGCATTATGCACAACGCCAATAGTAATCTTCCCGTCCGGCGGGGTGAATTTAACAGCATTGGCAAGAAGATTGACAAAAACTTGTGTGATACGGTCGTTGTCCAAAGCAAGACAGGGTGCCGTCTCAGGCGAGTAATCGTGAACAATAGTGATGCGCTTCGATTCTGCTTCGGCGGCGATAATATGAGCGGCGTAGTCA
This sequence comes from Ignavibacteria bacterium, assembly GCA_014654705.1. Taxonomy (GTDB): domain Bacteria; phylum Bacteroidota; class Ignavibacteria; order Kapaibacteriales; family UBA4661; genus PH2015. The sequence continues at coordinate 61,904 of JACVZY010000090.1, forward strand.
AGAATCTGTCCAATAGATACGTGCTGTGTAATAAGCGACGTTTTGCCGCTCTCAATACGCGAAATATCCAGCAAATCCTCCACAAGCCGCTCTAAACGTCGTCCGTCATCCAGAATAATCGTCAGAAATTGCGTGGCTTTTTCCGGTGGGAGCTGCGGCGAACGCAGAAGTGTTTGCGCAAAGCCAATGATGGAAGCGAGTGGCGTGCGCAGTTCGTGGGAGACCTGAGAGACGAACTCATTTTTCATGTCGTTGAGCTTATGTAGCGCCTCTGCGTGCTGCCGTTCGCGGTCTCGCTCAAATTCCATGCGTTTTATGGCGGTAATATCACGCCCTTCCACGATAAAAAAATCTATTTCCCCGGCAGAGCTGAAAATGGGCTTGATGGAAAGGTCAACTACAGCCCGTGTGCCTTCCAGATTGACTATTTCGCCGGTATAGCGCACAAATTCGCCGCCAGAAGCACGGTAGAGTCCGGTTTGGAGTTTGGAGCGAGCAGCTTCGTCAGCCCAACATTCTAAGTCCCACAGCGTTTTGCCGAGCGCTTCGGGTGCGGCAACGCCGGTGAAATTGACGGCTGCTTGGTTAATTTCCAAAATAACACCGTCAACACTCACCAGAAAAATGAACTGGAACGTGTTGTGAAAAATAGCTTGGAAGCGTTTGCGGAGGTCTGTTTCTGTGGGTGCGTCGTGAAGCGCCATCGTGCCTACGTCATCGTATGAGAAAGCGGTTTCTAGGCGGCAAGATAGCATTTTTATCGGAAAGGATGAAAAGCGGAACGAAAGGTAACGATGAGGAAGTGAGGACTAAACAAACAGGTTAGGCAAAAAAATAACGCCCAAAAAGTGTACAGGAGGGTTTGTTTGATGCAGGGTTAGTTAGGGTGTACACTTTTCGGGCGCAAGAGGTCGTAGATTCAGAGCCACCGGCATTCAGATGGATTCGCGGCGAGGTGAAGATACGTGCAAGGGAGGGGCAAGCGCTTACGCCAAAGATATTCTAAGGCGCTATCTCCGAAAAAAAAGCCGCGAATCCTCTGAGAGCCGAGCATCATTGCGGTGGAACAAGCAGGGGAGACGCAAATGCAACGATGCAACAGAGAGACGAATAACGAGCGATTGTCTTGAAAGAACGGTACAAGGATGTTTTTGTGAAGGTATTCATTCTCTAGTTTTGATTCTCTTTGTGCTACACGCCTTGTGAGAACGGATACTCCAAAGGTTGTGCCAGAATATTTCAAAAATTGCAAGTTTTTATATTTCAATAATTTATTGCCTATTCTTTGTGTTCTCGCAGAATAAGCAAGCCTGTTTCAGACTGAGAAGATATGTCTCATCTGAATCATTGTGGAACACCTCTGTTGAGGCATATCGCAAAAACAATAAAGCCCGTAAAGATTTCTTTACGGGCTTTATGTTTGCACTGTGCGCAGAAATTAGTGCTTGTGCTTACCAGTCTTGGTATCAACTTTGCACGCGCCGGAAATCTCATGAAAACGTTCATGGAGAGCGGTGAGCGATTTTTTTATATCGTCATCACTGCCTTTGGCGGCGATTAAATCCGTTAGGGCTTTGGATTCGGTTTTCAGTTTGCCGAGCAGTTCTTTGATTTCGGGTTTGTCGAATTGTTTCGGTGGTTTTGCGTCCGCCCATGCGATAGCTTTGTCCGATAGTTCGGAGGCACGAGTTTTAATGGGGGTTAAATTGCCTTCCTCCATCGGGTGAAAGGTTTTTGCCATCACTTCGTGGAAGGTTTCTTTTTCTTTCCATTCAGTAGATTTTGCACCTTTTTGGGCAAATGCGGGTACGGTCATACACAAAAATACCGCAGCAATCATCATATATCTCATCATACAATCCTTCAAAAAAATAAAAAACAGAGAAGTTAGGAACTACTAAAATACGACTTTTCTGGTATTGGTGCGCACCCTTTTGCTGCTGATAGATGCGATGACGTTATACTCAATTATCGTAAAAATTTGATTATGACATGGGAATTGGCTAATTTTTCCGCCAATCCGCGCACTCGCACGACGAGTAGCTGCCGCACAGTTTTTCACTTCACATCTTATTTGTTTATCTAATATGCGTCTTTGTTTTATCGCTTTTGTTTTTATTCTGGGGAATATGACGTTTTTACACGCTCAGCCAAACAGAAAACCGCTTACCACACCAGCCGGAACACCTATCCTAACAGCTTCAGGGGAACCTGTTTATGCGCCTTCCAGCAATGCTTCCACGATTCCATATACTAACGTCGCTCAAATTGATTCGGTATTTATGCAGAAATCATATGGCGATGCTGCAAAGCGCATCATTGCTCACGCTTTGAAGGATAGTGCTGCATATTCTCGCTTGCAGTATATGTGCTATACCTTTGGCTCACGCTTATCCGGTTCTCAGAACCTTGAGCGTGCGATAGATTGGCTGCTTCAAACGATGAAAACTGACGGGCATGAAAACGTGCGCGGCGAGGACGTGAAAGTTCCCGTCTGGGTACGCGGCGAAGAATCTTGTGCAATGGTCAGCCCACGCGCTTACACAATCCCAATGCTTGGTTTGGGGGGTAGCATCGCTACTCCTGTGGGCGGTATAACGGCTGAAGTGATGGTAGTGCGTGATTTTGCTGAACTCACACGACGTGCCGCCGAAGCAAAAGGAAAGATTGTTCTTTTCAATGCACCGTTCACACGCTACGGCGCAACCGTGCGCTATCGTACAGAAGGTGCAGTCCGCGCTGCCGAAGTCGGTGCAGTGGCAAGTCTTATACGGTCGGTAGCATCTTATTCTATGAGGACTCCGCACACAGGCAGTATGCGCTATCAGGACAGCATCCCCAAAATTCCTCATGCAGCAATTGCAACAGAAGATGCTGATGTTATCGCCCATTTGACCGAGCGTGGCGAAAAAGTGAAAGTACGCCTTACCATGAGTGCTCAGACCATGCCTGATGCTGTTTCACGGAACGTTATTGCCGAACTGAAAGGGCGCGAAAAGCCGGAAGAAATCGTTGTCATGGGCGGGCATATTGACTCATGGGATGTCGGTACAGGCGCATTGGATGATGCGGGAGGCTGCTACGCCACATGGAAAGCGCTTCAAATATTGAAAGAATTGGGTTTGCGCCCACGCCGTACTATTCGGCTTGCGCTTTGGACAAACGAGGAAAACGGCTTGCGTGGCGGCGCGGAATACGCAGAGCGTCATAAAAACGAGAAGCATATTTTGGCATTTGAATCCGATGGTGGCATTTTTACACCACAAGGTTTTGGATTCACCGGTGCGTCCGAACTACTCAAAGTCTATACGGCTGCCGGAACGCTCTTGCATCCAATTCAGTCGGCGATGCTCAAAGTTGGCGGCGGCGGGGCTGATATTTCGCCACTTGTCGCGCAAAGTGTTCCTCAAATGAGCATTGAAATTGACGGCTCGAAATATTTCTGGTTCCACCATACCCAAGCCGATATGCCCGACAAAATAGACCCACTCGACCTGAATAAATGTGCGGCTGCTATTGCGGTGATGATGTATGTGGCGGCGGATTTGCCATAAATTTCTCAGTTTTTTTGATTATTACAATGATTCCAATCAATGAACTGCTGGTCTTTACGCTTGCCGCACTGGGACTGGTGCTTACGCCCGGACCGAATATGCTATATCTCGTCTCGCGGTCGCTTTGTCAAGGGCGTATGGCGGGCTTGATTTCTCTTGCAGGTGTGGTGGTCGGTTTTGTGTTTCACATTGTGGCGGTATCATTTGGCTTGACTGCTGTGTTCATGGCTATTCCGCTTGCTTACGATGTGCTTAAATACCTGGGGGCAGCGTATTTGCTCTGGATGGCTTGGCAAGCTGTTCGCCCAGGGGCAGGGGCGCTTTTCGAGGCAAAAAACTTGCCCCCTGATTCGTCCGCAAAACTCTTTCAAATGGGTTTCCTGACAAATGTCCTGAATCCAAAGGTGGCAGTATTTTATCTGTCTCTTTTTCCACAATTCACGAGTCCCGAATATGGTTCGCTGCTGACGCAGAATTTTATGCTTGGTGCAACGCAAGTATTCGTAAGCGCTTCGGTGAATTTGGTCATTGTCCTGAGCGCTGCTCGTGTTGCTGCATGGTTCAAAAATAGACCCCTGTGGGCGCAAGCGCAGCGTTACGTGATGGGCAGTATTCTTGCAGGATTGGCGCTTCGTCTGGCTATCAGCGAGCGAAAATAACTTCGTCATTCTTCATTCGTAATTCGTCATTGACTATGGATTCTATCAAAGCAAAATTCGATTTGACAGGCAAAGTCGCCGTCATTACGGGCGCAAGCAAAGGTATTGGCGAGGCTATTGCCTTCGGTCTGGCAGAACACGGTGCCAAAATCGTCCTCAGCAGTCGTAAGCAAGAAGCTGTCGAAGAAGTGGCGGCGGAATTTCGGAAAAAAGGCTTCGATGTGCTGCCTGTTGCTGCTCATGCAGGAAGCGTGGCGGATTTGGAGAATCTCGTTCAAAGCACGATGAATGCGTACGGGCGGATTGATATTGTGGTAAATAACGCAGCCGCTAATCCTGTTTTTGGTCCGCTCACCAAATGTGGTGAGGATGCTTTTACTAAAATCATGGAGGTCAATGTCAAAGGACCTTTTGAGCTTGGCAAACTTGTCCATCCCATCATGAAAAAGCAAGGTGGCGGCTCGGTTATCAATATCAGCAGCGTGGGTGGCATTTCGCCTGAACCGGGCTTGGGTATTTATAGCGTGAGCAAGTCCGCACTGATTATGCTTACCAAAACGATGGCTGAAGAATGGGGCAAAGACAACATTCGCGCCAATGCTATCTGTCCGGGCTTGATAAAAACGAAGTTTAGCCAGGCAATCTGGGATAACGAGAAGCATTTGGGATATATGCTGGGTTCTGTGCCGCTTGGGCGTATCGGTTCACCGGAGGAAGTCGCAGCGCTGGCGCTGTTCCTTGCCTCTGATGCCGGTGCATATTGCACGGGTGGTGTTTATACAGTAGATGGTGGGCATACAATCTAGGGTGAAAAAGAATCGAACATCAAAAAAAGACAAGGGATAAAAGCTTCAAGTGCTTTTATCCCTTGTTCGTTGTTCTGTTATAGCGACCACGTACATCGTCACGGACTCGTCGGTAAAACCTTATTGTTCCAGTTCTGAAAACTTGAGGAATGCCGATACCGCCAAGACCAGTACAAAAGAAATGATAATGCCCCACATAGCCTGCGAGAGGAGCTTTTTGTCTTGACCGGCATATTCAGGGCGACCAACGCGCCGAAAGAGCAGGAATGATCTGGCTACGAGTGTGCCGCCGACAATAGCGACGAAGAGAATAGCATACATGGCGTTTCAGAATTGTATGAAAAAGAGAGATGCCTTTTAAGCGAAACACTTCTTGAGAAAGGCGAGAACTGCTTTGTGTGCGTCTTCTGCCATTTCTTTGCCGTACTTAGGATTGCTCGGATTCGCAAAAGCATGGTCAGCGTCGTACATTTTTACTTCGATTGGTTTGCCTGCGGCTTTGACTGCGGCTTCAAATTTCGTTGCTATTTCGGGTGTAATCCATTTATCCTGCTTTGCGAAGATGCCTAGTGTTGGAGCATTCATAGCAGCAAGTTTCTTCGCGTCCATTTCAGGCATACCGTAGTAAATCACGCAGCCCACGGCTTGCTTGCCGACTGCCAGTGAAGCCTGATGCGACCAGCCGCCGCCAAAGCACCAACCGATGGTTGCTATTTTGGCATCGTTACCAACATATTTTTGAAAGGCTTCGATAATTGCCTTGGAGCGCTCGGGCTTGTTTGCTTGCATATACTTTCCTGCATCGGCAGGTGTCGTAGCCAATTTGCCGTCGTAGAGGTCAAGAGCGATAACCCGTGCGCCTGTCTCCTCGCCAAGTTTGTCGGCTTCTTGCTTAATGTAGTCGTTCAAGCCCCACCATTCGTGGATGACGAAAATAACATTTTTGGTGTCTTTTGCGGGTTTGATTTCATAACCTGTGCACTCTGTTCCATCGGCTGCTTTTACTGTAACCGCTGTGCCTTTTGCCATAAACGCAAATGGAAGTGGCTCTTCGTGCTTGTTGACAAATGCTTGGTCGTTTGTGAACGCTGCGAATTGTGTCGTTGCGTGGTTATTTGTGGTTTCGCCGTTCAGTGCCTTGCTTTCGGAAGCACTTTCAACAGAGCAGCAGGAGTGCTGCGCTGTGGCTTTTTTTGCGGCTGCTTTTGTGGTCTTCACTTTGGGTGTTGATGCGAGTGGTGATTTGGCAAATGCGGGCTGCAAAACAATACCCATGACAAGGGCAAACGGCAGAATGACTTTTGTAGTGCGATTCATAGTGTGAAAGCGAAAAATGAAAAAAGCGGGTGAATTGTTTCTCGTGTGGTGTTTAGAAACGGCTTGATGGCAGCGGTAATGTACGGTTTTTGGCTTGTGGCAATGCACGTTGACTGTCCGTAAGCCGCAGGTCATTGGTGAGAACAAAACGGCTAATGGAATCGCGGAGGTCGTCGGCTTGGCGCATCAGACGCTCAATGCTGCGGGCAATGTCTTGTACGCCTTCGTTCGATTCTTCCACAACCGACGACATAGCGTGCATACTCTGTGCCATTTGCGCGCTCGTGGAGGATTGTTGGTCGCTGGCAGATGCTACTTGTGACATGACATCGGAGACTTTACTGGTGCGATTGATGATTTGCTCTAATGCTTGAGTGGTCTGCCCGACAAGTTGTGTTCCTTGCTCCACAAGTGTTGTGCCTTCGTTCATGCCTTTGACGGCAGCGCCCATCTCGCCTTGAATGGTTTTTATCATCGTTGAAATTTCTTTCGTTGCTTTTTGCGTGCGCTCGGCGAGCTTACGAACTTCATCGGCAACAACGGCAAAGCCGCGCCCTGACTCGCCTGCACGTGCAGCTTCGATAGCAGCATTGAGCGCCAGAAGATTGGTTTGGTCGGCGATTTCATCAATGACCGATACGATTTCCCCAATTTTCTCGCTGGATTGCCCCAGTTGCTTTATTTTTGCTGCTGAATCCAGCACCACCTTGCCGACTTGCTCCACGTTGTTAATCATGCTGCGCATCACTTGTTCGCTTTGGTATGCTTCGTCGTTGGCAAGCGATGCTTCATACGCCGCAACGGAAATTTGCTGGGTGTTATTGCTGATTGTACGGGACATTTCCTCTACGGCTCCGGCAAGTTGCACGACTTGACCGCTTTGCTCTTTTGCTCCTGCGGAAAGTTCCTCTGTTGCACCGCTTATTTGAGAAACTGCATCGGCAGTGTTATTAACAGCACCGACCACTTGCGCAATCATACGGCTGACATTCTCCATGCTGCTATTGATGGCATTGAAAAGCTGCCCAATATCGTCATTCGTTTCTGCTCTTAAGCGTCCCGTCAGGTCGCCTTGAGCCATAAGGTCAATGGCGTGCATGGCAGTTGAGACGTGCGAGGCGAGATATTGCTTTTGTCCTTCGATTTGCTCTAAGTCTCGCTTTGCGCGGGCTTCATTTTCTTGCTTGAGCGCTTCGAGTGCTGCATAATCTAACGCAGAGCGAGCTTCGGATTCTTTGCGCGTTGTCTCAAGTTCTTCAAGGGTTGTATTTTTGCTTCGTTCATAGATTTGCCCTAAAAGAAAAACCAGAAGCGCAATACCTGCAATACCCAAAAAGCCTTGTAATTGTTTTTGCATCGGCGAAATTTGGACGCTCGGCACTTCTATTCCGCTTAGTTTGATAACAAACAATGTGGTTAAAACAAAAAGTGTTGCCAAAAGCCAGCGCAAGCCGCCGCGAAGTCCTGTGAACATTACTGCCAGAAGTGGTACGATGGCTATCCAGATGCGGGTGATGGAATCATGCCCGCCTTCGTTCATGACCAATCCCGTGCTGACAACAAGAAACGATCCCACAAGTATGTGGCAAAGACCATTCAGTCCTGCTCCGCCGCGCAGCAAAAAAGGCATGGCAAAGAGTAATGCTGCTGCTCCCAGAAGCAGTACGCCACTAGTAATAATCTGCGTCGCAAAAAAGTACTGGAGCGCATAGAAAGCGGCTATAAACGTTGTGGAAAAGGACGTTGCTACTAATAGCCGTGCCCGCCGAAACGTGTCCGGGTCGTTGCGCAATGCCGTAGGAACAAAACTGAGGATAAACTCTTGCATGGCAAACAATGATGATGAAAGGAAGAAAGTTCGCAAAACCTTGCGTACGCCTGAACGCGTATCGCCGATTGGGTGTAACGTTACAACAGCGTAAAATTACAACATTTTTGGCAAATCGTCAGGGAAAACACGAAGGGCAAACAAACACCTGTGGGCATGAAATTTAGACAAATGGTAGTAAGGCAGGTAGAATCTCAATAGTAAGCGGTAGTTTTCCCGGAAATTCTCCGTCGGCATCAATCCATACTATTTCATCGGTAGTGGCTGTGATGCGTGTTCCTCGCACAACGCGCACAGCGGCATCGCTTAAGTGCGAACCGGTATAGATTTTTTGAAATTTAATGGCGGTTTCTATGGAATTAAGCCGATCCACAATCACAACATCAAATACGCCGTCGTTGGGGGCGGCATTGGGCGCAATAATCATCCCGCCGCCGAAGAAGCGCCCGTTGGCAACCGCTATTAACCTCGTATCAATTATGTCATCAAGCACAATTCGCCCTTCATTCTCAATACGAAGCTGTATAGATTTATTGGAGTATTGCCCCAAAGCTATCATTGAGGCTAGATAGAATGCCACTTTGCCGCCGAATCGTTTTAAGAAGGAAGCACGATTAATATGCCGAACAACATTTCCGCTCATGCCGAAACTGGCAACATTCAGGAAGTAGCCCGTAAAGTCGCTGTTGTCAAGACGTTTGTGGGTGATTTTGCCAACATCCAGCATTTGACGACCGTTATCGGTCAGTAGGCTTGCGATGCGCTGAATAGCTTTTTCTTTCTGTGCTGGAATGCCCAGTGTTTTCGCAACGTCGCTTCCGGTGCCGGAAGGAATATAGGAAAGCGCCGCACGGGGCATGACAGCACGGTCATTCACAAAGAAGCCGTTGACGACTTCGTTGAGCGTCCCGTCGCCACCGACAGCGATAATATGGTCGTAGCGGCCTTCGCGGAGTGCTTGCGTAGTAAGCATTGTCGCATCTTTGACGGCACGGGTAAAGGAAACGTCGGCGTCTCCGAGTGTTTTGCGGAGATAGCGTTCGGTTTCATGCCATGTTTTGCCTGTGCGTCCGTTGCCGGAAGCCGGATTGACAATTACTTTGCGTTTGTGAGAAGCCATTTAATGAAGTGCTTTGATAGACTGAAGAATTTATTTTGCCAAAATGACACTTATTCCGTACTTTTGGAGGCTATACGTCCTAGCCGTTCTCAGGTGTACGGCTTGAACTCTTGAATATGACAAAAAATCAATACTCATACAACTTTTTCCCTCACAATTTTTTTTGCACAACGTTATGAATGAAGGCACAATCGTACAGATTATCGGTCCGGTGGTGGACGTAGAATTTTCGGGTGGCTCGCTGCCAAGCATTTTGAATGAACTCCGTATTCAGCGTACCTCGGTTGATACCGGTAAAGCGGAAGAACTCGTCTGCGAAGTCCAGCAGCACTTGGGTGAATCACGTGTTCGCGCTGTGGCGATGGATGCGACCGATGGTCTGACGCGCGGCATGAAAGTTGCCGATATGGGCAAACCAATTACGGTTCCCGTCGGACCCGGCGTTCTTGGTCGTCTCTTCAACGTAACGGGACATACCATTGACGGCAAAGAAGGTATTAAAGGCGGAAAAACGTCGCCTATTCACCGTGCTTCGCCGGACTTTGCCTCGTACTCCACGAAAAAAGAAATGTTCGAGACAGGCATTAAAGTTATTGACCTTATTGAGCCTTTCACAAAGGGCGGAAAAACAGGTCTTTTCGGTGGTGCAGGTGTGGGCAAAACCGTTATTATTCAAGAACTTATCAATAATATTGCCAAGCAGCACGGTGGATATTCTGTGTTTGCCGGTGTAGGAGAGCGCACACGTGAAGGAAATGACCTTTACGCGGAAATGATTGAGTCGGGTGTTATCGACAAAACAGCGATGGTGTTCGGGCAAATGAACGAACCGCCGGGCGCACGTATGCGCGTGGCGCTGACCGCACTGACGATGGCAGAATACTTCCGCGATGACGAAGGACGCGACGTACTTCTCTTTGTTGACAATATTTTCCGCTTCACGCAGGCAGGTTCTGAAGTGTCCGCGCTTCTGGGACGTATGCCTTCAGCTGTGGGCTATCAACCAACCTTGGCGACAGAGATGGGTGCTCTTCAAGAGCGCATCGCCTCGACTGACAAAGGCTCCATTACCTCTGTGCAAGCAGTTTATGTGCCTGCGGACGACTTGACTGACCCTGCTCCGGCGAATACCTTCGCTCACCTTGACGCAACGACCGTACTTTCACGCCAAATCTCGGAAAAAGGTATCTACCCCGCCGTTGATCCGCTTGATTCCACCTCGCGTATTTTGGATCCGCTTATCATTGGCGACGAGCATTACCGCACAGCAGTTCGCGTGAAGCAAGTTCTCCAGACCTACAAAGACTTGCAGGATATTATCAATATCTTGGGTATTGACGAGCTTTCGGATGATGACAAAGTGACCGTTGCTCGTGCACGCAAAATTGAACGTTTCTTCTCGCAGCCCTTCTTCGTGGCTGAGCAGTTTACCGGTACTCCGGGACGCTATGTGAAAGTAGCAGATTCTATTGCTGGCTTCAAAGCTATCTTGGATGGCGAAGTGGATGACTTGCCCGAAGGTGCATTCAGCTACGTCGGTACGCTTGACGAAGCAAAAGAAAAAGCAGCGAAAATGAAGCAGTAAGCAAGGATTTGATGTGAGGCTCTCGGAAAGGTATTGCTTTTTGCAGAGCCTCACCGTTCCTTTTTTGTAGGGAAGTAAGTATGGTCGAAACAGCACACAAATACACACTCGCTGATTATGAAGCACTTCCGGAAGGCGCTCCGTATCAGCTTATTGCAGGAGAATTTGTGATGTCGCCAGCACCAAAGCCACTCCATCAAAATTCTGCTCTTCGTCTTGCACGAAAAATGGCAGCCTTTGCAGACATATCTGAGGCGGGCGAGGTTATCATGTCGCCGATTGATGTGTATTTTGACGATGTTGATGCCTACCAACCCGATATTATATTCATTGCAACAGAGCATCTCGGCATTATTGGCGAGAAAAATATCCAAGGCGCACCGGATATTATCGTTGAGGTACTTTCAAGTAATGCCAAGCATGATTTAGTTGAAAAGAAAGATGTTTATGAGGCTTCAGGCGTGAAGGAGTATTGGATTGTTGATCCCGATCGCAAGAGTATTGATGTCCTCGAAAACGTGCAGGGTAAATACGGCAACGAATTTCGTGTGTTTTCGCGCGGGCGCAATGGCACGGGTAGTGTAGAGTCAAAGGTATTGGATGGTCTTTCGATTGAACTAGCGTATGTGTTTGCACCATTCAGAAAACAACATTTCTGAAAGACGATAACCAGAAATAACAGCGATATGACAGCTCAGCACGCAAGAATCGCGGAAAAGTTCGGCTTGTTTACTGAAACATGGACACCGAAAATCATTGGCGATTTGAACGAAAATTTCGTCAAAATTGCACGACTCCGAGATGATTTTGTCTGGCATAGCCACGAAAACGAAGATGAGCTTTTTGTCGTATTCAAAGGAACATTGCTTATGGATTTCCGCGACGGAACGACAGCAGCCGTCCAATCCGGCGAAATTTTGATTGTCCCCAAAGGCGTGGAGCACCGCCCGTACACGAATGGCGAAGAAGTCTGGGTAATGCTTGTCGAGCCGAAAACCACGCTCCACACAGGCAACGAGCAAACAAGTCAGACCGTAGCAATAGAAACACAAGTACGAATTTGAATCATCTTTTCATTTCTCAGTAACGTATGACCACAGGAAAACCCTTCGACCTCGAAATTATCACTCCTTCGGGGCTTGCCTTTGAGGGTAAAGTCGAGGCAGTAACCGTTCCGGCAAAAGACAAGCCGTTTCAAGTGCTTGCCAACCACGCACCGATTATGGCAGAACTTGGTATTGGCGCAATCAAATTCAACGATAGTGCTAATAAGACAACACTTTTTGCTACAAGCGGTGGCTTTGTGCAGGTGCTAAAGAACAAGGTTTCATGCGTCGTCGAGACAGCAGAAGAATCTTTGGCTATTGATGCGGCTCGTGCTTTGGAAGCAAAAAAGCGGGCAGAAGAGCGCCTTGCAAAGCGGCAAGAACACGACGCGCTCCGCGCGGAAATGTCATTGGCGCGGGCAATTAACCGACTCAATATCGCCGGAAAATAACTATATGAGTTTTTGTGAAGCGAAGTTCTCCGAAACGTGTCTTAGTGCGCCTTCGGGGAACTTCGCTTTTTTTATTTCCCATCACCTATCTCTATATCTGCGATGATGCGTTTTTTCGTTGTTGTTTGCTGTGCATTGTGGAGTACGATATTTGGGAATGCAGAAATATTTGCTTGCACCGAAGACAGTACAATCGCAATAGAAGCCTCCCGTGCCAAAGCGTTTGAATTGATACGCTTGCAGCGTTTTGAAGAGGCACTTGCCGTTGCAAAACAAGAAGTGGTAAAATTTCCACGCCATGCCTCAACGCAGCTGACAATGGCTCAAATATATCTTAGTGTACAAGGATATGGCGCGCGACTTGCTGATAGTGCTGGGTTTAAAGCCCAGCAAGCAGTCGCACAAGCACTTCAATTCAGCGACACCAGCAACATTGTTGATGAACTAGTAAATTGGGTACTCACTGATCCCAATACCGGCTGTCAGTTGAGTGTACGTATCGGTAAGCTCTTCTATGCAATGGATATGCCGATGACTGCTATCATTTTTCTTAATAATGCGCTCACCGAGTGTACAGCAGATAGTAATGCTGCATATTCACGATATTTACTTGGTCAGTGCCTTCTCAATACTACATGGCAAAAATCTTCCGCCAATTTTAATGCTGCCAGTTTTATTCGCCCTCCAGATGTAATACGGCAGAATCTTCTTACAGCCCTACGGCTATTGAAAGAAGGGATGACAATGCAAACGACAGCTACATACTTTTACAGTTTGCTAGGCGACATTCATACGGAACTGGCAATATTAAACGATAGCAATAAAACGGAACACGAGGCAATAGCAACGTCTGCGTACAAAGCTGCTATTATTGCTGCTATCAATCGAAAAGCAGCACGTGGGTTTATAGAGGATACAGCAAAAACTGATGGGAAACTGCGCCGAACAGCACGTTTTGATGACTTTGCACTCCAAGATACCGAACCGAATGTAGATATAAAAGCATTAGCGCGAAAAGTTGTGTACCCATCAGAAGCAAAAAGCATGGGAATGGCTGGTAAGATAATGACAATGGTCTATGTTAATCGCTATGGAGACATAAAAGCGCTTATCGTTTACACCAAAGATGCTGAATCCTTCGAGCCCACTATTACGAATGCTATTATGAACACTCCATTTACGCCCGCTAAAGAGGGTCGTATTCCAGTTGGTAGTTTAGTAACAATTCCATTCATCTTTCGCATTCGATAATTTTTCTGTACCACAAATATACTCTATCAAGAAGATATGAAAAATTACATCCTCATCTCTGTTTGCTGCATCATCTTTTGCTTTTCTATTTCACCTCTGTTTGCACAGAAGCCAGATTCCGCCACTGTAGCACGGAGTGTGGATTTCGTCAAAATGACCGACGGCGTGTGGCGGCATATCTCACACGTCTGGTACATGGGCGAGCCTGTGCCGTCAAACGGTCTCATTATCGAAGCGGACAACGAACTTTTGATGGTAGATACGCCTTGTAACGACCAGCAGACCGACAGTCTGCTTCGGTGGGCAGACAAAACCTTGCACAAACCCTTTCGCAAGGTCATTGCCACACACGCCCACGGAGACCGCGTCGGAGGACTGGCAACGCTTCAGAAGCATGGAATTGATGTATGGACGACACCGCTCACGGGCGAATGGTCTGTGAAACGTGGCTATGGTGCACCCAGCAAAGCAATCCTTCCGAACGACACGACATTTCGTTTCGGTAAGTTTACGCTTCGCGTGTTCTTCCCCGGAGCAGGTCATACGGTGGATAATATCGTGGTTGGGATAGCTGAACCGCGTATTGTGGTGGGTGGTTGCCTTATTAAGACTGCCGAAACGCAGAGTGTCGGTTTCATCGGAGATGCTGTCTTGAACGAATGGTCGAACAGTGTGCGCAAGGTCGAGGAACAGTTCAGCACGGCTTCGGTGGTCGTGCCGGGGCACGGTGAGCCAGGTGATAAAGGGCTGTTTCAGCATACCATCAGTATTATCGAGAAACATTTGAAACAGCGCCCTGCTAAAAAGTAAATGAAAAGTAGCCGCTCATTTTTTTTATTCTGTTTGTATAATGCTATGGTACGCCGACTCTTGGCTCTTTCTTGCTTTGTAATGATTTGGTTTGGATTTTTATTTCAGGTAACGGCACAAAAACAGCCTTCCGCGAGGCAACGTCCCGAATGGCAGCATTTCTTCGACAGCGCAGGGGTAAAAGGTTGCTTTCTTCTATATGACGCAAAAGCCGGACAATATCACGCCTACAACCCGAAGCGCTGCAAAGTGTCGTTTCTTCCTGCTTCCACATTCAAAATTCCGAATTCCATTATTGGCTTAGAAACGGGCGTTATCACTGATGCGGAATACGTTATCAAATGGGATGGTGTGAAGCGCAGTCGAGATGAATGGAACCGCGACCACACCTTGTGGTCGGCAATCGCTGTTTCGTGTGTACCGTACTATCAGGAATTAGCACGGCGTGTGGGCGCAAAGCGCATGAAAGCATACGTGGACGCGCTACAGTATGGTAATAGAAATATCGGTGATGAAATTGATAGCTTTTGGCTTCGCGGGCGGCTTCGTATCACCTGTTTCGAGCAAATTGACTTTCTGCGCCGTTTTCAAGCCGAAACACTTCCTGTTTCCAAGCGGTCTATGGGCATTGTGAAGGATATTATGCGTCTGGATTCCACAGATAGATATGTCCTTCGTGGAAAAACTGGCTGGACGGACACACAGCGCGTAGGCTGGTTTGTTGGGTGGGTGGAAACCAAGGATAACACATACTTCTTTGCCTGCAATATTGATATGCCCGACAACAACCCCAAACCAGCAGCCCGACGAGCAATCACAGAGCAGATTCTGCGCTCACTCAAGGTAATGTAACAATTCTTCGCAAGCATTCACCATAGAAAGACTATGAAACCAATAGCCATTATCGCCGCCGCATCCAAAGGTATGGGCGCAGCAACCGCACAAGAACTTGCTGCACGCGGGTACAATCTCGTTTTGATGAGTCGCTCGGCAGATATTCACAGCGTTGTCGAAACGCTTGCAGACAAAACAAGTGTTCATAACACAAGCGTTCACGCCGTACAGGGATCTGTAACGGACGAGCAAGATTTGAAGCGACTTGTGGAAACAGCGATAGACAAATTTGGACGTATTGACGTGCTGGTAAATAATACGGGGCATCCGCCAAAAGGCAAGGCGCTTGCGCTTTCCGACGATGATTGGCGCACGGGATTTGACCTTATTTTCATGAGCGTTATTCGACTCATGCGCCTTGTCACGCCTGTCATGGAAAAACAACAAAAGGGCGCTATTGTCAATATCTCCTCGTTTGCAGCTCTGGAACCAAGTGTGGAGCGTCCGGTATCGTCCACCATGCGTGCGGCGCTAGCAAACTTTACCAAACTCTACGCCCGCGAATATGCCCACGCCAACATCCGCATGAACAGCCTTCTGCCAGGGTACGTGGATAGCTACAACGTAACACAAGAAACGCTGGCGACAATCCCAATGGGACGCGTCGGCACGGTGGAGGAAGTTGCAAAAACGATTGCTTTCTTGCTTTCGGATGATGCGGCTTTCATTACGGGGCAGAATATTGTTTTTGATGGCGGAATGACGCAGCGGATGTAAGCAAATATCCGCCATTAACTGACATTTTGAATAATAAATTATTGATAAATAAAATTTTAGGCACACTATGACCACCACCAAAATTCTCTCCGAAGGTCTCACCTTCGACGACGTTCTTCTCGTTCCGCGTTATTCCGAGGTACTTCCGCGCTCGGTCAGCGTCCAAACCCGCCTGACACGAGGTATCATGCTCAACATACCCGTCGTGAGCGCCGCAATGGACACCGTTACTGAATCCGAAATGGCGATTGCTTTGGCACGCGAAGGCGGTATCGGTATCATTCACAAAAATATGACGATTGAAGCGCAAGCATCGGAAGTGGATAAAGTTAAACGCTCCGAAAGCGGCATGATTCGTAAGCCTATCACACTCAAGCCCACCCAAACAGTCTATGATGCGCTGGAATTGATGGCAAAGTACAAAATCGCGGGTTTGCCTGTCGTGGATGATTCCATGCGGCTTGTGGGCATTATCACCAATCGTGACTTACGCTTTCAACCCGACAGTGCCTTGCTCATTGGCGAACTGATGATTAAAGACCGCCTCATTACTGCTCCCGTCGGCACGACGCTGGAAGATGCAGAAGCAATTTTACAGAAAAACCGTATTGAAAAATTGCCCGTTGTGGACGAACAAGGGATTTTGCGCGGTTTGATTACCTTCAAAGACATTCAGAAAAAGAAAAAATATCCGAACTCTTGCAAAGATGAACAAGGACGTTTGCGTGTGGGGGCGGCTCTGGGCGTTGCGCCGGATACGGAAGAGCGCATGGCGGCACTGGTGGCGGCTGGCGTGGATGCGGTCATCGTGGACACGGCACACGGGCACTCACGCGGTGTGATTGAAATGGTCGCTTTATTACGCAAGCAGTTTTCGGATGCACAAATTATTGCAGGAAATATCGCCACTGCCGATGCCGCAAAAGCCTTGATTGATGCGGGTGTGGATGCTGTCAAGGTCGGTATTGGACCCGGCTCGATTTGTACTACTCGCGTCATTGCGGGCGTTGGTGTCCCGCAGATAACCGCGATTATGAATGTGGCAGAAGTGACCATGGCGACAGGCATACCGCTCATTGCCGACGGCGGCATCAAGCAAACAGGCGACATTGCCAAAGCGATTGCTGCCGGAGCAGATTCCATCATGGTCGGCGGGATGCTCGCAGGACACGAAGAATCACCCGGTGATAAGGTGCTCCTGGAAGGTCGTGCCTATAAGGTCTATCGGGGCATGGGTTCGATTGGCGCAATGCAAAAAGGCTCGGCAGACCGCTATTTTCAGGATGTGGAAGACGAAATTGCCAAACTCGTACCGGAAGGTATCGAAGGACGTGTTCCCTTCAAAGGCAACGTATCCGAGACAATTTACCAGATGACGGGCGGGTTGCGGGCTGCAATGGGCTACTGCGGCTGCGCAGGCATTGACGAGATGAAACGGAACGCTCAGTTTACGCGCATGACGGGCGCAGGCTTGAAGGAGTCGCACCCGCACAACATCTTGATTACAGAGGAATCACCGAATTATTTTGCGAAGTAAGTTTGACCTTGAGCTGAAAATTGCCCTCTTCAAACTCTTTGACTATTCTTTGGTTTTATGCGCATACTTCTCACAGGTACAGCTGGGCGTATCGGACGGGCGATTCACGTCCGTTTGTCGCCAGTGTACGATATCATCGGTTTGGACAGGTCGCCCGCCTCGACGGTAGATATCGTCGGTGATGTTACAAACAGCGCACTACTGAGTAGTTTGTGTGCGGGAGTAAATGCAATCGTTCATACGGCGGCTCTTCATGCTCCGCACGTAGGGATTGTTTCTGACGCAGAGTTTGAGCGCATCAATGTTGAAGCTACACAGAAATTGATTGAAACGGCGATTGCCTGCCGTGTGCCGCGTATTATCTTTACCAGCACAACAGCGCTCTACGGCTCTTCCGCTCGTGCGTCGGATTCGGCTGTATGGGTTGATGAAAACACACACGCCCATCCTCTCACCATTTACCACCGCACGAAACTTGCTGCCGAGGCATTGTTGCAAACCGCAGCGAAGGAGTATGGGTTGGCGGTGCGAATCCTCCGAATGTCGCGCTGTTTTCCAGAGCCTGCACCCCAAATGGCGGTGTACCGTTTGTATCGCGGTGTTGATGCACGTGATGTGGCGGATGCACACGCATTGGCGTTGGAGGATGTCGGTGAAGGCTGTAACACTTATATTATCTCTGGCACGACACCATTTCAGAGAGATGATTGCTCTGCGCTCTGGCACAGTGCCCCAACAGTTCTGGCGCGGTGTGTACCGGAACTTGTGCGGGATTTTGCCCGTCGTGGGTGGGAACTTCCCGCACGGATTGACCGCGTATATGACTCTTCAAAGGCACAAAGGGAGCTTGGCTGGGAGCCACGTTTCGGATATAGCAATGTACTTTCACTCTTTGACCAATGTCTGTCGGAAGTTCTCCCAGCAGTACGATTGCGCCCTTGAAGTTGCCGGACAAATCTCTTCCTTTGCAGACAAATTCTCCGTGTTTGCCGATTCGTTTTTCCCGTCTCTACTTTTTTTTCGTTCTTTGTGAAGTTTACAATTCTCCCACGTCACTTCACATGCAATGTACGCAGTAGAAACTAACGGTTTAACGTATAGCTTCAGAGCTGGCTTCGCAAAGCGCACGGGTTCTGTGACTCCTGTGTTGCACAATATTTGCCTCCAAGTTCCGAAAGGCTCTATTTACGGATTTTTGGGGCAAAACGGGGCAGGAAAAACCACCACACTCCGCCTCATTCTGGGGTTGCTCAGGCGGCAGCAAGGAAGCATTACCATTTTGGGTAAATCCTTCGAGGAAAATCGCATAGCTATTCTTCGTGATATCGGTTCGCTCATTGAATCACCGTCGCTGTATGCACATTTGACCGCGGCGGAGAATCTTACCATTTTTCAAAAAATCCATCAGGTGCCGATAAAACGTATTGGAGAAGTGCTGGATTTGGTTGGGCTTGTCGGTACGGGCAAGAAGAAAGCCGGGCAGTTTTCGCTTGGTATGAAGCAGCGCTTGGGGCTGGCTATCGCGCTTCTCAATAATCCCACACTCCTTATCTTGGACGAACCCACGAATGGGCTTGACCCGAATGGCATTATCGAAATGCGTGAGCTTTTGAAGCATCTCCATCGTGAACAGGGCATTAGTATCTTGATTTCAAGTCATCTTCTGGCGGAAATTGAGCGTCTCGTAACGCACGTCGGCATCATCCACAAAGGAGAACTAGTCTTTCAAGGGACGCTTCCGGAACTCATGATGCGCCGTGACCAAAACTCTGCACTTGTCCTCGAAACCAGCGACAAGCAATCTACAATGCGCCTTCTGGAACAAATGCACCTCAGCCCGGTACTGGAAGCAAATGCGGTCGTGCTGCCTTTTTTACCAAAGGAAATCGTTGCTGACGTAGCACGTACTCTGGTTCAGAACAATATTTCTGTGTACGGTATCGCACGGCGAAATGATGATTTGGAAACGATTTTTATGAATGTCATCAAGTAAGAAAGCGTTGAGTTTTGAGTGCTGATTGTTGAGTTTTAGGAACTTGCAACACGAGCATTCGTCGAACTCATAGCATTTTTTTCGCACGCTCAAAATTCAGCACTCAACACTCAAAACTATCTTAAAAAATATGCATCTTCTTTCTGTCTTTCAAAGCGAATGGCTGAAAACGAGGCGTAGTCTTGCTTCGTGGTTGGTTATTGTGGGTGGATTGTTTACTCCCACTATAATTTTCCTTGCCAGAATGCGGCAACCGAAAGCGCTGCCGACCGTGTACCAAACGCCACACTTCTGGCAAACTGTTTGGAATCAATCATGGGAATCTATGGCGATGTTTATGTTTCCAATGGGAATCATCATGGCGACGGGCTTAATTACCCAACTAGAGTTCAAAAACAATACGTGGAAACAGCTTCATACCACACCACAGAGATTCTCAGTCATTTATTGTATGAAACTCTTTATTGTGCTTCTCATGCTTCTGCAGGTATTTGTCGCGTTCAATGCTTGTTTGTATATTTTCACGGTCTTACCCGTTCTTCTGGTGAAGGAAGTTGCATACCCCGCAGCAGCACTTGACTGGATGCTCTTTCTACGTGGCAATGTCAGTTATTTTATAGACTGTCTGCCGATTGTAGGGTTGCAGTTTTTGCTCGGAATGCACTTCAAAAACTTCCTCGTACCGCTAGGTTTAGGTTTTTTGCTGTGGATAGTTGCACTGACGGGAATGCAATGGGAATACAACTACATTCTGCCATACAGTTACGCAATGCTGGATTATTTAGTTAATACGGGACGCAAAATCACCGTTAATGCGGATATACACACGTTTTCGATGCTATACTTTGTAGCGTTCGCATTGGTAGGATACGCGATGTATATTTGGAAAAACGACAAAGGTTGATAAAATAAAGCCAGAAGCCGCATCGGACTGAGCAATCCCCATTCTTCGCGCACTATGAAAAAACAATTTATTGTCGCATTGCACTTTGCCTATTGGTTGTGTTATGTGCTGCTCTTGGCAGTTATCCTGATGTTGGTGTTTATGCAAATAGCATTTAAGGGAAAAGGTCTCTCGCCGCAACATATCATGTTTATAGAGTTGTTTTGTGTTATGACCTGTCTTCCTGCGGTGTTGTCGTTCTATGGAGCGTACGCAATGCTTATGCCTAGGTTTTTAGCCAGAAAAAAGTTTTTGCGCTTGGGCATTGCCGGGTTTGGAATGGTTATGTTTATTAGCCTGTTGACCGCATTATTGATAGCGCTTTTTTTTGGTCAGCATTTTGTGTTTGTCGGAACGATGAAAGGAGTGCTGGAGCAGATGGTTTTGCCCGCTCTGCTTGCCTGTATTCACAGTGTTTTGGGATTAGTCCTGAGCGGCTTTGTCAAGTGGTTCGATGAAAACCGTACTAAAACTGCATTGCTGGAGAAAAATTTTCAAATGGAACTTGCACTCATCAAAGCACAACTCGACCCGCATTTTCTCTTCAATACGCTCAACAACATTGACATTCTCATCGAAAAAGACAGTGTGCGAGCTTCTGCCTACCTGAACAAACTCTCCGACATTATGCGGTTTATGCTCTACGAAACTAAAGCCGCCACAATTCCTCTCCCGTCCGAACTGGCATACATTGAAAAATATATTGACCTCCAAAAAATACGTACTGCGAACCCAGATTTTGTTCGTTTCGAGGTTGTGGGTAATGCAGTCGCGTGGAATATCGCACCGATGTTATTTATGCCCTTTATCGAAAATGCGTTCAAGTTTGCCGAACATAAAAAGACAGGTACAGCTATCAGCATTTCCTTTCATCTTCGGGCAGAACAATGTCAATTTGAATGTAGTAATGCTTATACGGACAATATCTCTGCTCTTGAGGGGCAAAGCGGCTTAGGCAGCAACTTGATACGGAGGCGATTAGAATTGCTGTACCCGAAAGCACATGAACTCAGTATTAGCACTGAAAACAACATTTACCGTGTTCGATTGATGCTAAGACTGATACCTTGAAATTGATCCGAAGACAGAGAGTCTGAGTGTTTCTAGTGGAGGTGCTCAGACTTTTTTCATTGCTAAATACCGTATATTTGCCGAATGAAAACAACCTGTATCATCGTCGAGGATGAACCTCTTGCAATGGAGCGCACCGCAGGCTATGTGGCAAAAATCCCAACGCTGCATTTGCTCGCCACATTTGATAATGCGCTTGATGCCTTTGTGTTTCTGAAGGCGAACGCTGTAGATGTTCTCTTTTTGGATATCAACCTCGGCGAACTTTCGGGGCTGCAACTGCTTGAATCTATGCGTTTGCAGTGTCGTGTCGTTCTCACAACAGCGTACTCGGAATATGCGCTCAAAGGGTTCGACCTGAACGTTACCGATTATCTCCTGAAGCCCTTCACCTTTGAACGTTTCTTGCAGGCTGTGGACAAGGCGCAACACCTCAAGCCGCAGAAACACGAAGCAGAGCAAAAAACGTTTGCTTTTGTCAAAACCGAAAATCGCTTGGAAAAAGTTGTTTTCACCGATTTGCTCTACATTGAGGGAATGCGTGATTATCGCAAAATTCACCTGGTAGGAAAAACGATACTGACGCTTCAAACCTTCAGCGAGTTAGAACAAGCAATTCCACCAAGCGTAGCTTGCAGAGTGCATAAATCCTATATGGTTGCACTGGATACCATTGAAACCATAGAGCGAGATCGGATTCGACTCAGGGGCGTGGAGAATCTGCTGATTCCGATTTCAGAGACATATAAGCAACATTTTTTTTCGAGGATTCATTGAAAACTCATTAAAAAACTTATTGAAAAGCATTATGACCAACGTTTTTATCCTTCCCGGACTCGGTAACTCTGGTGAGCAGCACTGGCAGACAATCTGGCAAACCTTGTATCCTGAATGGCAACGTATTATGCAAGACGACTGGGAGACGCCATTATGCGCCGATTGGGTGCGTCGTATTGACGAAACCCTTGCAGCAGTGTCAGAGGGAACGTCTGTTTTGGTGGCGCATAGCTCCTCATGTGTGGCAGTGGCGCATCTGGCGAAAATGACCACACACCGCATCAAAGGCGCTCTTCTTGTTGCACCGTCCGACCCGCTTGGCGCTGCCTATCCACCCGGACCGCAGGGCTTCGCGCCTGTGCCGCTTGTGCGTCTGCCGTTTCCGAGTATTGTTGTTGCATCGGAAGATGATGAGTACATTGCACTCGAACAGGCACGTCAGTATGCCGAAGCGTGGGGAAGCCGCTTTGTGAATATCGGCGCCAAGGGGCATATCAACTCCACATCTGGGCTTGGTGAGTGGCGTGAGGGCTTGGCGTTGCTGGAAACGCTCATTGCTTTATGAAATCGGTGTGGTTCCTATCAAGAAAAATGGTAATCACGCCCCGCAAAATTATTGTCGTGGCAAGAGCGCAACACGCTTCTGAGGTCGCGCAAAGAAGTTTTCTGCAATCCGTGTCAGTTTTTTTGGTTGGATGCTACAAAATATCTATATTTGCAACCTGTGTTTTTTACTGTGCATCGGCGCACGTAAACGATGAAACACCAAATTGTTATATTATGCGTTTTGCAGGCAACTGTCCGCAATCAAGCGCCCTCTGTGTAGCAATGCCTCTCTAGCCGAATCTGTTTTAACCCATTAAGTTTTGTACGTTTTTTCGTTTCGTGTTGATATGACTGACGAACAACAAGTAGAAATCGCTAGCGAAGCCGCAGTAGAAGCCCCCGCAACAGAAACCCCTGTCGTGGAAGTTCCCGCAGCCGTAGCTCAGGAAGCCGCTCCAGTAGCCGCATCCACACAAGAAGCAACCACGCCGTCGTCGGATGCCCCACAGGCAGAAGCAGCGGTGCCGGAAGCACCCAAGCAGCCGGAGTACGATGTTGAACAACTCTATCCCGAAATCGTTGCCGCTAAAAACGGCAAAACGACGCTTGAGGTAACGGGCTTGCGCCGTGTACGTGGTGGTATTTTGGTGGGATACAAAGGTATGCCGCTCTTTTTACCGACCTCGCATCTGTCGCTCAAGGCAAACCCTAGTGAAAACGAGCTTCTTGGCTTAATTCAGCAAACATTTCCCGTCCATGTTCACGAACTGAACGACGAGGACAGGACAAAAGTGATTGTAACGCGCCGTAAAATTCTCCGCGTTGACCATATGAAAGATTTTCAGGTTGGTCAAATCGTCGAGGGCAAAGTGGTTTCGTTCACCGATTTTGGCGCTTTCGTCAATCTTGGTGGCGTGGACGGCATGGTACACGTCTCGGCAATTTCCCGCCGCCGTATCAATCACCCCTCCGAAGTGCTGAAAAAAGGCGACACCGTTCGTGCGGTTATCAAAGACATCAACGAATCCGGTCAGCGTTTGTCTCTTTCCATGCGAGAATTGGAAGCAGACCCGTGGCAAGGTGCCGCCGCAGAATTTACTCCCGGCTCACGCCACAAAGGAAAAGTGAAAAGTCTGACAGCTTTCGGTGTGTATGTAGAACTCAAAGCCGGAGTAGAAGGCTTGGTTCACATCTCCGAAATGTCGTGGGCGCGCCGTATCAAGCACCCGTCCGAAATTTTCCAAGCCGGACAAGAAATCGAAGTACAAGTCCTCGAAATTTCTGAGGAAAAACAAAAAGTATCTCTTGGCTACAAACAAACGCAGCCGAATCCATGGGCGACAATTGCCGAGCGCTTCAAAGTAGGTGACAAAATCGAAGGTGTTGTTCGCGAAGCAATTGAGCGTGGCGTGGTGGTTAATATCGCCGATGATATTGATGCTTTTATGCCGAAGGGCAAAATGCATCCGTCTCTTCGTGGTAAAACGCAGCCATTCCAAGTAGGCGACAAAATCGAAGGCTTATTTGTCATGGACGTTGTACCGGATAACCACTCGCTTATTCTTGGTATGGAAGGTTTCGACCAAGGTGCTAATAAGCCTGAGCGCAGCGACCGTCCTGAGCGTGGCGACAGAGGCGAACGCGGTGAGCGTCGTCCGCGCCAGCAACAGCAAGAGCAAGTCGTGATTCCTGAGCAAAAGCAAGAAGTCAGCCTTGCTGACTTGCTTTCCGACGATGAAAAACGCAAACTCTTTGGTGGTGGCGAGAACTAAAGTTCTGCGCTCACAAGAGCGTTAAAAAATGTTAGCAAATAGACAAAAAAGCCGGACTGCCCACAGTAGCTCGGCTTTTTTGCGTATATTGCACTCGTTATTGCATCACCCTGACTTGCACGCTTTTCTTTGTGCTCTCTTGTCCCATCATAGCCCCTATTTACTATGCCCGTTCTCAAAAGCATCACGACAGCACGATTGTTCCTGACCGTGATCATCGTTGGAGCGCTTGTTGCCTTGCCCCTAGCGGCACAAAAGACGGAAATCAATAAGCCAAGCGGTAAGAAAACGCCGGAGACAGCATCAGAAAAGCAATCAGACAAATCTTCTGAGAAATCTTCTTCGCGTCCAATACTTGAAAAACCGAGAGAATTTACACCCCAGCAGATTCTCACTGCCGATACGACGTCCATACCTGTTCAGGATTCGACGGTGCTCGGTACTACCCCTCCCGGAGAGTACCCGTTCTCGCCCGAGCAAGACCGTGCTTTTTATGAAGCGCTTCGCTTTGATATTTCACCACGCACACGGTTCCAATTCGCAGCACGGCAATTCTCGCTTATGTGGCTTGCAGCGCAAGAGGCACAAAAATACACGCCGCAAGAATCTGCCATTGCAGCTATGAATTCGATAGACCCACGTGCTTTTGTCCCCACACCCAAAGAACAAACCTTTTACAATTACGGCATCGCCCAATCCTTCACCATTCCGGGCGTATTTGACCCCTTTGGGCGTTATGGTGGGCTTCCGGGCGTGGGCGGCTCAGGCATCAGTATTCCGCTCTCTCTTATCGGCTCCTTGCTCGGGCTGACCGAAGACGTAACACCGACCATTCGCTATACTGTCGAGCAGCCATGCGAGGTAGAAGTGGTCATTTATTCTATTCAAGCTATTGCGATTACACGTATTCTCAAAGCACCGCACAACGCCGGTGGATACTCAGTAACGTGGAACCTCAAAAATGACGCAGGTATGCGAGTTCCAACGGGCGATTACATTGCCGAGGTGCGTATTGGCAACTCATCCTATATCCGCAAGCGGATTCGTATTGGATAATTCGCGTAGAATAAAAATCGAAAGAAAGCGAAAAAAGACTTCCTCTGCAAATGCGGGGGAAGTCTTTTTGATGTTGATATTGTAGGAAAATCTGTCGGTCTCTTATGCCAAGACATTTCGTGCAATCACCATACGCTGCACTTCGCTTGTGCCCTCGCCGATGGTGAGCAGTTTGGAATCGCGCCAGAGTTTTTCAACGGGATAATCTTTGGTGTAGCCATAGCCGCCGTGAATCTGAATGGAATCTTCGGCAATAGCGACCGAGGCTTCGCTGGCAAACATTTTCGCTTGTGCCGCCTCGAGCGTGACCTTCATGCCATTGTCTTTCATCCAGGCCGCTTTGAAGGTGAGAAGCCGCGCGGCTTCGATTTTCATAGACATCTCGGCAATTTTGAACTGAATCGCCTGCATATCCGAAAGTGCTTTGCCGAATTGCTTGCGGGATTGTGCGTATTTGACCGAATGGCTCATTGCTGCTTCCGCCAAGCCAAGTGACAGCGCAGCAATAGAAATACGTCCGCCGTCCAAGATTTGAAGCGCCTGAATGAAGCCCTCGCCTTCGTTGCCAATCAAATTTTCCGCCGGGACGCGCACGTTTTCCAGTGTCAGCCCCGCCGTGTCGCTGCATCGCATCCCAACTTTATTTTCTTTTTTCGAGCCGTAAAAGCCCTTCATGCTTTTGTCCACCACAAATGCGGTGATGCCCTTGCTACCTTTGCTACGGTCGGTAATGGCAAGCATCACGCAGATATTACCGACATTGCCGTGTGTGATGAAATTTTTCGAGCCGTTCAGAATCCAATCGTTGCCGTCGCGGACGGCAGTGGTGAGCATACCACTTGCATCCGAGCCGGAGCCGGGTTCAGTCAGCCCCCATGCGCCCATCGTGGAGCCGCTTGCAAGCTGCGGAATATATTTTTGCTTTAGTGCCTCGCTGCCAAAATTGAGAATATGCCCTGTTCCCAAGCCATTATGCGCCGCTACGCCGAGCGCAATCGCAGGGCAGGCTTTGGCGATTTCTTCCACAATAAGAGCATACTCAACATATCCCATGCCGCTGCCGCCCAATTCTGGGGGAACCATAATACCCAAAAAGCCCAAATCGCCAAGTTTTTTGAAAATTTCGTGTGGGAATTCCTGCGTTTCGTCGAAGTGAAGCGCGTGGGGAGCGATTTCATTTTGCGCAAACGAGCGGGCAGTGTCGCGGATAGCTTCTTGCTCGGGGGTGAGAGAAAAGTCTAAACCTGCCGTCGTTTCAAGCGTTGCAGTCATAGCAAACCTTTGGTAAAAACAAGTGAGAAAGCCCGTCACAAAAAACGGATGAACACAACAAATGCGTTACAAAAATACGACGGCGAGAGGGTCAAATTCAAAGTATTTTTCGCCGTGAGCGAAAATATTGTGCTTTATCAATAAGCCGGACAAAATAAGGGCGTATAAAATCAGGAGGCACACTATAAAAAATTACCCGTCAAACTTGAAAAAATCTACTGACTCTTTGAGGTTATCATTCATATACATCAGGCTCTCGGCAAAGCTTGAAATCTCGCTGATTTTGATATTGGCTTCTTTTGCTTGTGCTGCCAAATGGTTGATTTGGCGTATAATTGCCTGTACGGTTGCATATTGTTCTTCGGTCGCGTCGGCAACCTCGGAGATATTGGCAACAACGCTTTTAATTGTTTCCAAAATCTGAGTGAACGTGTTTTCTACCTGAGTGTTCAGGTGTGCTCCCTGCTGCACAGCGCTGAGCGAGGCTTTCATGGCATTGGTTGCATCAAGTGAGTCTTGGCGGACAGTTTTAATCTTGCCGGAAATTTCCTTTGTTGCCTGTGTGGTGCGCTCGGCGAGCTTGCGCACTTCATCGGCAACGACTGCAAAGCCACGTCCCTGCTCACCCGCACGAGCCGCTTCGATGGCGGCATTCAGCGCAAGTAAGTTCGTTTGGTCTGCAATTTCGTTAATTGTTTCGGTAATGGTGCTAATATCCTCAATGTTCAGAGCGAGTGAGTTCAGGACTTCGCCGCTTCGGTGTGCGGCACTGACGATATTATCGTTGCTCCGTTTGGTTTCCGCTAGTTTTCCTGCACCTTCTTGTACCATTGTCATCGCCTGCTTGGCTATTTCTGCTGTTTGAGTAGTGCTTTGGGTCGTACTTGCGACGATTGCTCCCACCTGTTGGGCGGCTTCGGCTACTACGCCGGACAACTCTTCTTGTGCTTTTGATACTGCCAGCACATCCTGCGACGAGCGGGAAATATCATCACTCATCAATACGCTCCCCGACACAGACTCAAAAATCCTGAGTACCATGCTGCGGATGGTTTCGAGAGAGGTATTGTAGTCCACAAATAATTGCTTGGCAATTCCACCTTGTTCGGGGTCAACATCCACATTAAGTGTACCGTTGGATAGCAAGTGCATGGAATCACTCAAGATATTGAATGTTTCGATAAGCTGGCGCTGATGCTTTTTTTCTCGTGCAATGACATCGTTGAGTAAGTCTGCTGTCTCGGCGACTTCGGAGCGACGTTGTGCAAATACGGTATTGATGCGCTCCACCGCACCAATAAGGGCTTCGCTCAAGTCTTGAATTGGGCTTCCCACAGACTGTTGGCATGCAAGTGTCGGCAATTCGGGCGGAATAGTCAAATCTTCATGTTCAAGGGCTACCTGACGGGCTGTGTGGGTAAGTTGGACGAGGTATTGCCGTTCTTTTGCTGTATGTCGAAGAAGAAAAAAGGCAGCAATAGTATTGACCACGAGGATGACGACAAGAGCTATTGTACTTGGTACGATAGCAAATATGCCGCCAATGCTGAAGAGAAACGTCAGAAAAAGAGCCGTCCCAATAACAGATAACTCAAATGAGCGAGATAATTTCATAGCCGGAATAAAAACGCTGGCAAGCAAAGTGAGTGAAATTACGGGGCAGTATAAACACGGAACAATATAGCAAAAATTGGGCTAAAAGATCATCCCCCCGCATCGCGAACATTACGCGGGATTGTCTGCCGACCGAAGTGCATCTTTGCGTACCGTAACCGCGTAACGGTGCGCTGCCAAGCCTTCTGCCTCCGCCATTATTTCCACTGTGCTGCCAATAGACCTAATTCCTTCGTGTGTCAGGCGCTGGAAAGTGATTTTTTTTACAAAACTATCCACTGATACACCGCTATATGCTCGTGCATAGCCATTCGTGGGCAGCGTGTGGTTTGTGCCGGAAGCATAATCCCCCGCAGATTCAGGAGAATAATGCCCCAGAAAAATTGACCCAGCGTTTACAATACGTTCTGCAATCGTGTCTGCATCATCGGTGGCAATGATAAGGTGCTCGGCGGCATATTCGTTGGCAAAATCAATCGCTTCGTCCATCGTTGTAAAAAGCACAGCACGGCTGTTTGCGAGCGCTTTTTCGGCAACTGCACCACGCGGCAGAAGAAGTAATTGCCGGTCAATTTCTGTCAATACCGCTTGAATACTTGCTTCTGAAGTAGTAATAAAAACAACCTGACTGTCCTGACCGTGCTCTGCTTGCGAAAGAAGGTCGGCGGCAACAAAAGCGGGGTGACAGGTGTGGTCTGCGAGCACAGCCACTTCCGACGGTCCGGCGGGCATATCAATGGCAACACCGCTTCGCTGCGCAAGCTGCTTGGCAACGGTGACGTACTGATTCCCCGGACCGAAGATTTTATCAACCTTTGGGACTGTTTCGGTGCCGTAGGTAAGCGCAGCGATTGCCTGTGCACCACCAGTTTTGATGACGCGGCGCACACCGACGAGATTCGCCGTGTACAAAATGGCAGGATGAATTGAATTGTCTGCTTGCGGTGGCGTACACAGCACGCGCTCCGGCACACCGACAAGCGCTGAGGGTACACCAAGCATCAAAATCGTTGAGAAAAGTGGAGCCGTGCCGCCGGGAATATACAAGCCTACGCGCTGAATGGGTACGGATTTGCGCCAGCAAAAAACGCCCGGCTGTGTTTCGATGCGCTCGGTGCGGTAGCCTGCTTCGTGAAGTTGGGCTTCATGGAAACGCTCAATATTGCCTTTTGCAAGACGAATTGCATCCTTGAGTTCGTTGCTGACGTGCTTTTCCGCTTCGGCAAACTCCGTCTCTGTTACAAGTAATGACGGATGCTCCACACGGTCAAATTCTTTGTTGTAGTCCAAAAGCGCTGCGTCGCCACGCTTGCGGACGGCTTCCATAATAGGTGCTACGCGGCTTTCCATATCGTCAAGGGCAAGCGTGGGACGTTGGACAAGGCTCGACCATTCCGAGCGTGGTGGTTGGTGAAGAATGTGCATACGATAAATTTGTGATTGAGGGGAATTATTAGTATTTGACGACCTTCTGCACCCATCGCCCGCCCGCACCGTCGCTCATTTCCAGCAGATATACGCCGTTAGCGAGTGTGCTCACATCCAGCGTCGCGGTAAAACGCCCCGAAGCGATAGTGTGGTGCTCTTGCAACACGGCTTCGCCCAAGATGTTTCGCAACGTGAGTGTGAGTGTAGTTGCGCGGTCGAGCGTGGTTTCGAGCGTGAGGGCTGTGGTGACGGGGTTGGGGGAGATGGTGGTGGCAGAAATAAGATTACTAACACCAATAGGATTAAAGATAGTAGTCACAGCAGATTGCCCACTGGGATTAGTGACCGATAGCAAGTAGCCGTTTAACGGTAAGTTCGGTGGAATAATTACAGCAATACGATCAGAGGAAATACTCACAATAGCTAGTGTAGTGTTGCCAAGCCTTACTGTTGCTTGAGAAGAAAAATTTAACCCTACGATTATCACGTTTCCGCCGCTTGGAAGAAAGTAAGGCGGTGAAATTCTTGTAACTACTGGCGCTGTAAGAGTATCGAGAGCAGGAAGGATGGTAAATGGTTTTATTTTCGCACAGCCCCCTTCCCACTGCACACGTACAAAATAGGAACCCGGAACATTCAGGTATGCAGGTACTTCTGCCAGAAGGAACGTTGCATTGGTGCTGCGTGGGTCAAACCTAATTGGTACACCGTTAAATTCAACACGAGTTTTCAGAGAAAATCCAGCGCCTGCAATTCTTAGCGTAAATGCCTGCATTGTGGCATTGGTTGTAATAGGTTGCGCAATAGCAAAATCAGCAAAAACATCAATTGCCGGTCCGGGAAAACAAGCATCAAATATTCTAACCCGCATCCCAAT
Organism: Ignavibacteria bacterium; assembly: GCA_014654705.1. Classification (GTDB taxonomy): domain Bacteria; phylum Bacteroidota; class Ignavibacteria; order Kapaibacteriales; family UBA4661; genus PH2015. The sequence continues at coordinate 92,829 of JACVZY010000090.1, forward strand.
TTTCGTCTCATCAGGATTCTCCACCAGCAAGACCGCCACATCAGCGTTGACCGTTAGTTCTCCCGGAATGACAACCACTATCACCGAATCTCCGTCAATGCGCACGTTTGTTAGCTTGCGGGCATTGAAATAGACTGCCGCGCCACGCTGGAAACGTTTGCCGTTTATCGTCAGCACAGTAGAATCTGCGCCCGTGAGTAGGCTTTGCGGGAAAATGCTCGTGATGTAAGGGCGTAAGACTGTTGCCGTCGTCATACTCTGCGCGTGAAGACTAACGAAGGAAGCGCACGAAAATAGCGCACAAAAGAGAAGTCGTGTGAATCGCATAGTTACTTGTGGTTGAGGGATTGCACAGAATCGTCATTGCGCATTGATCTGGGTTTCTTTTACCGAAAGCACAATCTTGCATTTATCTCTTATTGCTCGAAATGCGAGACTGCGTACCTTTGGCAGCGGACACAAAGATATTGAAAATGACGGGATTCGACAAGTTCCCTAACCGAATTATTTCCCCGCTTTCGGTTGTAATTTTGCCCCGTCACCCCCGCGCAAGAGAGAGAGTTCCTTCTTCAATGAGTCCACATCGCGCCGAAGCGTTTGAACGGCTTCTTTGCTGATACTTGCCAGAAGTTCGCTTTGTGTGGTGAGTTCTTTGCGCTTGAACTCAAGATCGCTTTTGAGAGCGATGATATATTCATTTTTGATAGCGAGGTCTTTTTGCGTGGCAGTGAGTTCCATGCGGAGACCATCAGCATCATAGGTGCGGTCTTGTACATCCTTGTTCAGTGCGGCAATGGAAGCCTTTTGTGCTGCGATGATGCTATCGCGCTGCTGAATCTCCGTGCGTCGTAGGGCAAGCGTGGCAGTGAGTGTGTTCGCCGTGTTCGTGAGTGTGGCAAAATCAACTTTGCGAGCGGCGAGGTCTGCTATCAGCGAATCAATTTGTTTTTCACGGTCAGTAAGGGTTGCTTTGAGGCGCTTGAGCGTGCGGTCTTGTTCGGCATTTTCTTTCTTGAAATTGTCAAGGTCTTTTGCTGATTTGTTGACCAAATCGGTCATTCGATTGAGTTGGCTTTGGCAATCCTGCGCCCGAAGGCGGACGAAAGAACCAACAAGCAGAAGCAATAGTGCCAGAGCAGTTGTTCTGCTTGGCAAAGCGTTCCACATCCGGCTGTTGAACAAGATTGTGAATGATCGTTGCATGATGGTAAACATTATGATAACAGTAATAAAATTTGAGACAAATACCAAGGTTTTGGGTCTTTGTACATGAACTGTGCAAAAATCGTACCTAAAGCAGAAAAAAAATCGTATTATTGAGACCACACTTTTGAAGTTCATGCAGACATTTCTTGTTTGCACGAGCGCAAACTTCTTGTTTCATCATGTTTTTCGTCTGTGCTATGCCCTTGCCCATTGCTATTGTCCGCCGTCTCGCCGTTGTCGGCGTACCCATCGTCTGTTTTTTTCTGATGTTCTCTGCTCATGTTGTTGCGCAAACCGCATCAAATCTTCTCCCGCTTGAGCGCATTGACCCACCGTTTTGGTGGGTGGGCATGAAAAATTCCTCTCTAGAATTGCTACTCTATGGCAAAGATATTAGCAAAGCAAGCGTTACAATGAAGTACGACGGCGTAAAAATTCTCAGACGTGAGACAACAGCAAATCCGAACTATCTTTTCCTCACCTTGGAAATTAGCCCCAAGGCGAAGCCGGGAAATTTTATACTTACCTTGCGCAATGGTGCATCGGTGATTGTGCGTAGCTATACGCTCCTTGCACGGCAAAAAGGGCTAAAGGAAGCTCAAGGATTCAGCAGTGCCGATGCGGTCTATATGCTCATGCCCGACCGCTTTTCTAATGGCGACCCGACGAATGATGTTGTGGAAGGCTTCCCCGACAAAATGCACCGCGATTCGCTTAACTACCGTCATGGCGGTGATTTGCAAGGGATTATCAATCATTTGGACTATATCAGTGACCTCGGTATGACTGCTCTTTGGTGTACGCCGCTCGCGGAGAACAATATGAGCAAATACTCCTATCACGGCTATGCATTTACCGACTTTTATGCCGTCGATAGGCGCTTCGGAACGAATGACGATTATCGTCGTCTTGTGGATTCATGCCACAAGCACGGTTTGAAAGTGATTCAAGACGTTGTGCTGAACCATATGGGCGACAATAATTATCTTGCCAAAGACCCGCCTTCAAGTGCATGGATAAACGACCTTGCCGCCTCCAAAGCCAGTACTAATTGGAAAAAAGATTTCCAGCGCCCGAACTACCGCTCCTCTACTCACTCCGATCCATATGCCTCAGACTACGACAAGCGTGGCTTGACCGAGCGTTGGTTCGACTGGATGATGCCGGATATGAATGGCAACGAACAACACCTCGCAACATATCTTATCCAAAACAGTTTGTGGTGGATTGAATTTGCTGGCTTGGATGGCTTGCGAGTAGATACGTACCCCTATCCGGCAAAAGAATTTACCGCCAAATGGACGAAAGCGGTGTTGGACGAGTACCCGCGCTTGGGTATGGTGGGCGAGGTGTGGATTACCGAAAGCGTGGGAATGTCGGCGTATTGGCAGGCTGGAGCACGCAACGCCGATGGATTCAACGCGCATTTGCCTTCCATTACCGATTTCCCCGTGAATGGTGCGCTTGGCGCTATTTTCAATGAAAAAGAGGAGTGGATGGGTGGTATGGTGAAGCTCTACAATGTGCTGGCACAAGATTTTCTCTATCCCGATGCCTCTAAAAACCTCGTTTTTCTGGATAATCACGACCTTTCGCGGTATCTGTCTATTGTCAACGAAGATGTACGCAAGCTCAAAATGGCACTTTCTGTGTTGCTGACCATGCGAGGGACACCGCAAATTTACTACGGCACAGAAATTGGCATGACGGGCTACAAAGACCCTGACCCGCTTGTACGCAAAGATTTTCCGGGCGGCTGGAAGGAAGACACCGTGAGCGCATTCACGGCGGCGGGGCGAGCACCAAAGCAAAATGAGATTTTTACTCACGTAAAGACCCTTGCTACATGGCGCAAAAACAAGCCTGTCGTCCAATCCGGCAAACTCATGCAGTTTGTACCTTCTGAAGGGATTTATGTCTATTTTCGCTATAATGCAAACGAGTCCGTGATGGTGGTGGTGAACAACAACGAATCCGAAAGTGTTGTCAAGACCAGCCGCTATGCCGAGCGCATGAATGGCTTTACAAAGGCACGTAATGTCCTGACAGGCGAAATGCTCTCTTCCGTCGAAAAGCTCACCCTTCCCGCAAAAACAGCCCTTGTGCTGGAGTTGCAGAAGTAATTGTAACTGTATTTTTTATCATTGTCTTAACGCACACCGCTCAATGCAGCACTTGTACCGTCTTTGTTTCATCTTTTGCATAATTCTCTGCACAGCTCTTTTTGCCTCGCCCGCGAGCGTATCGGCACAGTCACTCATGCAAGCATTAGAGCGGGTGAATTGGGCAAAAAGCAATAAGGGTCTGCCCGATACGAACACGATTGTTCGCACCTTTGCCGTGAGTGGCAAGAATCTTTACGTCGGGGTTTTTGGTGCCGGTGTGTTTCGCTCAACAGATAATGGCGCAACGTGGAAAGCCTCAAACAAAGGACTCAAAAACTTTGATATTTGGTCACTCACTGTCCGAGGTTCAATTCTCTATGCCGCGACGACGAAGGGCTTGTTTGTTTCCCTTGACAACGCTCAATCATGGCGTAAAACAGACGTTGTGGCAGATATTCACTCCATCGCGTTTCTGGATAAAACCATTGTGCTGGGGTCGCTTGACAGCATTCTGATTTCGGGTAATAATCAAACGACGTGGCAGGCATCGTATCGGAACAACAAAAATTGGTTTGTGAAAGCATTAGTGGCAAACGGAGGTTCGATTTTTGCCGGAACGCCGGGCGGGATATTACGTTCGGTAGATGCAGGCGCTACATGGCAGTCTGCGAATGGTGGTTTCCGTTATCCGCTTGATGTGTGGGCGCTTGTTGCCAATAACGGCATTCTTTTCGCTGCCACTGCTGATGGCATTTATCAATCTACCAATAACGGCGACCTCTGGACAGCAACCGCAAACCGCGAAAACACTCGCTCGCTCATAGCCGTGAATGGTACGTTATATGCGGGTGCTATCGGCGCTGTTCTGCGCTCGACCGACAATGGTGCATCATGGCGGGTTTCTCACGAAGGCTTGCCAAACTTGAATGTATGGACTTTGGCTGTACTGGGTAAATCAGTTTTTGCCGGAACGACCGATGGTGTCTATGAGGCAGAAGAAGCGCTTGCCTTCGGAGGGCGCAAGGTTACCGTCGGAAGCGACCGCGTTATTGTCGAGCCGTTGCTCCGTGCGACTGCCATCACGCCCACGCCGGATGACGATGCCGTAGAAGAGCCGCTCACAAAAATTACAATTGAAGAATTTCCCAGCGATAAAATTCACTCGCTGCTGAACTATATCTTTTTTGATGAAAATTCCGCGTATGTTCCCCTTCGCTACAAGCAATTAAGCAGCAATAAAGATACCAAAGATTTTGTACCGGAGCGCTTGGTGAACCGAGAAACGCTGGAAGTGTATTATGATGTATTGAACGTGATTGGCTACCGTATGCAGCAAAGTACCAAAGGCACTATCACGATAACGGGCTGCAATGCGCAGACCGGCTTTGAAGCACAGAATAGCGAGATTGCTTTTCGTCGTGCTCAGGCTGTACAGCAGTATCTATCTGCTGTTTGGCATATTCCCGCCACGCGGATATTGGTGGAAGCACGTGATTTACCGGAAAAGCCCTCCAAGCAAGGGGATGCGAATGGCGACCAAGAAAACCGACGCGTAGAACTCTATGCTTCGTGGGATATTATGAAACCTGTGGTGCTGACCGATACACTCCGCGATGCCGCACCCGCCGTTGTCCGCCTTCGTCCGCAAATTCTTGATACGACAGGAGTGCTGCGCTGGCGAGTCTTCATAGAGCAATCGGGAAAAGTGCTCAAGCGCTGGGCAGGTACGGGAAATTCATCTCTGCCGCACTATTTAGACTGGTACATCAGCAAAAAGCAAAGTGTTGTGCCGCTTGATACAAGCGTCGTTATCTGCCAGTTAGAAGTGGTGTACAAATACCAGTCGAAGCCAGTTTCTTCGCGCTTGCTCACGATTCCGATTGAGCGGGTCTCTATTGCCGAAAAGCGTTCAAAAAAAGCAAACGACTTTGCGAAAAATCGTTACAACCTTATTCTTTTCGATGTCGGCTCAGACAGGCTGTCGGGGGTGAACGAGCGGATTGTTTCGTCTATTCGGAACACGACGCTTTTTTCGACCACGTCCTCAGTGCGCATTCTGGGTTATACCGATGCTGTTGGTGCTGAGGATGTGAATTCATTGCTCTCGCAGCGCCGTGCTGAATCTGCCGCACAGACTCTCGCTGTTACGCCTCAAATGGTGCGAGAACTCATCATCAAAGGACGCGGAGAGGCGCTACCACTGTTGTATGAAAATGAAACTCCGGAAGGGCGCTTTTACTGCCGTGCGGTGGTAATTGAAATTGATACTCCTGTCAAATATGATTAACTAAAACCTTTACCGTTCGTTGCTATTTCCTATGGTCTCTTTGCTTGTTCTTTGCCGCCTGTTGACTTTTCTCGGCTTCTGCCTTACCGCAATACAACTTATGGCGCAAACCGATACCACGCTTGTGGATTCGCGTGGCGATACGCTCCTGCTCCGCAAAACAGCGTCTGCGTGGAATGTTGGCATCGCGGGGGGTGCGGCAATCGGCATAAACACAGGCGCACTTTCGCTTATTGCGGACATCAATAAAGAAACCGTCCGTGCCGGATTCACGGGGCAGAACCTTGGCGATGCCCGTGCATGGATGCTTGGTGCAGAACTGGCGTGGTTGCCGGAACAAGGTGGTATGCGCTATGGTGGACGCATTGGTTTTGTGCAGCAAGCGGGTTTCTTTTCTCACACTACTTCCGGCGGCGATAGTCTCCTCCAAAGTACCGCTGATGCAAGAATAATCGCTACCGAGTTTTTTGCGGAAACCGCACTTTCGGCTTTACCGAGATGTGCTATTTTCGGCGGTGTGGGCGCACTATGGTCGCTTGAGGCAAAGGCAAAAACGACGTACTCTCGTGCGCCGCGCTTTGACATCGTTGTGTCTGCCTATCCTGAAGTCGTACCGCTCCAAACACCCGCAATTAGCCTCAACGCAGGCATCAGATACTCATTGCACGAGCGAGACCTTGGGAGCGCAAAAATCTATACCACGCCTTTTGTAGAAGGCGTGTGGCAGCCTCTTCTTTCGGGAGCAAATGCCTCCTCGTGGGGCGCAGTCATGCTGCGCGTAGGCTTGTCGGTGCGTATGGAGCCAATTCGCATAGATACGCTGTCGGCACAGCCACGTATTCGGTGGCTGCCGATTGCGCAGCTTCCCGAAACGCCCCTTGCAAGCATTATCAGCGAGGAGCAAGCTGTGACGGGGCGTATTGCCACCGCACGTGAGAACAACGATGCTGTTTTGGAAGAGCGAGTTGTGGTGTATCGTCCCAATGATAAAGAATTGCTCCATGGTGTTCCTGCAGGAGCGCTGGAGATTTTACGCGCTGCTGTGCCGCTTTTACGTTCACGAGCGCGTTGCCGCTTGGTCTTGACGATTCCGACATCTTCCGGCAATGCAAGTTCGGCACAGGCGGAGACCGCTCTTCGCTTACTGGTGGATTATTTGTTGCGGCGGGGCGTGGAGGAGGCAAGTATTGAAGCGGGTATTGGAGAAAGTCGCTTTTTGAGCGGAGAGGCACTTCAGTTGCGGATTCGTGTTGCGCGGGATGTACGGTAGGAGCTATCTTTATCGCCAAAGCAGCATTGTTATTGTGCTTGCTCTCAACCCAGCCAGATAAGCAAAGCAATCGCTAAAAGTATAATCCATCCGAGATGTTTGCCCTTCGTTCCAATGAGGACAAGAAATGAACTACTCAAAAAAGCAATCGTGGCTGCATTCTTTACAAGCACCTGAAGAGTATCTTCCTGTATTGGTGAGGCAAGACCAAACCAAACAAGATACTTCCAAAAGCCCATGCCAGCACTGTTGCCAAATGCCATGTAGCCCAAAGAATTCCAATATGCTGCTTTTTCAGAGGCGGTACGCTAATTATCCGTACCACTTCTTTACGACGTAGGTAGCGGAATATCAAGAGTTCGCCGAATACGGAATGCGCAGTACCAAGAATAACGGTCAGAAATCCCACTACAAGCATAGAAAGATTCATCAGTATTTTCTCAAAGGCGTTTTGAAGGTCATTTGAAAATAAAAAAAGCCACTTCAAAATTGAAGCGGCTTTGCGGTATATTGTTGTGACCCCAACGGGATTTGAACCCGTACAGCCACCTTGAAAGGGTGGTGACCTAACCGTTAGTCGATGGGGCCGTTTTTCATCGGCAGAATTTTTGAGCCAAGAATTACAAATTTATGTGCTTTTTATGACACATCCAAAAGAAAAATACATTTGTTGTAAAAAAAAGCATCCAATCGGTTTTTTTTTCAAGGTTATCGTGCTTGCTTTCAGTGATTTATGCTAAAAATTGACCACTGGGAATTAACAACTCCGCGAAGCCTTCTTGCGTCAAAACACAGAAACCATTTGGCAGAATAATGACTTTTAGCGAACTTCGCAGTCCGCAAAGCCCGACCCTCTCACCTCAAGAAACAATATCATTATGACCTTACAAGAACAAATCGAACTTTTGAGCGCCGAAGCTGCGCCATCAGAACAAGAAGTCATGCCTGTTGTTACTGAATTGTTGCATTTGCTTAATGCGGGAAAAGTCCGCGCTGCCGAACAAGATATGCAAAAGCACTGGCGAGCAAATACGTGGGTAAAAAAAGGCATCTTGCTTTGCTTCAAGTACGGCAGAATGTCTGATATGTCCACCGGCGCATTCCGCTTCTTCGATAAACATACTATTCCGATGAAGTCTATGAATCTTGATAGCGGTGTACGTGTGGTGCCAGGCGGCTCTGCTATACGGTCGGGAGCGTATGTAGCACGGGGCGTAATTTGTATGCCGCCAATGTACATAAATATTGGTGCATATGTGGACGAAGGCACAATGGTAGATTCTCATGCACTTGTGGGAACGTGTGCGCAGATTGGCAAGCGTGTTCATCTCTCGGCGGCGGCGCAAATTGGCGGCGTACTGGAACCTGCCGGAGCGCGTCCGGTCATTATTGAGGACGATGTATTTGTCGGTGGCAACTGTGGAGTATATGAAGGTGTGATTGTCCGCAGCCGTGCCGTCCTCAGTTCAGGCGTCATACTGAACGGTTCTATTAAAGTATATGATGCCGTCAACGGCACTGTTCTTCAATCCACATCGGACACGCCTCTGGAAATTCCCGAAGGCGCGGTGCTTATTAGTGGTTCACGTCCGCTTGATACGCCATTTGGCAAAGAAAAGGCGTTGTCAGTTTACACGCCCATTATTGTAAAATACCGCGATCCCAAAACCGATGCGAAGACCGCATTGGAGGATGCTTTGCGCTAGCACACGCACAAAATAACAACATCCTTCATTTTTGCCAGATACCTTGACTCTTCCAATCTATCAAATTGATGCCTTTGCTCGACAACGCTTTAGCGGCAACCCGGCAGCTGTCGTCCCACTGGAATCATGGCTGCCTGACGAGATGATGCAAGCTATTGCAATGGAAAACAACCTTGCAGAAACGGCGTATGTTGTGCGTCGCGAGGATGGCACTTACGATTTGCGCTGGTTTACGCCCGAACTAGAAATTCCTCTTTGTGGTCATGCCACACTTGCCGCAGCATTTGTACTCTTTACCTACTATGGCTTTACGGGCAATACCATCTGCTTTCACACCCAAAGCGGCAAGTTGTTTGTAAATAAAGCTGGCGATAACCGCCTTGTCCTTGACTTTCCCGCCAGACCACTTATTCGCTTATCCGCCCCTGAAGAGCATGCACTTAGCCTACAGCTAACGACAATTCTAGGAAAAACACCACTTGAAATATTTCACAGCGTCAATAATTACCTCGCCATCTATCAATGCGAAGAAGATGTGCGCAGTATCAATCCTAATATTTCGGCACTCAATGAATTAGCAGATGTCATTGGAGTCATCGTTACAGCGCAAGGGAGCGGCGAGTATGACTGTGTTTCGCGCTATTTCTGCCCGAATACGACTATTCCGGAAGATCCCGTTACGGGTTCGGCGCATTGCTCTCTTGTGCCGTATTGGGCGGAAAAACTCAGTAAAACTACGCTGTTCGCTTATCAAGCCTCAGCACGAGGCGGAGAAATCTCCTGTGAGCTTATTACGGAAGCTACCACACAGAATCAGCGCGTTCGCATGGGCGGGTATGCCGCGCCGTACCTTCAAGGGACGATTGAGGTATAAAAAAACAGCAGAAGAATTTGTGCCATATTCTTCTGCCGTTAGTGGTGGAGGTTTTTTGATTGGTGATAGTAGTTGGTAGTCCGTTGTGCCTAGCCGGCTACCTTGGTTCCCCACGAGAGATGCCAATCATCATCAGTATTCATGCGCCTTACCATACATCATCAGGCGCTTATTTTCCGTTCAGTTTATCCAATTCTTTTTGCCAGCGAGTGAAACTTGTGCTTTTGGCTGCATTGAGAATGCCAAGTGCTTCTTGAAGTCCTTGTACTGCCCGTGCCTTTTTACCTTCGGCAGCATCAAGGAGTGCAAGTTCTGCGCGTGCTTCGCCTTCTAGTTCTTGCAAGCCAAGCTTTTGTGCGGCTTTTGAAGCATTACCCAGATGTACACGGCTTTCGGCTGCGTTGCCTGCTTGCCGCAGTAGAGCGCCAAGTGATTTTTCCACGAAAGCAGCGCCTGTGCGGTCGTTTGAGGCTTCCTTTGCGTGGAGTTGCTTTTCGTAATCTGCAATCGTTGCCGCATACCGTCCCTGCATACCGCCGCCGCTAATACGCGCTGTGTATTCACGGGGCTTGGCGTTTGCGGTTTGTTCTGGCTCGCTCGCAAGAGCAGACGCACCATTCTGTGCGTCTGCTTGGCGCTGTGCGGTGATGTCGGGTGTATGGTCTGCCGTGCTTGCTGTCGGCGGTATACTCTGTGCTTCCGCGTTTTGTGGCGTTCCTTGCGGGACGCTTGTGCTGCGCTCTGCGGTTTCACTTCCTTGTTTTTCAGTTGCTTGGTTAGAGACAGCTTGATTATCAGCAGTGTACTGCTCAAGGCTATTCTTTTTCATCACGTAGCTGACAGCTGCCGTACCACCCGCAATCGTGGCGATGCCTATTCCTGCGCTTACGACCATTGAAGTAGTAGATGCAAAGACTGTGGAGAGCAATGATGATGCCCACGATGCTGTGCCAGCGCTTACTGTGCCCGTACTTGCCGCGCTTGCCGCCGTGCTGGCGGTCGAAGTCGAAAGGGCGGTCTTCCCGACAGCAGTGGTAATTGCTCCTGCTGTGGTAGCTGCACCGGCTGCGATGACAGCGTTTGCAAGGTTGTCCTCAACCGTGCGTAAAAATGCGGTTGTGCGCTCGTCGCCAAGCGATGGTTCAAAAAGCATATCCTGAATGGTCAGGATTTCGCGGACTTCTTCTGCAAAAGCCGGCGAAGTTGTCAGAAGGCGGTCAAAGTCGGCTCGCTGCCCCTCCGAGAGCGTGCCGTCCAGATACAGCGCCAAAAGTTCGTCGTTATTCATGGTTTTTCGATAATGTGCCGCGCGCACCCTGCTTGCACGCGCTGCGTGGAGAATCTACAATGTACAAACTATCAATACAGTCTTGAATGTTGGGTTTTTGAAAGTTGAGTTTGTCACTCATCTTGCGTCTCGTCGTCTTCGGGTTTTAGTTCCCGCAGATATGGCTTCAGTGCTGTGTGCAGCATTTTTTTTGCTCTAAAGACGCGCACTTTGGCAAGAGAAAGTGAAATTTTGAGCATATCAGCAATTTCTTCGTACTGGAAGCCATCGAAATGCTTGAGTTCAAGCGGTTCACGGAATTCTTCCGGCAGTGAAGCGATTGCTTTTTTGAGTGCATCTGAGAGCAATACGTCCTCGCCCGTACGGTCGTCGGGGTCGTCAATGGAATAGGCGATGTCGTCTATGTCCGTCGTAATACGTTGCTTTTGCTTGTGATTGAGCGTTTGATTGCGGGCAATAGTAAAGAGCCATGCCGCAAAACTGCCGCCCAAAAACGATGCGCGTTTTTCAAAGACCAATGTCATAACGCTTTGGAACACATCTTCCGCAGACTCGCGAGTTTTCATTGCCCGAAGACAATAGGCGAAGAGCCGCTTATCGTAACGCCTATACAGCGCTCGAAACGCCTGTTCATCGGCTTTTTCGCGGACAAGAGCAAAGAGGTCTTCGTCCGTCGTGTCGGCAACATGGTCTTTGGCAACCGTCATTTTTTCTGCTGATTGTGGCTCTCGCGTCGGATATAAAAGTCTCATTTGCTATCCTGCATCTTTGAATAATAACATGGAAGAATTGAAAAAGTTACACGAAGCGTGGTATTTTTTTACGGTATGGGGTTTTCTATCCGAATAATGATACAATTTCTCGGCTCTGGTGTGTATCCTGTCAGGTTCGGGGCGATTTCTGTTTTGTATGCGCTTTTCTGCAAGTCACCGCCAAACGCTTTTTCTATTGCTTTCAAGCGCTGCGCTATGATAACGCGCTGCTTTTCACCAAATTCTTTAGTCGGTGCGTCTGCAACTGGTACATCACCAAAACATTGCACCGTTACTTTCGATGCCGCTTGCAACCACCCTTTTTCGCGGATGAGCGCCAGTGCTACATTGTGCGAGGCGTTCAGAGTGGTTTCTGTTGGTTGAAATGGTAACAGAGTTTCGTAGCAATACGATTGAATTAGTTTAGCAACGCGCACCGGAATTTCAATCGTTTCGGAGCGCTGGATTGGTAACATCGGATACCGAACTTCGAGATTCACCTTTAGCGGTGAATTGGTCAAGGGAATCGTATTTTTTTCTTTGTTTATTTTCCAATCTACCACAGGTTTCACCCTGCCTGCTCCAGAAATGGGAGAACGAAGCGCTTTATTATCTTGCTTCAGGTGAATACTCCATTGTGCAGGATTCTCGTCACTGGATGGGACAGTTGAGTAAAAACGGATAATCGCCGGTGTAGCTGTTGCAGTTGTATCGGCTATGACCACAGGCTTCAAAAGCGCAGTGGCACTCAGTTCTACGCAATTACAGTTTTTTGGGAGCTGCTTGTTTACTTTTGTTGTGATACGCGCAGCAGCAATTCCCCAGACCGTGCGCAGGTACTCACTGACAGTTGCAGCCCGCTTGAGTGCGGGGTCGCTTTCGGAAAGTGTGAGTGTTTCTGCGGGTGCGGTCGTCATACGTTTTCCGATGATGTTCAGTACCTCACTAGAAATGGTCAGCAATTCAGACAAACGCTCCATCGCAAAACTTGATGCCGATGCTTTCGTTATTTGCGACACCCATTGTGGAAGTGCTGTTGAATTTTCCTGAAACGTGACAATTGCCGGAATAGCATACAAGCGGGTCTCAGGTGTTTGTATTACTTCAATAGTCAGTGGCTTTGGGATTTCAATACCGTTCGTATCCACACCAACAGGTCGTATTTCCGGCTTTTGGGCAAAACTTGGTGCAACAGCACACAGCGCAACTAGAACAAAAATATGTAATATTTTCACAACATTATTTTTCATTTTCTACCTCACTAACGGGAGTTTCGATAATAACTTGCACCGTGCGATTGTAAAACCGCCCTTCCGGCAGCGTGTTATCGAAAAGCGGGTCGGCTTCACCAACACCCTTGGAATCAAGCGACTTGTATCTTGATTGTGCCAGCGAAGCCAATTCGTCCTTCGCTTTTGCGCCCCGTGCGCCGGAGAGTTTCAGATTATATTCATCCGAACCAATGATGTCCGTATGCCCGACGACCATTGCATCGGACGTAGCGAAGAGCCGTGGCAGCACATACTCCTTCAAAATACGACTATTCATCGAACCAACATCGGATTTATCGAAAGGAAACATGATGAGGTTGTATCGCTCAAGCGTCTTGTCAGCAATGTGGTCGCGTTTTTTGTCGTCGGTGGTAATGCGCTTCACAGGAATCGTTGCCGCTTCTGAAAAACACTCACGCCCTGATCTGTCCTTGACGGAAAAAACAACCGTGAGTGGTTCGGTGCCGGAGGGGAAGTCCTCCGCGTCATTTTTCCAATTCCACGTGATTGTTCCACTCGTTGCTACGTTGTCAAAGCGTTTCCAGACTTTATTTCCTTGCAGTATTGTCAGCGTGCGCACAGTCGAGGGTGGTGCGGGCGGCGGCGGTGGCTGTCGATACACGGTCTTGCCGTTGATGACGACCTTTTCCAGTTGCTGCGATTGGGGCGGCGGCGCTACGGCACGCTCCAGTGTTTGCGGCGAACTGACGGTAAATTGTACGGCTTGCGAAGAAGCGCTGATGACGGGCGTTCTGTCCACTACGGGCTTGACAATATCCCAATCATCACAAAGAATTTCTACACGTCTATTTTCTGCCAAGCCCAGGCTATCATCGCGATTGGAGGGCACGGCGGGCAAATCCCGCGCCGTGAGTTTCATGCGTTTTTCGCTAATGCCCCAGATGTCGCGCAAATACGCCAGCACCGTCGTAGCGCGGGCTTTGGACAAACCGTTCTTTTTCTCGGCGGGGCTGGCTTGGTCATTGCAACCGACGATGGTGATAGTAGATTTTGGAAATTTGCGGAGGCGCGTTCCGAAGATATTCAGCGTGTGATAGTATTTGTCCAGCGTCTCGCCGCGCAGCTTTTCTTCATCGAAAGCGTCTGCTTCTTGCGTGGTTTTGAGCAGTTTATATCGGCTCGGTATCTCGCTTGAGCCTTCATCGAAAAAGACATAATTCAAAATACGATTCACGCTCACACTCACCACCTCTTCCATTGCCAAGCCCTGAAAGCCTGATTTTATCAGCTTTGCAGCTGTGGGGCGGAGAAGTGCTGTATTGACGGCTTGCATAACAGAGGTAAGGCTTGGGCGCTCGCCGAATACCAACGTCAAGGGCGCAATATCCGGCATTGTCTCATAGACACCACTTGCGTTCTTTTTCGGGCGAATAATGTCCAGCGTTTGCGTAAGCGAACCGTATTGCGCACTCTGCGCTGTGATGGCGAGACGCAAGGTATCAACGGGCTTGTCGAGCGGTCCAAAATCAAAATCGGTGAGAACTGTTTCAAAGGTAAAGCGCTTTTTGCCGTTCAAGGTATCGCGGAAGGTGCGCTTTGTGACGGGGTTGTAAATACTTACTGTCGCGGCTGTATTGAGCATAGAACACCCGTCTACAACGCGCCCCGAAATCGGAATTGCCACCGAGAGTGAGCTTTGCGGCACAAACGCCATAAAAATATCGTACTTACCCTGTGCATTCGGAATATCGGTGCGCTGCGAAGCAAAATAGAGAACGTCGCGTGAGGCAGGAGTACAGATAAATGCTTCTTTTGAGGCAGTGTTGATAGGCTGCCCCAGATTGCGCGGTAACGACCATTGGTCTTTCTGATTCCGCACGGAAATATAAAAGTCTGTTTCGCCATAGTTGGGTTGATGCCAATCGGACGAAAAGAATAACTCGCGATTATTGGCGGCTATAAACGGCGACCAATCGAATCCGGGAGTGTTAATCGTATTTCCCGCATTTTTTGGTGGAAGCCATGTTTTGCGGACTGCATCGTAATCGGAGTACCAAATATCAGCCAGACCATACCCACCCGGGCGATTCGAGGCGAAGTACAAACGCATACCGTCCGGGCTTATGGACGGCTGCCCGTCCCACCACTCAGAGTTCACCGCCAAGCCCAGATTATGTGGTATTCCCCATTCGCCATTATCGTTGAGTTCTACAACATAAATATCACAATCTTCATTTTCAACTTTTTCACCGTTGAGCGGTTTTTTGCGCCGAATCACATCCGGTCGGTCACAACCGGTGAAATACATCGTTCGGCGGTTTGCAGCAATGGATGGTACTCCTTCATTGCGAGAAGTGTTCAAGCCATTATTTCCCGGCAGTGTAATCGTGTCCATGCTCTGGGGCACAGAAAAAACTGTATCCAATCGGTTTTGCTTTGTGCTGTACCAGAAATCATGCGACCGTGCGCCGAAACGAAGAGTCATTTTGCTGCCCGTTCGGCTGGAAACGAAATAGAGTGTTTTACCATCAGGGCTGATTGTGGGTGCATAATCGAGCGTATCGCTATTCAGTGGTGCGCCTGGGTTAATAATGCGAACATTTTTGCCCGTGAAAACATCTTGTGCCGGAAGCACACTCGCCGCTACCAGCATTGGTAAAAGAAGGCAAGTAATAAAGCGGAAATACTGAGAAAATATCATGGTATCCAACTAAAAATGGAACATCCTGCTCTCATTGGAGACGAAAGAGCGAGGAAAAAGTTTAGCAAACCTGATAAAAACTGGCTATTCAACAAAGCTACTCCACGATGACAAGGTGCTTCGGTGTGGCATCAGTCAAGACTTCGCAGCCCGTTTCAGTCAGCCATACATCGTCCTCAATCCGTACGCCGCAGCGCTCTGCCAAATACACACCAGGCTCAATCGTTACGACGGCACCAACGGGCGCAATATCGTCGGGAAAACGATACGAAACGCTTGGTTTCTCGTGAACCTCGCGTCCCAAACCGTGACCAAGCCCGTGCGCAAAGTCCTCACCATAGCCCGCTTCTTTGATAATGTCCCGTGCCACAGCATCCAGTTCCGCCACTTTCATACCGCCTTTTGCAACGTCAATAGCCGCCTCATTTGCACGAAGCACCAACTCGAAAATTGCGCGGTCAAAAAGGCTTGGCTCTCCGACAGCAAAGGTGCGCGTCATGTCGCTATAAAAGCCGCGAGAACGGCAGCCGAAATCCAGCGTTACCAGTTCGCCGTGCTGTATGACTTTATTCGTAGCGCGTCCGTGCGGCAAAGCGCCGCGCACACCGCTTGCCACAATCGTTTCAAAGCCTTCACCTTCCGAACCTAGTTTTTTAGAAACGTAGGCAACTTCAGCCGCAACGTCATTTTCCGTCATTCCG
The DNA here is from genome assembly GCA_014654705.1 of Ignavibacteria bacterium. Classification (GTDB taxonomy): domain Bacteria; phylum Bacteroidota; class Ignavibacteria; order Kapaibacteriales; family UBA4661; genus PH2015. The sequence continues at coordinate 108,951 of JACVZY010000090.1, forward strand.
GCTTTGGTGGTGCGGAGCACGTGGTCATAGACTTTTGCCGCAATGCCCGCCGCTTCGCGTATCGCATCGGCTTCATCGCGGGTTTTGACCATCACGACGGCTTCGACCATACCCACAAGCGGCTGCCACTCACGCCCTTCGACGGTTTTCTTCATCACTTCTGCCGCAGCCACCGATAGGTGCGAAGCCTCAAAGCCCACATTCCGTGCGTCTTCCAAAAGCTGTTTTTCGTGAACAAACTTCCACCATTCGCGTTCAATGTGAATGGTCAGATTTGGCAGCGCAACGACTTCCTGACGTGCCTGCTCGGTATAGCGCCCGTCGGTGAGAAAATGTACTGCCGAGCGCGTCAGCACAAGCATTGCGCTCGACCCAGTGAAGCCCGTCAAATACGCCACGTGCGGGACGTGCGAAATGATGAGCGCATCAATTTTGCGCTTGTCGAATTCGCTGCGCAGTGTGCTAATGCGGTGTTCGTGTATGGTCTGCATACGTCAATAACTCTCCTCGTCCGACGGAAATGTCGAAGTCCGCACGTCGTTGATGTACTGACCGACCGCTTCCAGCATCCGCTCGCGCATTACGTCGTAGCGACGCACAAAGCGTGGCTGGAAGTCATTCGTAATGCCAAGCATATCGGTATAAACGAGTATTTGCCCGTCGCAGTGAACGCCTGCGCCAATGCCGATGGTCGGTATCGTCAGTGCTTCGGTGATTTGCCGTGCCAATTCAGACGGGATTTTTTCCAACACAATAGCAAAGCAGCCCGCTCGCTCCAAATCTTTCGCATCGCGCAAAATCTGGTCAGCTTCTTTTTTCTCTGTACCGCGCGTGCGATACGAACCAAACTGATGAATACTCTGCGGCGTAAGCCCCAGATGCCCCATCACCGGAATTCCCGCTTCGCTGATATGTGCTACAATTTCCAATACCCGATGCCCGCCCTCCAGTTTCACTGCGCTTGCACCGGCTTCTTTCATTAGCCTTCCTGCGTTGCGGAATGCTTCTTCGGGCGAGATTTGGTAGGACATAAATGGCATATCTGCTACGACCATTGAGCGCAAAACGCCGCGCAAAACTGCTTTGGTGTGATAAATAATTTCGTCGAGTGTAACCGGAATCGTGGTTTCGTGTCCTTGTACGACGTTGGCAACGGAATCACCAACGAGCAGCAAATCAATGCCTGCTTCGTCGAAAATTTGTGCCATCGTTGCATCATATGCCGTGAGGCAGGAAAAACGCTCGCCGCGTTTTTTGCGTTCTAGCAATGTTTGCCGAGTGACGCGCTTGGTGCGCCGAACAGCAGGTGCACCGTAAATGGGGGTATCGGACTCAGTTTTTTGCTGTTGCAACGAGGCTTTCGTGCCGAATTGTTTTGTGGGGTCGCTCATAAATGCTGTAAAATCTTGTGGTAGAATCTCGTGGTAAATGTGGTATGAGATATATGGTCACAATTCAATTACGCTGCAGCCCGCTTTCGCAGTGGGCTGCAGCGTGTCGTTTTTTCTCCGTGCTTATTTCTTCGGTTTCATCGCGTGGAACATTTGTTTCAGTGGCTTACGGTCGAATCCGCTCACAAAGAGATTGAATTCACCGCCCGCCAAGCGTTCGCCGCCGTCAATGGTAACGCACTCGCCAGTGATGTAGCCCGCCATATCAGACATGAGAAACACTGCCAAATTTGCCAATTCCTCGTGCTTGCCCACGCGCCCCAGCGCCACACGTTTGATGTACATTTCCTGAAGTTCTTTGGTGGGCATAAGCCGTGACCATGCGCCTTCGGTGGGAAAAGGTCCGGGCGCAATAGAATTGACGCGGATGCCGTATGTCCCCCATTCGTACGCGAGGGTCGTGGTGAGAGCATACACGCCCGCTTTGGCGCACGCTGAAGGCAGTACAAATGCTGAACCCGTCTCGGTGTAGGTCGTTACGATGCTCAAGATAGAGCCTTGACGCTCGTTGTTGATAAGGTAATTACCAAAGTGCTGTGTGCAATTAAACGTGCCGTGCAGAACAATATCCACTACTGATTTGAAGCCATTAGGCGAAATATCTTCCGATGGCGAAAGGAAATTACCGGCAGCATTATTGACCAAGCCTTCCAGCGAGCCAAATTCTTCCACAAGGCGCTTTATCATTACCCCGACAGCATCGAAATCGCGGACGTCCACAGAGTGCGTGAGCACTTTTACGTGGGGCTGCTTTACTGCCTCAATTTCTTTTGCTGCCTCGCGGAGTTTGTCCTCCGTGCGCCCGCAAATAGCTACGTTTGCGCCATGCGCCGCGAAGTGCTTTGCCATCGAAAGCCCCAAGCCGCTTCCGCCGCCGGTGATGAGAATACTTTTACCATTAAGTGTGTCGGGTGTAAACATGATAATTCCTCGAAGAAGTGAGATAAAAAAGAGTTGTGGGTTCACTATAAAAATTCACGTTGTCCTGTGCAATCCGCGCCAAAACAGGAGTTCACGCCGCATCATCTAAAAGACGGTCTTTGAAGCGTTGGTACAAATACGATACCAAAAGCAAAACCACGCCCAGCCCAATAAACGAGCCAATACGATATGGCGTGGTGAGGAACGATAAATCGTAGAGAAATATCTTCAGCACCGACACGCCTGCCAAACCAAGCGCGACGAGGCGTAATGCCCTCACGCGACGCACAAAACCGCCAATCATCATTGCTGCCGCATACAGGAGCCAGACCGTAGAGATAGCAAGCTGTTGTGCATATTCGAGCGCTGTGATTTTTTCGCCAATGGTTGCGTTCTGCTGTACTGCCGCAGGAAGTGCATAGAGCCGCATGACTTGGCTATGGAAGTAGTCAGAGGCTTCGCCCGTGAGGACAGTAAAAAGCAGCATGAGCGCAATTCCGCCAACCACAGGACGAATGGAAGGAGCGAAGATTGCGGGAAGTGTTGAATTTGTTTTGTCAAAAATTTTCCACAGCCCAAGCGTTGCGCCAAACGCTACAAGTAGAGCCACGACGCGGTGATTGAGCAGAAATGTCCACTCAATAGCAGGCTCATAAACGAAGCCGCGTAGTATCAACATTCCAAAGGTTAGTACCCCAATCAGGAGCGCCATCCACGTTACTTCTTTCCACGATAGTTTGCGTCCTAGCCATGCCAGTATGACGACGAATACCGTAAATGCAATGCCCATAATCTGAAACTGACGGTACTCGCCGTGTACTACGGGATACAAGGTAGAGTACGACTGCTCCAGAAGAAAAATATGGCTGAATTTATAGATAATGGCGTTTGCTCCCACGATGACCCACGCAAAATGGAATACATTCACAAGGCGGAGCTTCCCGACGCGCTCATCCTGCTTGACAAGGCGAGGAAAGAGCGCCCCAACGGCAATAAACGCCACCATGCCCACCGTGTACATCAAAAGCGGCAAATCCACAAGCGACAAAAGCGTAGGTTCTTTCTGCGATTGCAGAAGCGCTTGAAACGGGCTTATCATGTTGTGAAGCGTTTGCCAAAAGAGAAGAAAGAAAAAGACCACCAAGGACAATACCGTTCCTGAAAGGCTCACAAACGTATAGCGCCAGCGTATTCCCGCCCAAAAAAGAAAGGCAAACTCGACCGACCACGCAATAATCGTCCATTCTTTATCAAGTAGCTGCGACGTGGCGACAATCATTTGGATAATCGCCGTCAGGGTGTAGCGCATAAACGCAAAGCGGTGCTCCGGCTGCTGCACACGAACAAGCTGCGAAGCAAGGAAATAAGCGGTTCCGTAGAACAGGCTAAAAACAGGCATCCAGCGCGGATGTGCGTCGTAGATAATCGCAAAAAAGGCTGCGTACGAAATACTTGAATTGAGAAAAGAATCTATTCGTCGCCAGGCGGCATCAGATGTGGAGCGTCCGCTTGCTGCACGGTACAAATCCACCGTAAAAAACATTATCCAGAAAAGCAGCGCAAAGCCAAGCGTCATCCAGAAATGTTCCAGCGTGGTATAAGCATTCGCATACCAAATTCCGCATACGCCGTAGGTGGCTATAAAACTGAGCGGCTTAAGCACAAACCAATCATCACGCCTGAGCACCAGTGCCAACATTCCCAGCGACAAAATCGTGAGATAGCTCATCAAACCAAATGGGTTTGGCTGTTCGCTGTGAATGAGTAGTGGTGTGAGGTAGCCGCCAAACCACGCCAAAAGCGCAATAGAAAGAGCATTATACCGCAGAGCCAGCACAAAACCTATCACCGTAACGCCTATCATACCTGCAAATGCTTGTACAACGGGCATGAGATGGTAGAAATTATAGGCAGCATAGACCGATAAATACAGCGTGCCAATGCCTGCGCCTGTCAGCCCTTGCGCGAAAATAGGAAGTTTTTTGCGCTGCATCCGTTCGGCTCCGCCAATAAAAGCAGCGCCCAAGAGTACACCTATCAAAATACGCAACGGCTCACTAATGATGTCGTTATCAAACGCATATTTCAGAAAAAAGCCAATGCCAATCACAATCGCCGCCGCACCAATGCGATTAAATAAACGTCCGCCGATGAGCGCTTCCCACTCGGTGTTGGTGCGTGGCGGCTTGACCGAATGTGGCTTTACGGGAGCCTTGGGTGCTTCGGTGCTTGGTTGCGTTTTGCTGTCGTTGGTGGTTCCTTTCGGTGCAAGTGTGGGAGGAACAGGTATTGGCGGGGGGGGAGGATGGGCGGTGTCTCGTGCAGCGTCGAAAGAACTTGCTTCCGATGCTGTTTCTTGCTTGAGTGTTTCCAGATCAATGAGCGTCGCAAGCTGGTGCGGCTGGATGGTGTGCGACGCGCCCGATGGGTTTGCCAGAGAAGATACTTGTCCGGCACTTATGCCGCCTGGCAAGGAAGATTGTTCTACATTGCGCTCCAGAGCACTTAAACGTTTCCGCAAATCCCAAACTTCACGTTCCAAAAAACGTGTTTTGCGCATTGTCGTAAAAAGCATGATGAGCGGCAAGAAAAAGACTGCCAAGCCGAGCAGTATGTAAAAAACATCTTCCATAGCCGTACTTTCTGTGGATAGTAAAAGCTGTTGTCCTCAACAATACTCCGCAAAGCGTGAAGTCTAGCGACCGCGTCGCTCTTGGGGAGTCTGCGGGATGGGACGCTCAATCGTTAGCACCAAAGCCCGCCTCAGAATACGTTCTTGTGGGGTTTCGGGTGCAATAAGCTCAGTCGTGGGTTCGATTTGAATTGCCTGCGTGAGCATCATCGGGGCTTGGCGCTTGAGTTCATCGGCGAGAAATCGTGCATAGCGCTCAGACTGAGCGCTCATGGCTTTATCACCGAAACTATACGGCGCAATACTCAAATTTGCACCCGAAGCCGATGCGCCTGTCAGCGCAGATGCTATCTCGCGCAAAAGTGTTTGCTGTTCGGGTAATAATGTTGGGGTTTCATTACCCTGTGGAACAAGAAAGCGGTAGCGGTCAATAATTTTATCCAGCACCCTTTGTGCGCGTTTTTGCTCCAATGGCAGCCGATAAACTGTCAGAATAAGGTCGCGTTTGCCCGCACGCCCTAGCGAGTCTGTGCCGGAGACGCGAGCTTGCAACTCATCCGGCAGTGCCAACCACGAACTCGGCTCTATGGGAATCGTTGTCGAAAAAGGTAGTGCTACTCCTGCGGTGCGGAAAATTGTATCTCGTTCGCCGGAGCGTCCTTCAGCCGTCAACGAAAAATTCCACGAACGCAGCAGTATGCGCGGACGCATATCAAGCGCAAGGTCAAGTTTACGAGGCTTGGCAATCATGTTCACACCCGCAATCCGCACAGAAGCCGTAATGCGCGGGTCGTTGCTCGATATTTCTACACATCGCACGGCATCTTCACCGGCAAACATCGTAATTCGTCGCCGAACAGCATTGGCATCGGAGGCATTGGGTTTTGCCAGAATCCGTCTGCCGTCAATGTTCCAGACGTTTTGCAGATAGGAGCGTACCGCCTCCACACGCTGCCGCGCCAGGTCGCTATTGCTGCCTTCGATAGTATTGAGCGTGAGCGTGGCATCGTTAAACTCCGCCATACGTTTGCCCACGATGTTCAGTGTTTCGGTATAAATGGCAAGTGGGTCAGGGCGAAGATTTTGGGGTGAAAAAGTGCTAATTTCATCGCTAGTGTATTGCTTCAGGTCGCGAGGAAGTACTCCTGAGTTTGCCTCAAAAACAAGGCACGGCACGAGCGGAATGACATCGGTCATAGAAAATTCTTCCGCCGTGATAAACGCTGTTTGCGTCGCAATTTTGTATTCGACCGAAGAGGTAAGTTGCGAAATTGGTACGAGACGTGCCACGTATAAATCAAGTCCTCCCCGTGAACCGGTGCGGTTCGAGGCGAACACGCCGACATTACCGGGGAGCATCGCAAAATCGGAATCGTCGTATTCGCTGTTCAGTTCCACTAATGGTACTGGTGGCTGCCATCTGCCTTCGGAGCGCACGGTTAGAAAAATCTCAAAACCGCCTTTGCCACCGAAACCGTTAGAAGCGAAATACAATGAATCCTCCGACGCAAAGCACGGTGTAATCTCGTCATCCGATGAATTGAGTACATCGCTCATATTCACGGGCGGTTGCCATGTACCGCTTTCATCGCGGTTTGCCGTCCAGAGATCAATCCCCCCACGCCCACCCGAACGGTTCGATGCGAAGACAACGCTTTTTCCCGAAGGCGACAGCGCCGGATGAGCATTGAAGCCATCGGTATTCAGGGCATCCACGGGGTCGGGTTTGACAAAAATGGTGCTGTTTTGAGCAGCCTGAAAAATGTTGAGAAAAGGACGACGTTGCGTCATGCGAAATGTCGAAAGGAGCGCACTTCCGTCTTTGGCAAAGGTTATGTACGCCTGATTATTGCGGGGTTGATTGAGTGAGGTGGTGATACGCTCCGCAAGGGCAAAGCGTGGGCGGGATTCGCCCGTAGTGGCGTCGCGCCGCGCATCGTAGCGGCTGGTGTAGAGTTCCGCATAACCACTTTGGGCGGACGTGAAGTAAAGCAATTTTTCCAGAAAGGAGTATGCGGGGGCAAAGTCGTCGGCGGTGGTATTGAGCGCTGCCAAGTTCTGTGGCTCTTCCCATTTGCGGCGCTCCTGAGCGCAAAGTTCTTGTGCGGAAAATATCCCGCACAAGAACTGCACAGCGAATAGTGCCGCACAATATACCATACCATAGACAAAATCAAGGCGCATAGCCGTTTGGGATACGTCTCACGTGGTAAAGCGGGAATTATGCGGAAACAGGTTCTTCCGCAGGAATATCAAGCACACCTTCCCACCGCGCCATGACTGCCGAGGCGAGGCAATTACCAATCAAATTCACGGTCGTCCGTGCCATATCCATGAACGCATCCACACCGAGAATAATGGCTATGCCCTCGAGCGGCAAACCAAACTGCACGAGCGTTCCCGATAAAATGACGAGGGAAGCTCGCGCGACGGCTGCCACGCCTTTACTGGTAATCATCAGTGACAGCATCATCGTCATTTGCGTTCCGAAGGACAGTTCGACACCTGCGGCTTGCGCCACAAAGATAGAAGCGACAGCGAGATAGAGCGTCGAGCCATCAAGGTTAAACGAATAGCCCGTAGGCAGTACAAACGAGACAATACGCTGCGGAACACCAAATTTTTCCATGTTTTGCATCGCGAGCGGCAATGCCGCTTCGCTGGAAGAGGTGGTGAAGGCGATAACTGCCGGTTCTTTGATCGCACGGATAAAACGCAGAAGCGGTATGCGAGCCACGAGTGCAATAGGAATCAATACGCCAAGGATAAAGACTGCAAGTGCTCCATAGAGCGTCAGAACGAGCTTGCCAAGATTCCAGAGTACGCCGAGTCCGCTTTGCCCGACCACATAACCAATCGCTGCCCCGATGCCGATGGGCGCATAGTTCATGATGATACCGGTGAACTTGAACATCGTTTGCGACAAGCCTTCACAGAAATTCAGAACTGTTTCTTTTGCCGGACCGGGCTTTACTTGCGTGAGTGCAATAGCAAAAATGACGGCAAAAAAGACGACTTGCAGTACCTCATTGTGCGCGGCTGCCTCAAAGAAACTCTGCGGAATCATATGCTCCAGCACACCACTAAAGGTTACTTGCGAGGATTTGGAGGCAAATTCTTTGGCTTCGTTCACCGAACCCGTCAGCGCAATACCCACCCCGGGCTGCACCAGATGTGCGGCTCCAAGTCCAACAAATAGTGCAATTGTCGTGGCGAGTTCAAAATAGAGAAAGGAGCGCCATGCCAAGCGCCCTATGCGCCGCACGTCGTCGCCGTGTCCGGCAATTCCCACCACCAGCGTTCCGAAAATCATCGGCGCGACGATGGATTTAATCATTCGTAGAAAAATTGTCGAGAGGATTTTCAGATTGGATGCTGCTTCGGGAAAATTTGCCCCAAAAGCAATTCCGGCAATGAGTGCCACGAAAATCCATTGTACCAGTGAAATACGGCGAATAAAACTCCACATAGAGAAAGTCCTGAACAAGAACAGTGTGGGAAAGGAAAGAGAGTTGGTGCGCTTCGCGGGTATGCTTGCAGGGCGCATTATATTGAGGGCGAAAGATACGGCATTTTCGGCGTTTTTTGCAAATTATTCTTCGTTCTTCGCGAAATTCCTGTGCGAAATTCGTGTACATATTTCCGCCGTAATTTCCGTATTTTGAGAATACAAAAACAGATTTCTATTCCACAAACTTTTTTGCCGTCAATCCTGATGAATATTGCCGTACTTATGGGCGGAATTTCCGCCGAGCGAAACGTTTCTTTTGCCAGTGGAAAAGCTATCGCCGAAGCTCTGCAATCACGCGGGCATCGCGTCGTTGCCCTCGACCCCGCGCTGGGTGCAAATGGTGTCATTGACCTTGCTACCTTCCAAGCCGATGCCGGACGCGAGCCAACAGCACAAGAGCTTGCCGCATTTTCGCCGAAAAGTTTGCTGGACTGCGCCCATTCCCCGCACTTGAAAGACGTAGATATTGTCTTTCTAGCGCTGCACGGCAAATACGGTGAAGACGGCTACATTCAGGCGTTGCTGGATATGCAAGGGATTCGATACACCGGCAGTGCGATGCTTTCAAGTACGCTTGCCATGAGCAAACTCATGTCCAAACGTATTTTTCAAAGTGCCGGCATACCCACACCGCTATTTTTGGCGCTTTCCAGCAAAAGTATTCTTGAGAAGGGTGCCGATTACGACCTTGTGGATGAACTCCGCTCCGAACTTGGGGACGGGCTGGTTATTAAGCCCGATAGCGAGGGTTCGACTGTCGGGATAACGATTGTGCCAAATGGAAATGTTGATGAAATCAAGCGCGGCATCGAATTGGCGGCAACACTTGGCGAGATTATTCTTGTTGAGCAGTTCATAGAAGGACGCGAATTGACGGTGGCGGTGCTGGGCGATGAAACATTGCCCATTATCGAAATCCGCACCGATACAGGCTTCTACGACTACGCCCACAAGTACACCAAAGGTCGCACTGAATATATCTGTCCCGCAGACGTACCGCCGGATGTGGAAGATTTTGTCTCGCAACTTGCTCTCTCTGCCCACGAAGCGCTTGGGTGCAGAGCATACAGCCGCGTGGACTTTCGCTTGAATGACGAATTTCAGGCATTTTGCCTTGAAGTCAATACGCTGCCGGGCATGACTGGGACAAGTCTTGTACCAAAGTCAGCCGCTGCCGCCGGAATTGAGTTTGGCGAGTTATGCGAAAAAATTATTGGGTTGTCGTGAAGCGGAAGCAAATTGCCGTCGTGAGGATGCCGTACGCCATTCTCTGGTTCTGTTTTGCTATGCTTGCGTTTGTGCAGATTGCGGCACAAGATTTTCAGCGTCTTGCTGCTCATGCCGAAGCGCCGCAAAGTGCTATTACGGCTATTCTGCAAGACAAGCGAGGTTTCCTATGGTTTGCTGACGAAAATGGTCTTCACCGTTACGACGGGCGGAATTTTGTCGGCTATCGTATCAATGCCGAAAAAAGCAGCCTTGAGAATGCCGTGAGTGCTTTGGCGGAAGATTCGAGCGGGACGCTCTGGCTGGCGCTGGGCGAGAAATTATGCCGCTTTGACCGACGGAGCGAACGGATTATTTTCCATGCACCTAATCCATCAGCAGTCGGGGTAGCAGCATTGGGAGCGTCGGCAAGAGAATCTATCACAGCAATCATCGCCGATAAGCAAGGTGGACTATGGCTTGCACGAGAGTCTGCGTTAGAATACCACGCTTTGACCTCTTCTCGTGCTATTCAAATATTTGCTCACCCGCACAGCCGCATCAATACGCTTGCTCTCGGCGTAAACGGTACACTCTGGGTTGGCACGGCACAAGGATTAGAGCAATTCAACAAAGCTACGGGCGGCTTTGTGTCTATACCTCTCGGAAGTGTTACAAAACCGAACACTAAGACCATAGATGACGATGATTCAATGCCTGATATTTCCGTACTTTCGATTGGTACTGATGCTACGTTTGTAGAAACAATCGTAGTCGGCAGTACTTCCGGCAAAGTCTGGCGCGTTGCCGAGGGGAAAAGAGCGATAGAAGTTTTGGCTGTCGGTCATCGTGTTCTTGCGGCAATGCGCGAGTCCGGCGGGCAGATGTGGTGCGCTACCGCGGGTGGTGGCTTGTTTGCTGCGAGTGCTGATTCTATGCCGATGCGCCCTTTTCTTCATCGCTTTGGTGGCGGGCGCTTTTTTACGGCTATTTTTGAGGATAAGCAAGGTATTATCTGGCTTGGAGCAACGGATGGTTCTATTTACAAACTTGACCGCGCCCTTCGCAAGTTCGTACCTTTCAAGCCCTCTATTGCTGCATTGCCGGACGGAAAGAATTTTCTGACGCTTTGCATATACGAGGATTCCGAGCACGCGGTCTGGCTTGGCACCGAAAGTGGTCTTCTTTGCTACACCCCACACAATGGCGCGTGGCGGCTTTTTCGTCATGACAAAAACGATAAAAACAGCCTTTCCAGCGACAATATCTCATGCCTCTATGAAGACAGTGAGGGAACCCTGTGGATAGGCACAACGGCGGGCGGTCTAAACACCTTTGACCGTAAAACGCGGCGCTTTCACGCTTTCCGTCATCAGTCCAACGATTCGACCACGCTTGGGAGCGACAATATCTCGTGCATCTATGAGGACGGGCGCAAACGCTTGTGGATAGGAACGTGGATAAACGGACTCAATCTCTTCGACCGCAGCACGCAAACGTTTACGCAGTATCGCTCGAACCCGCAGAAAATCTCAACCCTGAGTAGCAACAGTATTAGTTGTATCACCGAAGACCGCGCACTGGCAGACGGCACGCTCTGGATAGGAACATACGAAGACGGCTTGAATGCTTTTCACCCGACTATTCAGGCGTTCACGCGGCATCTGCACGACCCGGCGAATGTCCGTTCGCTCAGTAGCAACGCGGTCTCTAGCGTTGCCGAGCTTTCCGACGGCACGCTCTGGATTACTACCGACGCGGGCTTGGATAAATTCGACCGCCGCAGTCAGGTCTTTACGCGCTATGGCGTACAGCAGGGGTTGCCGAATGAGGTTTTATCGGCTGTGGTGGGCGATAAGCGTGGGAATTTGTGGATAATGAGCGCCGGAGCTATCACCAAATTTACACCGAACACTGCCAAAGCGCATACCTACGATGCAAGCGACGGTTTGGGCAAAATCGCTATGAAGAACGATGCTGAACCGGAGCAATTCAGTTCGCGGGCGTACTTCACGGCACGCGACGGAGCAATTTATTTCGGTACGGCATCAGGTTTTGTGCGGTTTCATCCTGATTCTGTTCGTGATAATTCCTACATCCCGCCGGTGGTGATAACGGTGCTAAAAAAATTCAACGCCGTTGCTACGCTTCCTGTTGCTATTGCGGAGGCAGATACCATCGAACTTTCGTACACGGATAATTTTATTTCATTTGAATTTGCGGCGCTCAATTATTCAGCATCCGAAAAAAATCGCTACAAATACAAGCTGGATAATTTTGATAACGCATGGATTGATGCAGGCTTCAAGAACGAAGCAGTCTATACCAATCTGGACGGCGGCGAATACACGTTCCGCGTCATTGCTTCCAACAACGACGGGCTTTGGAATGAACGCGGGTGCTCGCTGACGGTGATTGTCCATCCACCATTTTGGCGGATGCGCTGGTTTTATGCGCTTGCTGCACTCTTCGTGGTCAGCGGCACGTGGGGCGGCTTTCGCTGGCGTGTGCGAAGACTTAGGGCGCGAACCGAAGAGCTGAAGCGCCTTGTGGAGCAGCGTACAGCGCAATTAACGGCATCGCTCCAAGACGTAGCCACCGAAAAACAGCGCACCGAAAATCATGCCCGCGAAGTTGAACGTCTCAACGAGGTGCTAAACGCCCACAACGCTGAGCTTGCTGCGCAAACACGCACCGCGCAGCTTGAAATGCTCCGCTACCAACTCAACCCGCATTTTCTTTTCAATGCACTTATTTCCATTGCCGACCTTGTGCAGGAAGATGCAAAGCAAGCGGTTCGGGCACTCCGAACACTCATGGCGTATTTGCGCTATGCCTTGCAGCCCGCAGGACTGCCCACGGTGCCGCTTTCGGAGGAAGTGAAAGCAGTTCAAAGCTACTTAGAAATTGAAAAAGTGCGTTTTGAAGAGCGTTTGCAAATGAGTATCGACACTACGCCCGAAGCTGATTCTTACTACGTTCCAGGCTTTATGCTTCAGCCTCTGGTCGAAAATGCCGTCAAGTATGGTATGCGTACCAGTCCAATGCCGCTTGCGATTGCGATTACGGCAGGCGTGAACGAGCACGGCGCACTGCACCTCGAAGTAAGCAATACCGGCTCGCTGATAATTCCTGAGCATACGACCAAGCCCGAAGGCACAGGCACGGGACTTCGCAATATCCGTGAGCGGCTTCAGGTCTTGTTTCCGGAGCGTCATGAAATTTCCCTTTTAGAAGAAAACGGAAAAGTGTATGTTCGTATTGTTCTCCGTCCGTCGTAATCACTTCTTGTGACAATGCCATCGGTCGCTTAATTATCATTTGTCGTCGTTGTACCCAGAATTCAAGGTCAATCACTATGCCGATACTCGCTATGCAGATATTACGTCGCTATGCCGTTTTCTGTCTAATCATTTTTTCATTCGGACTATCCGTGCTTCATGCGCAAACCACCTTTTACAGCCGCCAAAATGGAAACTGGAGCGCTCTCACGTCGTGGTCAACCGTTTCTCATTCGGGTGCGGCGGCAGCTTCGTTGCCAACGGCTGCCGATATTGTGTTCATCGGAGTCGGACACACTATCACGCTTGACCAAACAACTGCTGTCGGTATGCTCAATGTTACCCTCGGCACACTGCAATACGACAACGTTGCGGCACGAGACCTTACGGTGAATGGGAACCTGCGTATTGAAGCGGGTGGGACGTTGACGGTGAATCAAGTAGGCGCAGGGCTGCCCAACAATTTACTTTTGCAGGGCAATGTCCTGTGCAATGGCACGTGGACAATGCGTCCGAACCCTGCTTCCGATAACTTTCGGGCAACGGTTGTATTTCTGACGCCCGCACTGCAAACTATCACCGGAACGCCACTTCAAGTCTCACTCTACCGTGTCTTACTCAATAAAGCCTCCCGTGCGGGTGTAGTAGATTGTGCTGTGAGCCTCAGCATCGGCGACAATGCGGCAACACTTGAAAATATCGATTATTCCACGCCAACCTTTGGCGTAAACGGCGGCACGTGGCGGCAAAGCGCAGGAACACTCAGCTTTGGCACGGCAGGGCAGCGAATTGAAGTCGCGGGCGCGTTGCATATCGTGGGTACGGCAACGATGCTCTTTGGGCAGACCGGAGCCGGTGCGACGCTCACGGTGGACGGCGGCGAACTCCTCTTCAATACAAGTGGTGCAGACAGTCGCATCGGGCTAACGGCGGGTAATTCGCTGCTATATACCGGAAGCGTTGACCGCAGCACAATTATTCTTCAACAAGGAACTGTACTTGTGTCGGGGCGTTTCGCACGAAATAATGCCGGTAATATCGTGTCGTATCAGCAATCGGGCGGAACGATGATGGTCGGTACTGCGGGTAGCCCCAACATTGCATCACGAGGCGTGTTTGAGGTGGTGAATGCAGCATCGGCGTTTTCAATGTCCGGCGGAACAATCATTATTCGCAATGCAAATGCCTCTGCTTCAATGACGCGCCCTGCCGATTTTTTTCTTGGGCTTGGCGCAAGTGCAACCATTTCCGGCGGCACAATCCAATTCGCCGACGCAAGCAGCCTTGCGAACCAGCGCTTCGATTGGAATACGCCGACTCCGCTTGTGTGGTCGAATGTCGTTATTAGTAGTCCTTCGGCACGATTACTCCCGTTTGATGCCTTGCAAAACCTCCGCCTGAGCGGAAACCTGACGGCAAACGGAACCTTCGACGGCACACAAACCCGTGCGGGCGCAGCCGTTGCTTCTACCCTGACGTTGCAAGGCGCAAACGCTGCCAATCAGACACTATCAGGCTCGGGGGCAATTATTGCACAGAACCTCACGTTAAACCGTCAAGGCGCAGGCAGTGGCGTTGCGTTTGCCTTGCTGCCAATCACCGTGCGCGGTGTGCTGGACTTGCAGGAAGCAACAAATGCAGCTCCCCAAACGCTGGAACTTGGCGCAAATGCTGACCTCACGCTCACAAGCACAGCCGTAAGCGCCGTTGCTGATGCTGACGAAACGCGCTCAGTGCGCATAAGCGCAAGCGGCGGTCGGCTCGTGCGCTCGCTTTCGGGAGCAGGCGATTATCTTTTTCCCGTCAGTTCATCGGGAAGCAGCCTCAATACTGCATTCACCTATACACCGCTCACAGTGCGGTCTTCGGGCGCTTCCGGGCAATTCGGTGTGCGTGTGTCTGCCGGCTCAAGCACCACGCAAACGGGCGCTCACCGCCAAACACCACCCACAGCCAGCAGTTATGCGCGGCGCGTCTGGTCGTGCGTGAGCGCGAGTGCAGGCGGCGCGGCGCAAATTATCCCCACGCTGACGAGCAGTTTTTCCGATGTTGCCGGAAGCATTGCCGCTCTGCGGCTTGCGCGGTATCGTCCGGACGAGAACACAAGCGGAAGCGCATGGTTGTATTCGGACACTGCAACGGCACAGTCCGCAAGCGACTGGAGCGGCGATTGGGTGCTGATGGAAGGGCTGAACCGTCTCTTTTTTAGCCGTACAAGCGGCGCGTGGACGGATGCAAGCACGTGGTCGTTTGCGTCGCACATAGGCGCTGCTGTTCCGCCCGGCATATTTCCGTCGCGCTTGACCGATTCGGTCGTTGTGGGCGGTGGAGTGAGCGGGAACGGAAACCATATTGTTGTGCTGGCGGCTTCGGCGGTAGCAGGTGCACTCACGCTTGGCACGGGAATTGCAAACACAGGAACATTGGAAGTTCAGCAAGAAGCCTCGCTGGGCGGGCGTTTGTTTTGGCTTCATGACCGCTCCACGCTGAGAATTGGCACAAGGAACGGCATCGAAGCAGTGCCCTTGCAAGAAGGTGCGGTGCGCTCTACGCAGGAACGGCGCTTTTCGCAAAATGCTGTCTATGAATACATCGGTGCAAGCGAACAAACGTTTGGCTCGGCGCTGCCTGCAAGCGTCTATGCGCTGACGGTGAACAAACCCGTGGGTACATCGCTCAGAGCAACACGGAATTGCGGCATTTGGCAAAATCTCACGCTCCGAAGCGGCACTCTGGACGCGCAAGGCTTTATGCTGTGGAACACTACGTCAGCTAATACATCTGCCACGACCTTCATGCTGGATTCGGCGGGGACGCTGCGCATCGGTGCGAGTAATGGTTTTGCCGATGCCACAAGCGGCACAGTGCGCGGCTTTGGCGCATACACACTCCATGAGCGCAGCGTGGTGGAGTTCTACGGCACAAACCAAGCTATTGAGCCAATTCCAACGGGTAGCTTTTATGGCAATGTCAGCATTCGCAGCGCCGGCGCAAAGACCGTCTGGAACCCGCTCATTGTGCGGGGCGACGTGCTGGTGCAGGACGGCGCAATCTTCACAAACAACAGTCGTGGAGCGGGATTGCAGATATTTGGCTCGTTTTTCAATAGCAATGCTTCTTCGCGGAATAACGGTGTGATGGATGTAGGTCGGTAATTTTTTTGTAGATTGCGCTTTGACATCGGGCAGGATTTTCGCCGTGCCATCGTTCAATTCAACTCTTTTAGCCATTGTGAAGGGCTTCAATATGCAACCTTTTCGTACTATTCGCTCCCGCTCTTGTGCGGTTACAGTTCTGCTTGCAGCCGTCTTTTTTTGTATCGGCAGCTACTCCGTTATTCTGGCACAAACGCCGGAAGTTCCTCCTGCCGTTGCGCCGTCTTTTCTGCGGTATGGGCTTTTGGGTGGGGTGGTGGTGAATAATCATTCTCCGAATTTCAGTGATTTTGCAAATGCCACAAATAGCCCAAGCATCGTGCCGAGCGGTTTTGGCCCCACATTCGGTATGATATCTTCTTATGTGGGCGGCTTAGTAGAAGTGCCTGTTATAGAGCGCTTCGGCGTATCATTGCGGGCAAGCGTAACGAATGTGGGTGGATTTACATTGGTTGGGCGAGAAAACTTGGCGGCTCCTAATCCCACAGGTTCAGGCTTGTATAATTTTCAAATATCCCATGCTCTCACGGTCAATAATTTACTCATGTTCTCTGGTGAACCTTATTTGACATACCGCGTTCTGGGTGGTTTGACGCTTTACGCCGGAGCACGTTTTGGGTTCATGTCTAACCCGACGTACGCATATATGCAAACAATCCCAGATGACAGCCCGATAAAATTTCTACTACCGAATGGGCAGTTGACCTCAGTATGGAATTCTCAAAGTGGAACTATCCCCCAAGTCAATTCGGTTAACACTGCGCTTTCGGGCGGTGTCAATCTTGAAACACCCATAGACCAACAAGGGCACTGGTTTCTGGCAGTCGAAGCCTTCTATATGCACGGGCTGACACAAGTAGCAAATGGCTTGGTGTTGCGCCGTCCCCTTGCTACCAATAATGGACTTCCCGCGACCCGCACCGTACAACAGAATGAATTTGGTACAGACAAAGACCCATTAAGTCCTGCGTGGCCCAGCGAGATTGTCGCGGGTTCGTGGCTTTTCAACAACCTACGCGCCGGAATTTCGCTGCGCTATGCGCCATAAGCGTATTTTTCCCCAGATACAAACGAAAGTACCACGATTTTCTTCGTGGGAAAAGTTTTTTGGTGCAGACTTTTTTGTTATTTTACCGTCCGCTTAGTGCATTCGCATTGTGCGGGATTCCGCCGTGCGCGGAAGGATAGCTATAAAGGCAAGCAATACGTAAACAACAGACATTCCTTTTTACACTTTTTTCGAGGGCTGGTTTTATGAAATCGCGCTCCCACGTTTCCTTGTATGCAGCTTGGATACTGGCGCTATTGGTGGCACTTCCGCTTCTGCCGCACAATACCCACACGACAGCTTTGGCTCAAACTCCCCCGCCTGCTCCGGCAAGTGCGGATACAACCTCATCGGGATTGGGGTTTAATTTTGACGAGATGATGGCAGATGCTGATAAGCCGTTGTATATTCGGTATGGACTTTTTGGGGGAGCGACGTGGAGCCAGCATTTAGCAATTTTCTCTCAATTTGCAGGAGTTGATAATACAGCTACTGTATTTGGTCAAATTATTGCATCCTCACCAACGTACTTTTTTGGCGGTCTAGTTGAATATCCTATTGTAGGTCGTTTGGGGGTCGCACTCAGAGCCAGCTATACAGCAATTGGCACAAAAATGTTCTCAAATGAAAGGATTTTGGGTGTAAATAATACTCCAATAAACTTGCAGCATGAAATTAATATCAGCAACCTTGCCCTTGTATCGGGTGAGCCCTATATTACTTATAGACCTTTAGATGCGTTGACTTTGTATGCAGGTGTAAGACTAGGGTATATGGTAAATGACAGCGTTAAATTTGTAGAACGAATGATTGATAGTGCTAGCTTTCGATTCAAACTTGATGACGGTTCTTTTAGCACTCAACGTAATGGATTTGTCGGTAAAATACCAAACGTGAATTCACTAAATATTGGCTTAACAGGTGGTATTAGCTACGAAATTCCTCTTGATCCAAATGGGAAATGGCTTGCAGCAGTAGAAGCATTTTATACTCTTGGATTAAATCAAGTAGCGAATCGCCTTAGTGCTCGTACACCGAAAAGCACATTTAATGGAGTTTCCGCAAATAATCCGGTCGAGACTAAGGATTTAGCAACAGATCGTGACCCCTTAAGTGAATCATGGACTCGGGACACTCTTGCGGGTTCGTGGTCGGTGAACAGTATCCGTGCAGGTGTGTCCCTCCGCTACTCCCCATTCCGTACTATTCGCCCTGAACTTACGCCTTCTATGCAAGAAACTTTCAAGCAAATCAAGAAAATTGATAGTGCTATTGCGCAAGAGCGTATTCAGAACAAAAAGCGTCTGGCACAGGTAGATTCTATCAACACTGCCATTGCGAAGAAAGTGGAAGAGTTGAAGAAAGTCGGTATCAGCGTGAACATCACGAAAGTAGTCGGCATAGACGAAAGCGGCAAAGAAATACCGGGTAAGGCAAAGCTCATCGTAGAGCAGTTCCGCAAATCCGTCACACAGCCCATTCTACCCGCTATTTTCTTCGATGAAGGCTCCTTCACGATTCCCTCCAAGTATCGCCGTCTGAAAGCCGCCGACCGAGGCACGTTCAAGATGGGCGACCTTGCGGGCAAGAGCAACTACGAGATATACCGCCATACGCTGAACATCGTCGGTAAGCGCATGGAAGAAAATCCTGCTGCGGTGCTGTTTGTAACGGGCTGCAATTCAAACTCCGGCTCGGAGCAAGGCAATCAAAAAATATCCGAGCAACGCGCACAAGCCGTGAGCGACTATTTGCAAGACGTGTGGAAGGTGCAAGCAAAGCGCATCATTATTCAGAAGCGTGATTTGCCGGAAAATCCTTCTAACAGCGCCGAACCAACGGGCGCAGCCGAAAACCGTCGCGTGGACTTGTCCTCGACGCTGCCCGAACTCTTGGCTCCGGTCGTGAGCGATGTCATTGCAAAAATTCCGAACCCGCCGACCATTCGTTTTGGTCTGGAAATCAACGCGGGTGCGGGCTTGAAGCAATGGAACTTTGAAACAACCCAATTCCAAGACGACGAAGTGGCGACGGTCTTCCAACGCACCGGTACGAATACCTACCCAACGCAGCTAGACTGGAACTTAGCGCAAGAAGCGAACACCGTCCCAAGTTCGGGACAAGACCTGACCGTCCAGCTTTCCATGACGGACATCAACAACAAAACCGGTGATGCGCCCTTGACGGCAATTCCGGTGGAGCAAATCAACGTCCAGAAAAAAGAACTGGAAGGCAAAGGCGACAAACGTATTGACTGGTTTGATATTATCGGCTTCACCGGCGGTGCAAATCCTGCCTTGGACGAAGTAAATCAAAAAACGATAGATGCTATCAAAGCAAAACTCAAGCCTGATGCTGTGGTAACTATCAACGCTTACACCGACAACACAGGTGATGCGGCGCAGAACAAACAGCTTGCGCAAAAACGTGCAGAGTTCATTGCAAAATCGCTCGGCACTCCGAACGCAAAAATCAACGCCGTAGGACCGACAACACTCCACGACAATAACAACCCCGAAGGCAGGATGTACAACCGCCTCGTGCGCGTGGAACTCATCACGCCGACGAAGTAAGACGAATACCGATTAAGACAATTCTCATAAAGCAGCTGCGCTTCCCGAAAGTGCAGCTGCTTTTTTTATATCGAATTTTTATATCGAACGAACAATTTCCTTCGCATACCATCGGGAAAAGTGCGATTTTGAGGGTGCAACAAGTCATTTTGCCCTTTTTGTTCCTATTGCTCCCAATGTACGTCCTACACAATCCCCGTCCTTCTTCCTTCGAGATTTCGGCGCCGCTAGAGGTGATGCTCGAAAAAGCGCTTGCCTCCGATGCAGAGAATACGCTCCAATCCTTCGTGTGCATTGTCCCCACGGGGCGGCGTGTGCGTCTGCTGAAGCGCTTTGTGGTGCGCGAAGTCTTCAAGCGGACGCAGAAGCCTGTTTCGGCGATGAACATTTTCACGCTGGAAGGTTTCGTGCGCCACACGGCGCAGTCGCTTTTGGGTAATGCCATGCCACACCTTGCCAGTGAAGCGCTGCAAGCTGCCATTATGGAGGAAGCCGCCGAAAAATGCCGCAAGGAAATGACCTTTTTCACGAGCGGCGGGAGCAGATTCCAAGCCATTTCCCCTTCGGTACTGGAACGCCTGAACAGCATTATTCTGGGGCTGAAGGAAGACGGCATCACGCCGCAATCGCTCCGTGCCGACCTTACCTCAAGCATGATGAGTGGCAGCGACGTAACCGACCCGCGCCGTTTGGCAGACATTGCCACGCTCTACGAAAGTTACGAGCGGACGCTGGGTGATGCGGTGTGCGATTACCCAAAACTCCTGACACTGCTCACGGATGCGCTCACAAAAGAACAAGCCGTACTCCGCACAGAATCAGGTCTTGAGGCAGTGTGGACGCATCTTTTCCCGCACGTATCAACGCTTGCACTGGACGGTTTCACGGAGTTCAAAAAACCCGAAGAGCGCTTTCTTGCTGCGCTGTACTATGCGCCATTCCACACAAGGATTATTCTGGATTACTCCGATGCGAACGGTCCGCTTTTTGGGGGCTTGCAAGACACCATTACCAGTTTGCAAGGATTTACGGGCAGAACTCCGAAGCAAACGGACGCCAAGCCAGATGAAATCTCGCTTGTGCCGCGCTATACCGCCTACTCCACCGACAATGAAGTAAACGACCGCTTCAAAGAACACCGCGAAGAGCATCTGCCGAGAGCCTCGTATTTGCGGCGCTGGCTCTTTAATACCGACGAAGACATTCGCCATGCGGGTTTCAACGATGCTGTGAGCATCATTGCCTTTGAAAATCGCGCTGATGAAGCTCGTTCTATTGCGAAACTTGTGCGCCACTGGGCGGTGAAAGAGAATATGCCCTTGTCGGAAATGTGCGTGGTCATGCGCCAGCCAGACCAGTATTCGAGCCTCTTCCGCGAGATGTTTGCGATGTACGATATTCCGGCGAATATCACCGACCGCTTCCCGTTAGAGAAATCACCTGTTGTAACGGCAGTTTTTGCGGTGCTGGATATGCTGCTGTACGGTTACAAGCGCGAGGACGTGAACCGCGCCCTGCAAAGCCCGTATTTGCGCTTTGCGAGGAAGGAGCGCGGCTACAAAAAATTTGCTCCTTTGAACGCAGCGAATTTGTTCACCGTCGCGGGGCGCTTGCGCATTAGCGGCGGGCGGCGTTTTGGGCGCGACGGCAAAACGCAGTGGCTACGCCGCATGGACAGCCGTTTGGCATATCTGTCCAAGCGTGAAATTATGCTCAACCGTGATGCGAATGCTGACCGTGACGAACTTGCCGAAACGCGCCGCTTCATCGAAGAAATTGAACTTGCCAAGCGTGATTTTAACGCCCTGCTAACGCTTTTTCCCGACGGGCGCGAAGAACTCACACCGCTCGAATTTGAAGAATTTATCAAGGATGCAATTTTGGCGAAACTCAAAGTGCATGAGCAAATCGTCAATTTTCACAAACACGCACGGGAACTGGCTTCTGCCGAAAATTCTTCCGAAGCAAAACGCATGACGGAGTTTTTGAGCCTTGACGAAGAAGTCGAAAAGGATGCACGGGCGCTCACGGCGTTTCTTGACATTATGGATGAGATGACTGCTATTTTGCAAGAACGTGACCGCCGTGCAAGCCGTGCTAATGCTGCAATCGCACCGGAACGCAAACGCTCGTTGGAGGAATATATCGAACGCCTCAGGACTGCTGTGCGCAATGGGCGCTATCAGGTGCGGGAAAAACTTGGCTACGGCGTTACGGTAACAGCACTGGAGCAGATTCGCGGCGTACCGTTTCGCTTGACGATTGTTTGCGGCGCTGTGGATGGCGAGTTTCCGGGGCGCTATGTGCCGGAGACCTTTTTGGGAAAAGAGCTTATTGACTCCGAAGAACGGTTTTTGCGCAAAGAGCGTGTGCAGTTCTATCAGGCGCTCACCAACAGCGCTCAACGGCTTGAAAGCGGCGATAAACGCATTATTATCACTTATCCCGAGCGCTCCGATGGCGGCGATGATTTCACGCGCTCGTCCTTCGTCGATGCGCTGCTCAAAATCACATCACTCCATGAGGCGGGGCATCTGCACAACGCGCACGAAGCGAGGAAGAAAATTACGAATGGCGAGTTAGGGATGACGAATGAAAATAGAGCGAACAGCGGTGCGCAAGTTCCACCGTGGCTGCTGAACACACTTTTCGGGCTTGCTTCTGATGAAGAAGCTGTGCGGTCGGCGGCTCTTGGCTATGTCGGGGCGGATGCAGAATCGCGTGCGAAGATCATCGGCACATTTTCGGGCGAACTTATGCGGCAGGACGCAAAGCAAGCACTTGTGCGAGTGCAGGAGCATCTTGCCAAGGAGACTGAGCGCACAGCACGTTCCGAAAAGCAGGTTCTGGTCGAAGGAGAAAGTCTTGCGAAGTCGGCGTATTCGATTTCGGCACTGGAGCAGTATGCAAAATGCCCATACCAGTTTTTCGCGGCAAAGTCCCTGCGTTTACGCGAGATTCAGGAGTTCGACACCTCGCTTTCACCGCTTGAAAGTGGGTCGTTGCTGCACCGAATTTTATTCAAATTTTATCAGGAAGTGCAGGGCGAGCAGCGCGAAGGAAATTTGGTCATCAAGCCGATAAAAGAAGGTTTGCCGGATATTGTGCCTGTGCATCTGGAATCCAGCGAACGCGAGCGTTATCGGCGATTATTGCATCGTATTGCCGAAGAGGAATTGAAAGTGATTCGTTTCGACCATCCTTTTTTCGACCTTGACCGCGAAAGTCTTGTGGGGACTGGGATGACGAATGAGGAATTACGAATGACGAAGGAGGAGCATGAATCAGTCGCAAGCAGTCAAGCTGCAAATAGCCAAGCCGCAAATAGCCAAGAATACACGCGGCGTGGCAAGCTGGATATTTGGCTGGACAGCGAACTGGCGCGGGCAGAGGGAACGGGCATACCCGGCGACAAAAACAGCCAAAGCGCATGGCTCTTTGCTCCGGCATTGTT
Source organism: Ignavibacteria bacterium (assembly GCA_014654705.1). Classification (GTDB taxonomy): domain Bacteria; phylum Bacteroidota; class Ignavibacteria; order Kapaibacteriales; family UBA4661; genus PH2015. The sequence continues at coordinate 132,183 of JACVZY010000090.1, forward strand.
TGAATTTGCCTTTGGCGAGTTGAAAAGTACGCTTGGCAATATAGAGTTGAAGGACAATCTGAAGCTGCACGGAAAAATAGACCGCATTGAGATTCTGCCTGGCGAAACACCCGAAGAACCCTATAAAATCTTGATTGGCGATTACAAAAGCGGATCCAGCGTTTCCGGCAATAAGGATATAAAAAATGGGCTGTCTCTCCAAATGCCGCTTTACAGTGTCGCTGCGGAGCAGATTTTGCGTGAGGGGTATGGCATTGAAGCAGAAGCTGCGGGCGGGGTGTACTACATTCTATCTCCCAAAACGGCGAAGAAAGGCGAAAACGCCGAAACGCATAGCTTTGTGATGTTACCGAAAGATTCGCACATTGCGCCGGAATCTCAACGCAAAAATGGTGGTTTTGTGGCTGATAACGACGCTCTCCGAACGATGATAGATGCTTCGGTTGAGGCGGCATCAGGGTATGCGGAGCATATCAGCAACGGTGAGTTTCCTGTCGAGCCGACAAAGCGTGGCGGCTTTGTGCCATGCGATTATTGTGATTTCAAGCCCGTGTGCAGAATCAGCGAGATGCAGCCGGACTAAAATGCTGTTTTACTCAACCCTGCCAAGCCTGAGATGTAATTTCCACCGCACGGTGAGGGGCTTCTGCGGGTCTGTCCAGACGCTGCCGAGTGCAGATTCTGCCTGTGGTATGGGGCTTTCACCGTGTTGTTTCTCATATTCTTTGACCCCCGACCACGAGCGGTAGTAACCCAGTACGTCCGCCATATTCCAAGCGGCTTCCATAAAAAAGCTCGGTGCAGCCAGTTCCTCAAAAGGAAAAGGAAGCGTGGCGTATTCCTCATCTACCCATTGGCGTTCGGGCGGGAAGTAGGGGCGCATCGTGGCGTAGAACTCGCGCATGACGGCATCTATCTGCGGCGTAATGGTGCTCTGGCTGTATGTCCAGACGGCAAGAAGCCCGCCATTCTTCACGACGCGACGCACTTCATCGTAAAATCGTTCTCGGTCGAACCAGTGCAGCGCTTGAGCAACAGTGCAAATATCAACTGACAATGGCTCTAAACCTGAGTGTTCAGCCGGACTCACGTTGTACTGTACCTTCGGATGCGCTTCTCCTCCTGCAATTTGCTCAGCGCTGGCATCGGTGGCGATAACGTGTGAAAAATACTTTGCAAGTGCTGTGGCTGCTTGCCCGTTACCGGTGGCACAGTCCCATGCTTGCAGACGTGAGGGCGCTTGCTCTGCCAGATAAGCAAACAGTGCTTCGGGGTAGCGCGGACGATGCCGAGCGTAATCGCCGGCAAGCGAAGAAAAATGGTCTTTGAAGGACATAATCGTGAGATTGTAGTGAAAAATGGAGCGCAATAGAAAGTAGCAAAAAAACTAGATTTCCCAAAATAGTATCATAACTGGCACGAAAATTGAATGGTACGATACAACAGGCAGTATTGCTTGAACAGGTTGGTTGACGAAGGTGCTTGAGCAAAAGCAAAGAAAAATTTCTTGTTCCGGCATGAAAGGCTTGTATTTTTCCTCACGAATCTCTATCTTTCGCGCCCAAACAGTAAGCGATGCCCATTAAGCTGCATTTACTGTGGTGCGTAACAAAAGAGGAGCTATGCTATGGCTATACACAATGAAAATGTGAGCAATAAGCTCGACTTTCTGGTCAATGAAAGTGCGAGTTTTATTCGCCGTTATATTGACGAACTTCAGGGACACAAAGAGCGTCAAGCAGTTCTTGACCAGATTGTAAGTGGCATTGAGGGGTTCAAAAGTCCTGGCGAGGTCTATCGTCCGTTCTCCAAATTCGCTCCTGTCGAGCCAATCGCTCAAGCAAGCGGCGGCGAGTCTTCTTCGCAATTACTCATCAAAGGACGACAATGACACTCTATTACCTTGATTCTACCGCGTGGCTCCAATACTACATCCGCGAAGCAGGTTCGGAAAAGGTGGCAGCACTGTTTACTCCTTCCACGATTCTCGCTTGTGCCTCTTTTGGCTTTATCGAGGTAGTCGTTACCCTGAGCCGTTTGGCAAATTCAGGAAAAATCTCCAAAGACGATTTAGATCATAAAATTCATGAGCTTGAGAACGATTGGACGCAATTTCTGCAAGTCCATCCCTCGTCTCGCGTCATAAAGCTCACCGAAGCTGTGGCGCTCAAGCATGATTTGTCCCCGGAGCGAGCTTTGCACCTTGCTTCTGCCATTGCTGTGCACGAACACAGCCAAAATAGCGGTGCCGACACAATGACCACCTTTGTCTCAACCGACCCCGAACTTCTCGTTTTGGCTGCGAAGTACGACCTTATGACCAGCAACCTCACGACAACTTGATTTGTTCCTCTTACCCCAAAATAGTATTCCAAAACATTAGAGAAGATATTGAGTTCTTGTTCGTACAGAATTCTCAATACAACGTATTTCCGCGCTCCACAGGCGCGTTTTTCGTTTTTTACAGCCCCCGACTTCCATTATGAACACTTCTCATACCCGCGCCCTTATTTTGCTCGCACTCACTGCCGTTCTTTGGAGTTCCGGTGGTGTGTTTATCAAGCTCGTCGAATGGGATGCTCTCTCTATTGCCGGTGTGCGGAGTGCTATTGCGGCGCTGATTCTTGGCATCGTTGCCCCGCCGCGCACGTGGTCGCCTTTGCGCTTGACGCGTTATGAGTTTGGCGGTGCGGTGGCGTGTATGCTAACGATGGTGATGTTTGTTGCCGCCACGAAGCTCACCACTGCTGCGAATGCAATCTTGCTCCAATATACCGCGCCGGTACACGTTGCGCTCTTTGGTGCGTGGTTTCTGGGCGAGCGAACAACAAGGCTGGATTGGATGACAATTGCATTAGTTTTTGTAGGAATGATTCTATTTTTTGTGGAGAGCCTTTCGGCGGCAAGCATGGCGGGAAATCTGCTGGCGATTGCAAGCGGAATGAGTTTCGGGTGGCTCGTGCTTTTTATGCGCAAGAATGTGCAAGAGCGCACTCACGAAGCGCCAAGCTCGCGCTCAGACGGTGTTTTTTGGGGAAATGTGCTGACGGCGATTATTTGCTTACCGTTTGCCGCGCAATCGTTGGCGTCAGGTTTTACGCCCTCTCTACAGAGTTGGATAGGCATCGCTCTTCTTGGCGTTTTTCAGCTTGGCATATCATACGCACTTTATTCCCGTGTCATTTCTCACGTTTCGGCATTGGAAGCGATTTTAATACCTATCATTGAGCCGCTCTTGAGTCCGCTTTGGGTGGCGCTTTTTGCGGGAGAACTGCCCGGCAAGTGGACGATTATCGGTGGCATGGTTGTGATTGGTGCTGTTACCATGCGGAGTCTCCTTGTTATGCGGCATGAACGCTTGCTTCGACAGAACTTGAACTAAGGAATTATTATTTGCCACGATGAACTGCGAAAAAATCATCTAAGCGGCAAAGACGCAGAGTTACGCCGTCAAATTCCGCGTAAGTGCGGTGCGTTAGCCAATCGCCTGTGTTGACGTAAAGACCTCTGCCCGCCTTGTGCTCAAACTGTTTTTCGATGGGTTTGTGTAAATGTCCCATGAGCACAAAGTCGCATCCTGCCTTGATTTTCTCCTCTGCAAACGCTTCCAAGCCGTCACGTTCATTCCCAAATTGTTTATCGCTGGTGTAAGCGCGGCTTTTCCGCGAGGCTCGTGCGGCAATGCCTACACCAACGTCAGGATGAAGCCATTTCCAAAGCCAGAGCGCAACAGGATTGCGCAAGACCGCTCGTAGTATGAGATAGCCGGTATCATTGAATGCTTTCCCGTCGCCATGAGCAAGGTAGAATCGCTTCCCGTGCAGCACCGCCTCATGGTCGCCTTTGTGAATGGTGATACCAAGCTCTTCCTCAAAAAAGGTTTTGTGCCCGAAGTCGTGATTGCCAATCAGATATTCTACCGAAATACCGCTATCGGCATAATCAGCAAGTGCTGAGAGTGTGCGGATGTGGTATTTGGGAACAACAGTGGCATATTCAAACCAATAGTCGAACAAGTCCCCCAAAATAAAAAGCCGCTCACAGTGCGGCTTTGCTAGGGTAAGAAATTTCAAAAGGTCGCGCTCACGCTGTTTGTCGGCGGAGCGCTCACCAAGACCTAAGTGTTGATCAGAAATAAAGTATATCATTTCGTTCAGATAGGCAGCGTTATGCGTTCTGGTCGGCTTCTTTTATTTCGGCTTCGTTGGCTTCCGGCTCTTTTATGCTTCCTTGTGGCCAAATCTTGGAGGCAACGATGGAGGCGACGAGAACAAAGATTACAAAGCCAAGTGCAGCACCGATTGGAATTTTGTAGATGTCCATAATGAGCATCTTGACACCAATGAAGCTAAGAATAATCGAAAGACCAAATTTCAGATAGTGGAAGAGATTCATAATGCCCGCAAGAGCAAAATAAAGCGAACGTAAACCCAGAATAGCAAATATGTTCGAGGTGTACACGATAAATGGGTCTTGCGTTACAGCAAAGACGGCAGGAATGGAATCGACGGCAAAAAGAATATCTGTTGCTTCGACGATAAGCAGCACAATGAAGAGCAGTGTTGCCTTGCGCTCGCCATTTTCGAGGGTGAAAAACTTGCTACCGTCATACTTGTCGCTCACGGGGAAAAAACGGCGAAATACTTTGACCAGAATATTATTTTCGGGATTGACCTCGTCGCCTTTGTCGAACGCCATGCGAACGCCGGTGATGACGAGAAAAATGCCAAACAGGTACAGAATATAGTGAAACTGGGCAATGAGTACTGCACCAATACCAATAAAGAGTGCCCGCATGACTAATGCTCCGACAATCCCCCAAAACAATACCTTGTGCTGGTAATCAGCCGGAACTTTGAAATACGAAAACAGCAGCAAGAAAACGAAAAGGTTGTCCACGCTGAGGGATTCCTCCAGAAGGTATCCGGCGAGGAATTCCAAAGCGGAATCGTAGCCTCTGACGAAGAAAACGCCGGCATTGAAAATGAGAGCAAGGCTTATCCACACTGCACTCCACGTAAGCGCCTCGCGTACGGTTACTGTGTGTGACTTCCGATGGAACACACCCAAATCAAGTGCGAGCATCAGAAAAATAAAGATGTGGAAGCCTATCCACCAATAGAGTTGTTCGGGCATGGCTATATCCTTCAGAAAAAGCCGGAAAGAAAAAGGCGGACAACCGAAAAGCCGCATATCAAGCGGAAGCCGCACGGTCGAAAAAATATTGTGCGTGCTACTATCGAATGGTCGTTTCTGCACAAGGGCGCGAGAGGGAGCGATTTTCGTGCATCGTGTTTCGCAATTATTCCGTAATTTAGTAAAAATCTGTTATCGTGCATGGAAAATCACACCAAGACGAAAGAGATTTTACAAGTTTGACAAAAAAAGTTTTTCGTACCGTTCAATATTACCACCTACAATTATGGAAGCACATCGCATTCAAGCGCACCAGCAAGCCACGGCAAAAGGGCGTTTCGTCTCGAATAAAGACGAGACTATTCCACTTTTCAAAAATCCGATTCTCGAATATTTTTCACATATTCATCCCGTCACGCCACTCGTTACTTTTATTCCTGTTGCAGCTGCTACTGCGTACTTTTCGGTACTGGCTCTCGGCGCTTTGTGGACGCTTGGGCTTTTTGCCATCGGCGTGAGCGTCTGGACGTTGACGGAATATGTCCTGCACCGTTGGGTATTTCACTATCACCCAAAATCCGAGATTGGTAAAGAAATTCATTTTCTCGTTCATGGCATTCATCACGATTATCCGCGTGATTCTACGCGCCTTGTGATGCCGCTTCTGGTCAGTATTCCGCTTGCATTGCTTTTCTACGGTGCTTTCTACGCAGCACTGGGTGTGTACACCAATGGAGTGTTTTGTGGCTTTATTGTCGGTTATATGCTTTATGATTCAATTCACTACGCCACACACCACTTGCCGATGAAAAGCAAATTCGGTCGTTTTCTCAAGACTTACCATATGCGCCATCACTACCAAGATAGCGACACCGCGTATGGTGTGAGCAATCCGCTCTGGGATTATGTGATTGGTACTGTTCCTCAGTATCTCAAAAATGATGCCAAAAATGCGGAATTTAACGAAAAAGAAAAGATTTAGACACCGCATAGCAGTAAAAAACTCCATTGTTCTGTAAGCAAATTTTTATCCGTCATTCATATTCCTGCCCATTTATGGCACTGACAAAAGAGACGATTTTGCAAGTCCTCGCGCCGATTTGCGGCACGGTGGAAGTGGTTGAGTATCGCGGCGAAACGACCTTTATGATTGACAAAGGTGATATCGTCGAGGCAGCCCGCGAACTCCAGACCAACCCGCGAACGAAGTTCGAGATGCTGATAGATATTACCGCCGTTGATTATTTTCGCCGGAAGAATCGCTTTGAAACAGTCTATGTGCTGTTCGCTCTCGAAACTGCAACCCGTATTATTCTTAAAGTGCCGCTCGACGATTATGACGAGCCGCACTGTCCGACGCTGACGGGAGTCTATGAGGCGGCAAACTGGTATGAGCGCGAAGCGTACGACATGTACGGCATTATCTTCGACGGGCACCCCGATTTGCGCCGATTCTATATGCCGGAGGATTTTGTTGACCCCGACACCGCCGAACCGCTCTACCCCCTTCGCAAAGACTTTCCGCTCATGGGCATTCCGGGTTCATTGCCGCTGCCGGAGAAAAGCCCGCAGTATTGAGGCTATAAGCGATAATAAACGATTCGTCAGTATTGATACAACAAAACGTCCTTGCAGTCTGTCTTGCAAGGACGTTTATGTATGATGCCGTTCTGTACGCTTATTCCTTCGACCATTCCCGCACGCACGCCAGCATCTCGCCTTGCAGTGATTCTGTCTTGTCTTTGGCATACCATGCGTGAACGTTGGCAATCACCGTGTCGTGGTCTGTTCCGAGCGCTTTTTGTTCCATTACATAGTCTTGAGCGGCTTTTGGGCGTGGTCCCCACTGCCCGATTTCATCTAATGTAGCAGCATCAAGGCATATCAACTTGGGGATAGCACGGGCTGTTCCGCCCGTCAGATAGGCATTCATCACGTCGGGGTGCTGATCGCGGAGTAAGATTTTAATTTCAATAGCTGGCGAAAGTTCTGCAAGGCGCATAAAGACAGGCAAGTTTTGTGCTGCATCGCCACACCACGATTCCGAGAGAATGAGCCAAATCCATTGCCCTTGTACGCCGCGCACTGCCTCTTGTAAATCTGCATGAAGCACTGTCGTCTTATAGATTCGGCTTGTGCGCTGAAGATTGACCTTTGTATATTCGAGTATCTGCGGCGTATTCAGTCCGTCGGCTTCCGATGTGGTGCGTCCTTTGGCAAAAAGTTCTTCGGAAAGGTGCAAGTACTCTTGATAGGTCATCGCGCCAGCGATATGCGCCCGCGTAATGACCGATTGTGGCTTGTTCATGCGATATTGGTGAAAGTGTACAAAACGTGCTTCTGCAGTGGCAGTGATGGTTATCCTCAGAAAATTACGCAAATTGAAGCACTCTGCCCAAAATTCATTCCTCAAAAATTCAACACTCAACACTTCCCATTATGAATCCTTGGTTTCTCGCTATTCGCCCCAAAACGCTACCCGCCGGTGCGGCGCCTGTTGTCTTGGGAACGGCGCTGGCATTTGCTGCGGGGAAATTTGCCGTGCTTCCCGCGCTTGCAACGCTTGTGTGCGCCTTGCTGATGCAAATTGCCTCTAATCTCATCAACGACCTCTACGACTATCGCAAAGGCGCAGACACCGCCGAGCGCTTAGGTCCGCCGCGTGCGGTTTCGTCCGGAATGCTCTCGGAGCAAGCCGTGAAAAGGGCTGCGTGGCTGGCTGCGGGAACGGCTTTTGTGTTGGGGCAGTACCTCGTCTGGACGGGCGGCTGGCAAATTCTGGCTATTGGCGTGGTGTCGCTCATTGCTGCATGGGCGTACACGGGCGGTCCCGTGCCGCTTGCGTACATTGGGCTTGGCGAAGTGTGTGCCTTTGTATTCTATGGTGTGGTGTCTGTCTGCGGCACGTACTACCTTCAAGCGCACGAGTGGTCGCCCATAGCGCTTCTCTTCTCGCTTGCACCGGCATTTTGGTCGGCGAATATTCTGCTCGTGAATAACATACGCGACATTCCCACCGATGCCGCCGTCGGGAAGCGCACCCTTGCTGTACGCATCGGCGAAGAAAATGCACGGCTGCTCTATTGCTTTATAGTGGGGGCGGCGCTTCTTGTTCCCGCGTATTATGCGCTCACGTGGCGTGAGTGGTGGATGCTGCTGCCACTTCTGGCTGCGCCGCTTGGCATGATGGCGTGCCGGAGCGCTATGACCTTGCAAGGCGCAGCCCTAAACGCCTTGCTGCTTCAGACGGTGCGCTTGCTCATCGTCCACACAGCGCTTATTGCGGGAGTGTTGTGTGGGAAGGCGCTTTTCCTTTGAATCTTCGGGGGAAAATGCGAAATTGCGCTTCAGTCAGGCAAAATGCTTTCCCCCTTAAGCCGATAAACGGCGTAACAATGTGCAATATTAACTACAAGCAATTATGAAACTCCTGCGATTTCTCCTGCCCGTGCTGTTGCTTCCCGTATTTCTAACGGCACTTCACGCTCAAAGCAACACAACGGCAACAGTCTTGCGCCCCTACATTACGAGTGTTTCGCCATCAATAATTTCCCCGGGGTCGCCTCAAACAACAATTACCATTAACGGTAGGCGCTTTCAGCAAGGTTTGGAGGTGTATTTCTCAACCCAAAAACTCTCACAGGTGTTTCTCGCGGGAGATTCGCTCATTACTGCCACTATTCCGGCTTCACTGCTGATTCAGCCCGGGCAGGCTTCATTGCTGGTTGTTAATCCCGACCAAACAGCGATTGGCTTCATTGTACCGATTGGTGTTCTTCGTAATGAGACTTCAAGAATCTCAATTGAGCCTTCCGTAACGTTGGCTACATTAACAGCTTTTACCGTACGGATTAGTGGTTCCGGCTTTAACGGGAATACACGCGTATTCTTGGATGGCTTTGGCAATACAGAATTACGCATCATCAGCATAAGCCCTACCCTTATCCTTGCTCAAGTGCCGGCATATCTTAATGTACCTGATTTCCATGTTATAGTAATTGTTGAGAATAATATCAACGTACAGGGAGCAAGATTAACAATATTTGAGATTGAGCGACCATGGATACAAATTACGCGGATTACGCCATCAATCTTATCGGCAACTGGTGGCACTATAACGATAAGCGGCTTCGGTTTTTCTTTAGGTGCGAGAGTATTTTTTGGTTCTCAGCAACTCACAATCTTGAGTAGTAGCGCCACCCAGATAGCTGCGGTTGTTCCTGCAAATCTGCCTTTTGGTTACTATCTGCTGAGTGTAGTAAATCCCAATGGGGCAACAGCCACACAGGCGTTAGGCTATGGAGTGAATAGCGTCTTTGCCCCTTCTGAAAATACCACCCTCTACCCCAACCCCGCCACCACAGCCCTCACGCTCGAAACCACTCTCGACCGCGCTGCCACACTGACGCTTACTCTGCGCAATATCCTCGGTGAAGCCGTGCTGCAAGAGCGCCACACTGCCGCTTCGGGACGCTTCTCTACGACGCTGGACGTAAGCGCACTTGCTAACGGCGTGTATATGCTGGAAGTAAGCGATGGCACAGGCGGACGCTGGGTGCAGAAGGTCGTCAAATACTAATTTAATCTTCAAGTAACTATGCGACTCACACGACTGCTCTTTTTTGCTTTGCTCTGCTGTGCTTCCTTCGCAAGCCTGCAAGCGCAAAGCACGACCACCGCAACAGTCTTGCGTCCCTACATCACGAGTATTTCCCCGCAAAGCCTACTCGCGGGGGTAGATTCTACCGTGCTGACGATAAACGGCAAACGCTTCCAACGTGGTGCGGCGGTCTATTTCAATGCCCGCAAGCTCACGAATGTGCGCATTGACGGAGATTCGGTGATAGTGGCTGTTGTTCCGGCGGAACTGACGGTCAATGCTGATGTAGCGGTCTTGCTGGTGGAGAATCCTGATGAGACGAAGATTGGGACTAGACTTAGCGTAAGACCGGAACCATGTTCACCATTTGGTGTGGCATCAGGCGGGTTCGGCGAAATTCGCCCAACATCAACATTTGCATCAACGCAACCATTTACGGTACAAGTGCTTGGTACTAGTTTTGCAGGAAATATTCGTGCTGTGCTTGGTGGGGTTGAATTGCTTGTTTATAGTACAAGTGCAACAAGCGTTATGGCAAGAGTACCTGCATTTTTTAGCTCTGGTCAGCACTTGCTTCAGGTAATTCAAAGAGAGGGATGCGTACTCGGGAAGCTTATGTTTATTTACCCTCACGACCCAATTTTTGCTCCGGCAATCACAAGGGTAAACCCAATTTTCTTTCCTCCAAACGGCGGAAATATCACTATTACTGGAGTGAATTTTTCAACATTAGCAACTGTGAGGCTTGGAAGCACAACTTTGGCAATTGTTAGCATCTCGGAGACTAGAATTGTTGCTATTGTTCCACCTGTAGGCTATAGTCTGTTTACGACACTTTCTGTTACTAATCCTGATGGGCAGGTTGATACACAGACACTAGGTTATATTGTTGATCCTAACAATTTAGCACCCGCCATTACAGAAATTTCACCGCCATATTTATCAGCAAATGGTGGTGTTTTAACAATAACGGGGGCGGATTTTTCTACCCAAGCAATAGTTAGACTTGGTAGCAGTATCCTAACGACTATCAGCATTTCCGCAAATCGTATTGTTGCAATAGCCCCGCCAAATCTTGAGTACGGCAGAAATTCATTTGTTGTGTCTGTTACCAATCCTGATGGATGGTATGTGTCTAGGATATGGGGAATCAGTGTTAGCGTCAATATCTCTGAATCCCAGGTACACATCTCTCCCAACCCCGCCACCACAGCCTTAACCCTCGAAACCACGCTCGACCGCGCTGCCACACTTACGCTCACGCTGCGCAATATCCTCGGCGAAGCCGTGCTGCAAGAGCACCACACTGCCGCTTCGGGTCGCTTCGCCACTACACTGGACGTGAGCGCACTCGCTAACGGCGTGTATATGCTGGAAGTAAGCGATGGCACGGGCGGACGCTGGGTGCAGAAGGTCGTCAAATACTAACAATTCCCACAACTACCACACTATGAAACAAACAGTCATCATGTACACCGACGGCGCGTGCAGCGGCAATCCCGGTCCGGGCGGCTACAGCGCCGTGCTGATAGCGGGTAAGCACCGCAAAGAACTTTCCGCCGGCTTCCGCAAGACTACTAATAATCGTATGGAACTTCTGGGCGCTATCACGGGACTGGAAGCGCTCACGCGCCCTTGCAAGGTGCATCTGCACACGGACTCGGCGTATATCGTGAACGCGGTGAACAAAGGCTGGGCAGTGCGCTGGCGTTCGCAAGGCTGGATGCGCAACAAAAAAGACGCGGCGGAGAATCCGGATTTATGGGAACGACTACTGGCACTGATAGACAAGCACGAGGTAGATTTCGTGTGGGTGCGTGGTCATGCAGGGAATGTGGAGAACGAAATTGCCGACCGCTTGGCAGTAGCAGCCTCGCAGGCAAGTGTTCTGGCGGTAGATGAAGAATATGAGCGGCGGGGATGAGGCGAACTATACTCGAAAATATGAATCTCTCTACTCTTTGAGCGCCCCTGCAGTCAGCCCTTGAATAATTTGCTTTTGGAAGATGAGAAAGAGTATCAGTATTGGCAGGGCAGAAATGCTTGCACCCGCCATCAGGTGCGACCAATCTATCGTCTGCTTGCCTTGAAAAGAAGCTAGTCCGACGGTCAACGTGCGATGCGCGGTATCGTTAGCGAAAAGAAAAGGGAATAGGAAGGAATTCCATGTGGCGAGGAAAACATAGAGCGCAAGCACCGTCAACGCTGGCTTGGCGAGCGGCAGCACAATACGAAAGAGAACATACCACTCACTTGCACCATCAATGCGGGCAGCGTCCTCCACATCGCGGGGCAGGCTGAGAATATACTGCCGGAGCAGAAAAATACCGAAGGGCATGACGAGCCAAGGAATAATCAGCGCATAATACGTGTTAATCCAGCCGAAAGCAACCATCATGCGGTAGAGCGGAATCATCACCACGTGCGGTGGAATCATCATTACGCCCAGCACGGTTGTGAAAAACAACTCCCGACCGCGAAATTCCTTGCGGGCAAAAGCAAATGCCGCCATGAGGCAAAAGAGGAGGTTGCCTAGTGTAACAATGACGGAGATGCCGAGAGAATTGAGGAAGTAGCGCCCGAAGGTATCGGCGAGGAGAATATCACGGTAATTAGCAAGAGTGTTCGGCGCAAAGAGAAGGTCAATGAAGGTGGCGTAGCTCTGCGGACGTTCTTTGAGCGAAAGCAGCAGCATCCACCCCAACGGAAAGACCATGAGCGCGGCTGCGGCGATAAGCACCGCGTAGCGCAGGCTATGGGCAAGCAAGGAACGAATACTGCTGCTGTTCATAAAGGCATTCGTGGCATATTAAGACAAAAGTCGCGTAACGGCGCTGCGGAGACGTTGGATTTTATCGTCGCTGAGGAACATCATAAAATCAATCTCATAGACGCTTTCCATCTTGGGTTCGAGTTTGAGAGCGCTTGCCAGCAGTTTTGCGGCATCGTCGATCATATCTTCAGCCGCATAAATTTTCGACAGTGCGTAGTAGCCATCCGCCCACTCCGGCGCAAGGGCAATCACTTGCTGAAAGGCATAGATTGCTGCCGGAATATTGCCCAGATGCAAGGCTGTATCGCCAAAATCGAACCAACATTCGTGGTCTTTCGGATTGAGTTCCAGTGCGCGGCGGTAGCATTTGAAGGACTCTTCCACCTTGCCAGTGTTGTAGAGCAGGTCTGCCTTTGCGTACCAGAGGTCTGCGTAGGAAGGCATCATCTCAAGGGCAGTGTCGTAGTCAAGCAGCGCTGATTGGTACTGCTCCATTGCGTCATAGCACGACCCACGTGCAAAGTACGCATCGGCATACTTTGCGTCAAGGCGCAAAGCGCGGGTATAGAGTTCGATTGCCTTTTGAAACTCGCCGCTTTCTTGGTACGCATTCCCAAGATTGTACAGCGTCGGGATGTCATTCGGCTCGTGTTTCAGCGCTTCCTGATAGCTCTCGATTGCTTCTTTAATGCGGTGCAGCGAGGCGTAGGAATTACCGCGATTGTACCACGCGGCAGCAAAATCTTCCTTAATGGCAATCGCCATATCGTAGCACTCAATTGCCTGATAATACTGCTCTTGCTTGCTATAGACCACGCCGCAGTTATACCATGCGTTGTAGTTGTACGGATGCTCGTCTATGTGCTTATTGTAGGCGTTAAGCGCCTCGTCGGGCTTATTGAGAAAATCATAGCAGTATCCCAGCTCATACCACGCATCTTTGGCGAGGCGCTCGGAATGCAGAAGATATTGAAAGAGCTTGATAGCGTCATCGTATTTTTCGTAGCGTTCCAGAAGCGTTGCCTTCATAAAGAGTGCTTCTTCGTTGTCGGCTTCGTACATGAGGGATTGCTCGACGGTCTCCATCGCCTCGTCATAGCGCCCAAGACCGTCCAGCGCCCATGCGCGGTTGATATGGGTTTCGATGTCGGCAGGGTCGAGTGCGAGGGCGCGGTCAATGGCTTCCAGCGCTTCTTGGTAGCGTCCCAGTGCGCTCAGGGCAACCCCTTTTTTCTGCCACGCATCGCTGGAATAAGGCATAGATTCGGTGAGAAGCAGGGCAAAATTCAGCGCATCGTCGAATTTTTCTGTTTCCAGACAATAAAGAATCAATTCCTCTAAAGCAGAGGTGCTCGGTGTTTGACTGCGGGAGTCATCGCTCCGAGAGCCGTCGCCACGCATTGCTTCGCGGAAACGGCGAATTTGCTCGTCCATTTCCTTTTTATTCCAATGGGGCTTGTCGAACTCAAAATCGTCATCGTCAAAACCGTGCGTATTCATGGCGGTATCCTTCCAAAGTGTGGGCGCGTGAATCCGTGATTGTTATACAATGATAGCTAGTTCGCCGACGATTTGCAAACAAAAACCGTCAGCCGTGCAAACGCTGCGCGAACATCATATCATTATATCTGCTGAACAAGACGCTAATCACCATAAAAAAGATTCATCGCGCCCAAATACTTTGCCAAGTTATTAGTGATTCTTATCTATGCCTCTTCTCCGCCCGGCGGAAATTCGCCACGTAAGAATGCCTCTGCTTCCAGCACGTCGTCTTTGCTGCCGATGAAGAGCGGTGAGCGCTCGTGAATAGAACCCGGACGCTTGTCAAGAATACGATGCACGCCATCGCTTGCCATACCGCCCGCTTGCTCGACAATCATTGCCAGAGGATTACATTCGTACATCATGCGCAATTTGCCTTTGGGATTACTTTTGTCTGCCGGATACATAAAAATACCGCCATACATAATCGTTCGGTGCAGGTCGGCAATACTTGTGCCCACATAGCGCAGCGAATACGGACGGCGCTTATCGGCAGACGGCGTTTTTAAGTAGTCAATATATTTTTTAAGGTTATCATCCCACTTCGAAGAATTACCTTCATTCACGCTGTAACACTTACCTCTATTCGGCATTTGTATCTTTTCGTCGCTGAGCAAAAACTCGCCAATGGTCGGGTCGTAGGTAAAGATATCAACGCCGTTGCCGGTGGTATAAACCAACTGCGTACTGCTACCGTAGCAGACATAGCCCGCAGCTATCTGTCGTGAACCCGGCTGCAAAACATCTTCCAGTGTGCCGTCGCCCACATAATCGGGCGTAACGCGGTGGTAAATAGAAAAAATCGTACCGATAGTAACATTCACATCTATATTCGATGAGCCGTCGAGCGGGTCGAAGAGGAGAACGTACTTGCCACGAGCGTATTCGGGCGGAATCATAATCAGTTCTTCGCTTTCTTCCGATGCCATCACGCAGAGGTGCCCGCCGTGATCCATAGCGCGAAAAATCGTATCATGTGCGAGCATATCCAGCTTTTTTACCTGTTCGCCGTGAACATTTGTGCCGTCGGTGATGCCGAGTACGTCGTTCAGCCCGGCACGGCGCACATCCCGTGAGATGAGACGAATAGCCAAGAGCATATCGCGCATCAGCCGCGAAAATTCCCCGGATGCGCCCTTGTGCGCGTGTTCTTCTTCGGCAATATGCCGCTCAATTGTTACTAGTTTGCTGACACGCATTCGCATATATCCTCCTTGTAAGTAAATTGATGCACCGCGCACGATGCAGAGTTTGATAAATTCACACAAAAAACACTAGTTGGGTTTTCATCCATACCGTTTTCTCGTGCCGAATATAGCGTTTATGCAGGAAATAACAGGAGTAAAATTTTGGACGAACAAAATTTTCTTGCAAACAAAACGTATGGCTGCTCGTTCACGATAGCTCCACAAATAACTCGGGGCAATATGAATCGTAAGCTGCAAAGTTAGAGTGCGGCTTGTGGTAAAGACACTGTAAAGGTCGTTCCTCGCCCCTGCTCACTCTGGCAGACGATGGTGCCGTGCATAAGCTCTACCAGTTGTTTGACGATAGATAATCCTAATCCCGTGGAGTGTTCGCCAGCAGTGGGGCGTGGCGTGAGTTTCGCAAAGCGCCCAAAAAGCAGCTTTTGGTCTTGCTCGCTCAACCCCGGACCTTCATCGCACACACTGACCTGAACATGATTTGTCTCTGCTACCACCGTCAGCCACACATTACTTTGTGGGAAAGAGTATTTGACCGCATTGGAGAGCAGATTGTCAAAAATCTGACGGAGTGCTCTCGCGTCAGCAATCGCAAACAGTGCTTCACCGCCGGGGCTATGCAGTGTAATACCTTTTTCTTGAGTGGCGGCACGGTAATCGCTGACCGTTGCGGCAAGCAGTGACGTTACTTCTACGGTCTCCAGCGTCAGATTAAATGTACCGGTTTCAATAGCCTCCACGTCCAGCAAATCCACAATGATTTTGTGCATTCGCTCACCTGTCTCCTCAATGCGGCGGACGTTTTGCATCACATCATCGGGCTTCATCTTGCTCCAATAGCGGCTAACCATGGAAGCGGTCATCATGATAGCCGTCAGTGGGTTCTTGAGATCGTGTGCCACCACGCTGATAATTTCGTTTTTACGTTGGTTGAGCGTTTGCAAAGCCGCATTTTTCTCTTGAAGTTCCGTGTTGACAAGCTCGACCTCGCGTGCCTGCTCCTCCAGCATCGTACCAAAGCGATTCATCTCAGCGCTGTACTCCTCTAACTGTTCATTGACTGCTTGTAATTCCAGATTTCGCTCTTGAAGCTCGCTGTTTGCCATTTCAATATGGCGTGTCTGCTCCTCCAAAACGGCATTTTGGCGGCGTATTTCCTCATCGGCGGCAGTAATTTCTGCATTACTTGCTTCCAGTTCGGCAGTGCGCTCCTGAACGAGTTTCTGCAAGAGCCTATTGCGGTGCCGCACAACGCGCAAACGGGTGATGTGGGTAAGCCATAGCGTCATACACAACGCTGCAAACGCCAGCGCACGAAACCACCACGTCGCCCAGAACGGCGGTAAAATTACGATGCGAATGGATTTACCCGTCTCATTCCAGATACCATCGCTGTTGCTTGCTTTGACGCGGAAGGTGTATTCGCCCGGCTCCAAATCGGTGTATGCCGCATACCGTCTGCCCTTAGGAAATATCCAATCATCATCAAGACCTTCAAGCTTGTACGCATAGCGGTTTTGCGAAGAATTGACAAATTCCAGCGCTGCAAATTCAAAAGCAATGAAGTTTTCATTGTACCCAAGCCTGATTTCATCCAAGTCGTTCAGAGGTTTATCGAACGTGCGCGGCTCATTGAGCACATTGAACCACGTGATAGCAACTACAGGCGGCGTAGAATCGACCTTAATGCTATCCGGATGAAACATGGTAAACCCCTCCAGCCCGCCAAAAAGCATTTCGCCGGAAGGCAATTTAGCGAAGGCACCTGAATTGAACTCATTGCCCGGCAGGCCGTCTGTGCGGTCGTAGTTTTGAAAGGTTTTCGTGCGGAGGTCGAAGCGCGAAAGCCCGTTGTTGCTGCTCATCCAGAGATTCCCCTGCCCGTCTTCTAGGCAGCCATACACAAAATCATTTGGCAAGCCATCTTTTACGGTAAAGCGTGTAAAGGACTGCGTTTCAGGGTGAAACAGATTCAGCCCTGCAGCAGTTGCTACCCAGAGTTCACCCTTGGTGGTTCTGAAGATATCGGTAATAATGTTACTGCTGAGAGTGCTGTGATTTTTTGTATCGCTTTTGAAATGGGTAAATGTGCCGTGTTTGCGGTCAAATTTCTCCAACCCGGCACCCTGTGTGCCTAGCCAGAAAGTATTGCCGCTTGAGTCGGCAGGGTCAATGAAAATACACCGCACCTCGTTGTTACTTAATGAAGAAGTATCATTCGGATTCGTTTGGAAACGTTTCCAACCTGTACGCGCATCGGATGAAGACGGGCTGGGGTGATAGCAGAGACCGCCCGTTGTGCCGCGTACACCTTGCGTGAGGAATAGTCCTGCCCAGATGCCGCCTTTGCTGTCCACCACCAGCCAGCGAATACGATTGCTGGCGATAGAGGTGCTATCATCGGGGTTGTAGGTAATCTGTGTGAACCGTTTGCCGTCAAAGCGCACCAGACCACCGCCGTTTGTACCGAGCCAAAGCGTGCCGTCCGGCGTTTGCGCTTGCGCACGAATCTCTGGATTGGTCAGCCCTTCACGTACAGAAAAATTCTTCAAGCGCTGTGTGCGAGGGTCAAAATAATTGAGTCCATTGTCGGTGCTAATCCAGAGATTGCCGTTCCACGCTCCGTGCCGTGTGTCCGGCAAAAAGGAGCGGACGCTACTATTGGTGAGGCTACCTGTCATGGTAGTGGTCGTGGGTTCACTTTTGTAGGAGGTAAATTTATACCGCGCCGGATTCCACGAATTAAGTCCGTTGTCCGTGCCAACCCACATCGTGCCGTTGCGGTCTTGATAAAGAGAGCGGAGTAAATTGTGCCCCAGACTTTTAGGGTCGGCGGGCGAGTGTTCGTATGCCGTCAGCGTCTTTGTGCGCAGGTTGTATATATTCAGCCCTCCGGAGGTCGCAATCCACATTCTGCCGCTTCTATCTTCTGCAAGCGCCGAAACAATGTTGCTTCTGAGACTTTTTACATCTTTTGGATCGTTGAGGAAAGCCTGTACCGATGCGGTTTGTGGGTTAAAAAGAAGCAAGCCTGTTGCCATTTGTAACCAGAGATTTCCGTGCGAGTCCGGTTTGATGTCGAGAATGGTATTGTGAGCGCGAAGCGAGGACGGGAGCGCTGTTTCCGGATGAAAATACTGTGCAGAATTGTTGTCAAAGCGAGGCGAGGACGACAGTTCGCACCGCACCAAGCCTTCATTTGTGGCTATCCACAGTGCTGCCCTCACAACGCATAAAGCGCTTACGGACTGCGCGGAGCGACGACCGTCCCCCGGTAGTGGCACAGCAATAAACCGTTCTGCGCCACGCTCCAATACAAACAATCCCTGTGGTGTGCCTATCCACAGGCGCGAGGCACTATCCTGCCGAAGAGATGTTACACTCGTACCGGAGAAACCATGCCGCGCAGCATCGGACGTGCTTAAAAAATCGACGTTCCCCCGCGTAAAACCGCCTTCTCCGGGCGTTACCTTTGCCAACCCACCGCTTGTACCCACCCACAGCGTACCCGTCGCATCCTCAAGACAGCAGGATATGGTAATGCTGGTTTGATGGGCTTTCGCGGTTGCGGGAATACAGTAAAATGGTGTAAAGGTCTCCTTGATAGGGTTAAAAAGATTGACTGCCGAGCGCGTAATAACCCAGATGCGTCCGGACGGAGCGGCGTAGATGTCGTTAATCCAATTCAGCGCCAGCGACAAGGAATCGTCGGGGATATTGCGAAAACTACGAAAGGTATAGCCGTCGTAACGGTTCACTCCGTCCTGCGTGGCAAGCCACAAAAATCCCGTACGGTCTTGCGCAATGGCGTAAATACTGCTTTGCGAAAGTCCATCATCCAATCCCAAACGCTCGAACTTTACAGCATCGCGCGGCATTTGCCCGTAAGAATGTTCTACGAACAGAAGGTAATGGCTCAAGACCATGGCAAGAAAGCACAACACAAAGCGCATAACAGTTAAATGGTATAAGTGGAAGCAACGATCGTGCTTTAATAACCGAAGAATAACGCAGACAACCAACCAAAACACAATATCGGAAAAAGAGCAAGAATTTCATACACAATCTGAAAAACGTGTTGCGTAGCTGCAAGGAAAATGCGAAATTTCGGTCTTAAAGAAGGGTATTATTGTTTTCATTCCCAAAACCACTTGCAGCGCCATGAAAAAATTCCTCTCTGTTCTCGTCGTTCTTATCCTCCTCTTTGTCATAGTGCTGGCTGCCGTGCCGCTTCTTTTCAAAGACCGTATCGTACAGTTTGTGAAGGACAAAGCGAACCAAAACCTCACAGCAACGCTCAATTTCAGCGATGTGGATATTTCCTTGATGAAAAATTTTCCCAGCGCCACCGTCATTTTGAAGAATGTTTCGGTCGTCAACGCCGCACCGTTCCTCGGCGATACGCTCTTTTCGGCGAAGGAAATAGACTTTACCGCCGAGCCGATTGCTTACGTGCGCGAAGGCGTGGTAAAACTGCTTGCGCTGCATCTGGACGAGCCGCGCATCTATACGCACGTGCTTTCGGACAGCCTGAAAAATTGGCGCATCACCAAGCCAAGTCCCAAAGAAACTTCCGAGAAAGACACAGCATCTATGCGCCTTGCGCTCAAGAATTATTCCATCAAAAACGGTTCGTTTCGCTTCCGTAGTGAAGCAGCAGACCGCGAATTTGTGCTGGAGAATATCAATCACGAGGGTAGTGGCGACTTTGCGAATGATGTCTTCACGCTTATCACCCGCACCGATGCACTGACGAGCTTCCGGCAGCGCGGCGCAGCCTACATGAACGCTGTGAAAACAAGTCTTACGGCACAAATCGGCGTTGATTTGAAAAACAATGTCTATACCTTCAAAGAAAATGAACTGACGATGAACGACCTCCATGCAGGCTTTGAGGGGTCTGTGGGGCTACCCGACGGGCGCGATGATATTGACCTCGACCTCAAATTCGCTACGCGCAATGCCGACTTTAAGGCGTTTCTCTCGATGGTTCCCGCGATGTATTCGGCAAAATTTCAAGATCTGAAAGCAAGCGGCAGCGCGGATGTGCAAGGCTTTGTACGCGGCGCATACAACGATGCTGGTTATCCGGCATTCGATGTGCGGGCAACCGTGCAGAACGGCATGGCTGACCACCCCAAACTCCCTGCCGCGCTCAAAGCCGTCATGCTGGACTTCCAAGCACAGAGCACAGGTGGTGGGCTTGACAATGCAGTGATAACCATTCGCCAGCTCTCACTGCTGCTTGCCGGAAACCCATTTGATATGACGCTTGAAGTCCGCACTCCCATTTCCGACCCGAACGTAACGGCTTCGATAAAAGGTCGTGTGAACGCTGCGGACGTGAAACAGCTTGTGGAATCAGAACAGCTGAACAAGATTAAAAGTGGTGTTGCCGTGATGGATGTGGCGTTTCGCGGTACAATGTCGGCAGTGAAAAATAAAGAATATCAAAATCTTTCGCTCTCCGGCACAGCAAGCATGGAAGGCTTCGAGTACGCATCTGACAGTCTGCCGGAAAAAGTCGCTGTGCCCTCTGCTACACTCACTTTTAGTCCGCAGAAAACTGCACTTTCTAATTGCCGCATCACACTCGGTAAAAGTGATATTGCGCTGGAAGGACAACTGGAAAACGTGATTGGCTATGCGCTCTATGACGACTTGCTCAAAGGTTCGCTACGCCTTACTTCCACGTACTTCGACGTGAATCCGTGGATGAAAAGCGATTCTGCGGAAAAGCCCGCAGCCAGCACCAAATCTGATACCACTGTCAGCAGCGTCGAGCTTCCCGCCAACATAGATTTTACCATGCAAGCCGCCATGAAACGTGTAATTTTCTCTAATCTGGATATGCAGGACGCGCAAGGCACGATGACGTTGCGAGAGAAAGTATTGCGTTTTGAAAATCTGGGCGTGAAACTCTTAGGCGCAAAGATGCTGGCAAGCGGCTCCTATAACACACAAAACCCGCTCCAACCCAAAACGGATTTTAACCTGCAATTGACCGATGTCGGCATCAAGGCGCTGTATGAAAAGTTTGTCACGGTGCAAGAATTTGTGCCCTTTGCACGGCATTTGCAGGGTAACATTGCGCTCAAACTCAAACTGGCAACCGACCTCGACGGTACAATGAAGCCTGTTTGGAGTACGTTCCTGAGCGATGGCGGCATCAACATTGCCATTCTCAAATTGGAAGACTTCAAGCCCATCAATGCCATTGCTGATGCGCTCAAATTCGATCCGCTTCGCAATCCAACACTCTCCAAAATCGCAGCGTTTTACGAAATCAAGGACGGACGATTTTATCTGAAACCCTTCAAAACAAAAATTGCCGGCGTTGATGTAACTATCGAAGGCTCGAACGGTCTGGATAAATCCATTGACTACACGGTCAATCTGGTGCTTCCGGGCGACAAACTCACGGGACCTGCTTTTGATGCGCTTGGCAATATCGGCGGTGTAAATCTGGCGGCACTGAAACCCAAGACGATTCCCGTAACGGTGCATATCACCGGCACACTCGAAAATCCTATCATTCAGCCGTCGCTGCAAGGCGCACAGAATGTAGGGCAGCAGGTACTCGACGCAGCACAAGAAGAAGCAAAGCGCCGTGCTGAGGAGGAAATTCAAAAAGCACAGCAAAAACTGAAAGACGAAGCCGACAAACGCGCGAAAGAATTAGAAGACAAAGCCAAACAAGAAGCAGACCGCAAGGCAAAAGAACTGGAGCAAAAAGCCAAAGATGAACTCAAGAAGCGGCTTCCATTCGATATGTTTGGCGGAAAAAAAGATACCACCAAGAAGTAGCCCTAAACTATTGCTATCACTTGCCGGAGTATGACGCAAAAATGTGTTCGTATTCCGGCTTCTCTTTGCGAGGAATCCAAAGTTTTAGCGTCTTGGGGAGTTGTCCTTTGGTGCGGTAACGTAGCAGTACGCCCCATTGCTGTTGCTGAACGTCATTGTCCCAAATAATGGCATCTACGTCCGTCCACAGGGTGAATGTGGTCAGGTAAACAAATCCATTCGCACCTATCCAAAAGCGTCTTGCGATACCCTGCGTACCACTAAACATAAGCCATACGGAGATTTGAATTGTTGTCGGTAAAGCCGCCTGCCATCCTTTTAGTACACCGATTGTAATGGCTATGCCTATCCATGCGAGAATAGCAACAGGCAAGAACCGCTCTAGTTTTTTACTGACCTTTGTAAAGAGGAACAGTTGGCGCGCATTGTTGCCAAGAGCTTTCAGAGACTGAGCCGAGCGATAGTAAACAATGAGATAAATCGAAAATGCAATTCCAAGAATAGCGCTAGATATCACGTAATCAGCGAAGCTCATAGCACAGAGGTGTATTCAAGAAAATTCGATTGCAATAAATTCATTGAAAATCAGCTTTGCACCTGCTCTCGCGAGGCTTGCAGCGCATTCCACATAGCGTGTTTGAGTTCGCCTAAATGTTCGCCCGAAACGCCGGAGATAATCCGGACAGGCTTCTCGCCGCGAATCTTGAGTTTGGCGAGGGCTTTACGCTCGTCATCTGTGAGTGCGTCTGCCTTACTGACGCAAATAATACGCTCTTTATGCTCAAGGTCGGGATTAAACAGTTTGAGTTCCTTGCGCAGCATTTTGAATTGGTCTTTGGGAGCAATTTCAGCCGTGGGGTCAAGCAGAAACACGAGTACCTGCGTACGCTCCACATGGCGCAAGAACTGAAAACCCAGTCCGCGCCCTTCGTGTGCGCCTTCTATCAAACCCGGAATATCGGCAACGCAGAAATTCTCGCTGTGCGCATGCGTGGGGTCGTTGTGCAGCGAGACGATACCAAGATTCGGAATAAGCGTGGTGAAGGGATAGTCCGCAATTTTCGGGCGTGCCGCCGAGATAGAAGCAATAAGGGTTGATTTGCCCGCATTCGGGAAGCCCACCAAACCGACATCGGCAATGAGCTTGAGTTCGAGACGAATTTTCTTTTCTTCGCCCGGCTCACCCGGCTCGGCATGGCGCGGTGCTTGATTGGTAGCGGTGGCAAACTCCGCATTGCCCCGTCCGCCTCTGCCGCCTTGCAGTAGCACCACTTCTTCATCGGCAGTGGTAAGGTCGGCAAGGAGTTCGTCTGTATCGGCATCGTAAATGAGTGTTCCGCACGGTACTTGCACAACGACGTTCTTTGCACTTTTGCCCGTCCAATTAGAATTTGCGCCGTCTGCACCCGGCTTTGCGACGTAGTGCTGTTTATAGCGAAAGTCCAAAAGGGTGGTCATATTTGGATTGGCACGAAAAATAATATCGCCGCCTTTGCCGCCATTCCCGCCATTGGGACCACCCATAGGAGCAAATTTTTCGCGACGAAAACTAACAACACCTTTGCCACCGTTGCCGGAAGCAATATGAATGACTGCGCGGTCAACAAACATAAACGAGAGAAATAGTAAGGAAAAACATGGACATCAAACGAACCTGTTTCGTACAGCCTGCAAAGCACAGAGAATGTAGAGGACAAGTTACTGGGTTTGGTGATATAGACGGCAGGAGGTGGTAGATATTTGGTGTTACGGGCGCGGGGTAAGCAGTGAAATCTCTTCTTTGTAAGGCATCGGAACCCCTAAAAACTGAGATGCCTCTCGATGTCACCACTCATCAAGAGGCACTCCCCTACTCACCTTTCACCACCACAACGAAAGGATTTTGCTAAGAATGTTCGATAAATTTTTCTTTTTGAACACGTAGGAAGATTTTTTTCAAATCTTGGGAACGTTTTTTTTATACCTAGTGTTTAGTGCTGTCTCACACCTACAACAAACTTACACTGATAGAACATCAAAAACAAGTTTTTTTCGCCATTCCCTAAAAAAACGTACTAAATTCTAACCTGCCAAGCGATTACATTTTTACCAAAAACGTAAAAAAGAGCCAGTTTGTTGATGCTTTTCGCTTAGAGCGAAGAAAAGTAGAGTAGAGAGCATCATTTCAAAATCAAGCCCGCCTCCGATGCCCAGAAGTAAAGGTCGAGTTCGTCCATTGCAATTCCTACGTGGTCGGCAAATTTCTTAAAACCTTCTCCCGCTGCCAAGTATCGTGCCTTTCCCGCAATGTTCGGTACTTCTGCGAATACCCCACAGCGAACCAGATGTTTCAGTGTGTGGCGGTCTAAAATGGCGAGATTCCGATAGCCAGTGTTCCGTAAATAATGCGAAGCCTCTTTCCAGCTCATGCCGTCCACGTTTTCTACCAGCCATTCGCGTTTTTGCTCATCGTCAAGCCCGGAATCAAGAACGGAAGCGATGCCCAGCCATTCATCACGTGCCTTGAGTAAACGCCGTGCTTTTGTTTCGTGGAATCGGATGTAGTGCGCTTTGTCGCGTAAGATAGAAACAGGGTTGAAGCCAGTGCGCTCAAAATCACGTTCCTGAAGAATATTCACGACAGCGTTTGCATTTTCTGCTTTTGACTGCGGCGTACAAAGGCAATAGCACAGTTCGTAAAAGCGCTGTTCCCGCGGCACACGGCGAAAATCCTCTAGTCGTGCAAGAATCTGTGGACGCAGTTCGGCAAAGCGCTTGCGGTCTTCGTCTGTGAAGGTATAGGCGGTGCGCTTGCTCATGAGGTTCTTCCAAAGCGTTTGTCAAATTCCGCAAGCGGCACTTCAATTATCGTCGGGCGGCCGTGGGGACACGTGTACGGCATTTGTGCAGCGTAGAGATCATCCACTAGCTGACGCATTTCCTGAAAGGTGAGCGCATCGCCAGCACGAATGGCGGAGCGGCAGCCGAAGGATGCCGCAAGATTGTCGCGGACGCTGGTGTGGCGGAGGTCGTTGTATTCGCGGTATTGCTCCAAGAGTTCACGTAGAGCATCCTCTTCTCGTCCCGTGCGCACGTCCGCCGGAACACCGCGTATTTCCACGCCTTGCTCCATTTGCCCAAGGTCGAAGCCCATTTTTTGCAAATCCTCCTGCAATTCTTTCGTCAGTGCCGCATCGCCGCTTGTCATTTGCACGTGCACCGGAAAGAGCAATTCCTGTCCGTACTTAAAGCCCTCGTTCATTGCCTTCAATGCTCGCTCATAGAGGATGCGCTCATGGGCGGCGTGTTGGTCAATAATTGCCATACCGCTTGCTGTCGGCATCACCACGTACTTTTTGTGCAGTTGCCAGTAGAATTTTGCAGGTGCGAAGTGCTGTTGTGATGAGCCTTCTGGGGCATTTTGCGCTAAGGGAGAACCATTTGATGTCTGAGCAAACGAATCGTTTTGAAAAGCATCGCGCTGAAAAGCGTCACGCTGAAAAGCATTTCCCTGAAAAGCGCTTGCTTGGCGGTTTTCAGTGCTGAAGCGCTCTGAAGCGGGACGTTCTGACGCAAATCGCTCCGACGCAGAATTTCGTTCACGCCCAAAAATCTGCTCGTAGGCGCTCATCTCGCCCTGCGTCATGCGCCGCTCGGAAGGCGGTGCATAGCGGGGGTCAGGCTCTTTGGCGCTTGGCGAAAGAATTTCTCCCGTATCGCGGTTGACCAGTACCGATTCGCCCAAGAGCGTGGGGTGTTGCGGCGCAAGCGTCATGCGCTCAAGATTGCCGCCGAATTCAGGGAAGCCTTGCGTTTCGCGGAACTGTGCGCTTGGCGTGAGATTGTGCCTCGCCAGTGTTTCCGCCACAGCGCGGCGAATGGCGGTGTACATCGTGCGGTCGTCGTCGAATTTCACTTCGTGCTTTTGCGGATGAATGTTCACATCCACGCGCTCCGGGTCAACGGCGAGAAAAAGCACAAATGGTGGGTAGCTGGACTGGTCTATCAAATGCTCGTAAGCGCTCATCACGGCGTGGCTCAGTTGACGACTCGAAATCACGCGCCCGTTCATGTAAAAAAATTGTTCCGCTTTGGTGCGCTTGGCAAACTGCGGTTGCCCGATGTAGCCCGTGACGTGAATATCGGAACTGTTCGCAAGCTGCTCCGAAAAATCAACCCGCATGAGCGTATCCGAAAAGCGCTTGCCAAGGGCATCGGTAATGCGCTGGTGTGGTGGTGCGGGTGCGAGGTCATGCACAAGGGTGTCGTCGTCGTAGAAGACAAAGCGGACATCGGGGCGGGAAAGCGCAAAGCGCGTCATGGTGTCGGCGATGTGGCGAAATTCGGTCAGGTCGGAACGCAAGAATTTTCGCCGCGCCGGAAAGTTGTAGAAAAGGTTTCGCACAAAGACTTGCGTTCCGGCTTCCATGGCGCAGGGTTCTATCGTTGGTTCTTGGAGCGGTTCGGCAGCAAGTTTCCAGCCGTGTTCGTCCTTCGGGCGGCGGGTGCGGATTTCCACCTGTGCCACCGAACAAATCGAAGCCAGCGCCTCGCCACGAAAGCCCAGCGTCATAATGTGTGCGAGGTCTTCGGTGGTCTTGATTTTGCTTGTGGCGTGGCGTTTGGGCGCAAGCGCAAGGTCGGCTTCGCTCATACCTTTGCCGTTGTCCATGATGTGCAGAAGCTGTTTGCCCGCACCGCGTACCACGACTACGATTTCCGTTGCACCCGCATCCAGACTGTTTTCCACAAGCTCTTTTACGACCGATTCCGGACGCTGTACGACCTCGCCTGCCGCAATTTGATTGGCAATAAAGTCCGGTAAAATCTGGATTTCAGTGTCGGTGAGGTTCATGGTGTTGGGGAGGAATGCTTTGCTTATTAGCAATGGTGCGCTTTATTGAGGTTGTCTATCCAATCGTTATGCTTCGACCAGCTCAACTTTGGAGGCAGATTCCATCGTTGCTTGCTGCTGCAAATAATATGCAACAAGTTTATAGGGGTCATTATCACATTCGGCAAATATTTCTTGTCGCACAGTCCAAATTTCTTCTAATGTTGGCTCGTTCATGGCTCTATTCCTAATAGTTCAAGTGGTGTGATAAGTTGCGGTGTATATAATCCCAAAAGCGTGTTTATCTGCCTGATGTGCGGTGTTTTATTTGCATTGGCAATATGCTTACAGTTCCATGTCAGCAATATATCGCACTTGTGCCAAGAGGCGATTGCAAGATGCAAGGCATCACCGCCTGCGTTGGCGGGCATAACTTTATGCCGGATATACGTGTCAACAATTAGTGCAATATCCGCTTCAATCCGCAGCAGAGCAGTGTTGCTCAGCAAATCTAAGCAATCTGACTTTTTAATCGGATCATAGTTTCCGCGTCGTAGTTCGTCGAGTACTGCCGGACTTGTCCAAACGTCGTAATTGCGTCGCTCGTTATTCCACCACTCATGCGTCCAATTGCGCCGTGCAATAGCTTCAGCATTGGTGCGGGTTTCAAAGTAAAAACTCGGTATGCTTGTTTCGATATACACTTTGGGTTTCATAGCACCAAACTACGCAAAAGCAGGCGGAAAAGCAAAAGCGGCGCGGTTGATTGTTGTGTGCAGAGAATTTGGGAGCATAGGCTATAACTGATTTGATAATCCCCTCACCCTATCATCTATTTTTCATCATTGGACTGATTGGAAAATCATAACGATATTTCTTGATTTCACGAATCATTGCACCTGCTTTGACTTTTGTTAAAAGTTGTTCAATGTCTATCATGGTTTCGCCAAGGTCAAGAGATGTGAATTTCCCTACGAAACAATCTTTACGCATGAGATTAAGTTTATCGTTGAATTCAAGTTTTGGTGTATGCCCTCCAATGGTGATTAACATAGGGCTGAAGAGCATTTCTTCGTATGCAATTTTCGAGAGAAGAAGCAAGTAGAAATGATTCATTTTAGGGACAAATTCAAAAGAATGACTACCTCCCATTCCAGCAACGTAGCCATTCATAACCCATCCTGCATTTCTTAAAACGAAATTTTGGATTGTACTGTCCCCTTTTAAATTTTCGATTACCGACACTCTGCAAGTAGAACGTAAACCATCGCAAAATGACTCGTCGTTATAGCAGGTATCAATTTTTGCTATCACTATCAAATTCGCGGTTAATATGCTACGCCTTCTGGCATCACCCACAAGGCTATACATAATGTCAAGAACAGGTAAGCCGATTCTTGTTAAATTTTCAATATATTCTTTGGTGTATCCGCCTGTAACGAGACGATACAGCACCCCTTCAGTAAAATATGGGGCGTTCAAAGTCCTTTGAAGATAGTCTTTTTCACGGGTAGAATCCTTCATTAGCGATAGTTTTTCTGTCATTTTTGTTCTTACGTAGGGAACAAGCTCATCCCATTGCTTTTGCAAATTCATTTTCTCAATGAATTTTTTTATATCCTCTTGGGCAATGGCTTGTCCCAAAGAGGCAAAAAGAAACAGTACAAAGAAAGCTAACTGTGCAAATGCAAATGATTGAATCCGCATAAATTCCTTCAATTTTATTTGAAATGAAGCACTTTGTATGAGACAAATATACAAAACCCACCCCATGCCGCGCTAGTGTCGGATGTAACGAAAAACCCGTTACAATCCATATTGCAACATTTAATTTTGTCTGTATTTTCCCACTAAATGCAAAAGAAGTAAAATGTTAGGTTGTGCGTTGTGTTGCGAAAGTATTTTTCGCAGAGCGCATTTTTTAGGGCTTTCTACCCCGAAATATCTTTTTGCACGAACATTTGCGCCGTTAAACATTTCGCCGTATAATGCTGTCGAAAAGAAATCCTCGGAAAATTCCTAGAAGAACATCATTCATTTATTGTTGTGAAGGGTTGTCATTATGATTCGTACTATGACTATGGTGCTACTGCTCTGCAGTGTCGGCGCATTGTCGAGCGCACGCGCGCAAATTTCCAAAACGCCTGCGCCTGCAAGTTCTGCGCAGCAAAGCACAGCGCAAAGCGCTGCACCTCTCGCTGCGGCGGAGCAGAAGAAACTGGAGTTTCAAGTTTCCATACGCGATGCCGGCTTTATGGGCTGGACGGCTGGCGGCACGATGTCCGGTATGCTGGAGCGCGGGTTTGCGATTGACGGCATTCAGGCTCGCTTTGTGGCAGGCGCTACGGGCGGCGTATGGTACGCGGTCTGCACTGACGACGGCGTATGGCAGCCGTGGGTGAAAAACGGCGAAACGGCGGGCGCAGTAAGTCAAAAAAATATCAATGCCATAGCGCTCCGACTCTACGATATGCCGCGCACGAGCATCGCCTACCGCGTTCACACGACAGGCGGTGAATGGCTGGAATGGACGCGCAACGGCGAGGCGGCGGGCATAAAAGGCAAAACGATTGATGCCGTCGAAATTCGTCTTGAACAAGGCAGAGAATCTGTTTCCACACTGAGCGCAAGTGTGCCTCCGCCCACGCTCACAACGGAAACGCCGACGCAAGGTTCGGTGGCTACATCGGGGAAGTCTCTTCCGGGCGCTCTTGCCAAGACAAGCACAAGCGATGCACAAAGCACCTCATCTCAAAGCTCTTCTGCACAAAGTTCTTCTGCGCCGAAGAAAATCGAAACCTTCACCGTGAAGGATACGCCTCCGCCTGCTGCCACGCCTACAAGTGTGCAGAAAAGCACCGATACGCCCACAGCCACGCAGCAGGCTTCGTCCCCAACGACGACCAGCCAGCAAAATACTAGCCAGCAAAACTCTGGGCAAAATAACGGTTTGCAGCAACTGGGGCAGGGTGTTGGACAGGGCGTAAGTCAAGGACTTGCAAATCAAGGAAATAATCAAAACACGCAGAACTGGAACAATCAGGGCAATAACCTGAACACGCAGGGTAGTAACCCAAACACGCAAGGCTATAACCAAAACACGCAAGGCTATAACCAAAACACGCAAGGGAACAATCCCAACTGGAATAATCAAGGCTATACCACGAGCGGGCAGCCCAATCAGCCAACGGGACAAACATGGTCGCAGTGGACAAACCAGCCCATGCAACGCGCACAAGGCTCCGGTACGACGGCAAAACCTGTTTTTGTGCCAATTTCCACACGCCGCGTGGCGCTTCTTGCCAATAACGGACGGTACATCTCGGTCGGCAACGACCCACGCATGGGCGCGGTCTTTGCGGCAATGGCTACGGGTGTTGGCGAAACAGAAGTGTTCGATATTGCTTTTGTGGGCGAGCACCGTGTGGCACTGCGGACGCTCAACGGTCGCTATCTCGGCTTGCAAAGCAATACAGGCAGCAGCGCCAGACTTGCGCCCGTGAATGACATTATCGGACAAAACGAAATTTTCGACGTGATGAGCGCCGGACAAGACCGTGTCGCCTTTCGCGCTCAGAATGGTCAATATCTGAGTGTGGAAGAGTTTGGTTCATACCGCCTTTTTGCGAAAGACGGTTTTGTGGGGCAATGGGAATCATTCGGTGTGGCACTGCCCGACGGCAAACCACTCTTGAACGAAACGCCTTCCAATGCGCTTTGGCGCACGCAAAATGACGGTTCGCGCGTGGTGGTCGTTGACCAGCAAGGGCGCGTCGTGGAATCCGCCGACCGTGTGCTGATGCTGGTGGCAAATTCTCCCACGAATTCCGCTTCCGGTGCTGCGTCCAGCGCTATTTCGGCAAATACTACTCCGACAACCACTGCAGCGGCAAGCACTACGCCCGCAAAGCCTGCCGCAGCCACAGTCGTGAACCCATCCACCTATCTGACACCGATTGAAATGGACATCGTGCAGGAGTTAAATTTTGTGCGGACAAAACCAGGCGAATATGCAACGTTGCTGGAAGGGTATCGCAAATACTACAAAGGCAAAACCTTTAGTGCGCCCGGACAAAAGGCACTGACGACAAAAGAAGGTGTAAAGGCACTCGACGAAGCAATTTTAACGCTCAAAATGACCCGTCCGCTTGAAGCACTCACTCCATCACAAGCACTCTCCAAAGCCTCACGTGACCACGTGGACAATGCCGGTCCGCGCGGACTCTTGGGACACGTGGGCAGTGACAAAAGCAACCCCAATGACCGCGCAGCCCGCTATGGCAAGGGCGTGGTGAATGAAAATTGCTGCTATGGACGCAGTGCAGCACGTGAGGTCGTCGTGCGTTTGCTCATAGACGATGGCACTGCTGACCGAGGCTACCGGAAAAATATCCTCAATCCGGCATTCAAACTGGTGGGCACGGCTTTTGGTCTGCACAAGACGCAGCAAACAATGTGCAGTCAGGTGTTTGCGGCGGAATTTACCGAGAAGTAAAGGATGATTATTGAGCACGTAAAAAAATGACTAATACAAAGAAAAAGCCGCACCTTCGTTATGAAGATGCGGCTTTTTCGTTTTTGTGTACTCTTTATCCAACTCAGCGAAACATTTCTTTAATCATACCCCAAGTGCGGCGCACCGAACTGATAGTGTGCGAGACGGAAATGGTATTGGAATAAGTTGCTTTGTCGTTGACATCAATAATTTTCAGGCGATAAATATAAACCGAGCCGCCTTGTACAGAACCATTACCGCCACTGGTGCTTGCCACAAGCGCGTTTTCATCGATAAACCGATATGCTTGCTGTGCGCCTCGTGCGGGTATTGCGCCGATGCGCTTGAAGTCGGCTTGGTTCACCGGGGAGCGTTCTACCTCATAAAGACTAATGCCTGTTTCCTGTGCGGAGCGCCATTCTATCGTGATAGCGCGTCCGTCGGAGCGAGCCAGAAAATTCTCAATTGTGGATTGTGCCAGAAGCGATACCGTGGCACAAAGAACAATCAGCAGTAAAGCGGCAATGCGAGATGTTGTGCGAGATTTCATAAACAGCCAACGGCTAAATAGAGTTGACAACAGGTTCCTACGTTTTCCAATACAAATATACGTTTTTGCATTGATATGTAAAAGTAGAATAATGTCATATTTTTTAATGACCAAAAGTCATACCATTTGGTTCTGAGTGCAGTCAAATCTGTGTGCAGCCAAAAGGGCGCTAGAACAGCAAACAGTAGCGTTACGGTTTCTTCATTGGGATATCGGACGGTTTGCCCGGTAGAACTTCAATTCCCATCACGGGATGTACCTCCCATGCAGTTGCTCGCCAGTTGTTTTCGCCAAACGTGTCGCCATTGTCTGATTGCCACGAGCCGGAAACGTGGTCATTGTCGTAGAAAAGCCAGCCCGTGAATTTTACCCATCGACCGACCAGTTTGTCGTTCAGGACAGCACTGTTCCAATCATTCCCAATATTCGACTGAAGCAGTCCTGCTGCTGCCAGCCTACGCGAACGCTCGGTTACTTCGACGATAAAGGTTTCTTTGGTGTCGTTTAGTGCTTCGTTGGGATAGAGCATCAGTTCGATGTGTGTATCGATTTGGTTGTCCTCACGTGCGCCGCAGTTGCAGGATTCGCCCCGTCCGGCAGCAAAGGCTTTTTTTACATATCCCACGACCGATACGCCCATTTTCTCCGGTTTATTGTCCACATTCACCACTTCGTAGAGCACGAATTTACGCCCGTCGCGCTCCACGTCTTTGGGGATTGTTTGGAGAGCTTCCAGCGCACGAAGATCGTTCAGGGACATTGGCGTGACTGCTGCGGGCAGAGTAAAACGGTTTTTGAGGCGATTGCGGGCTTTTTTGGGGTCGTCAAGGTCTTTTCGTCCATCAGTGGAGCAGGAATCGGGGTAGTTCGTTAACCGCGTAAGGTCGGGCCACTGCGCAGGGGTTTGGGCAAAAACTGAAATGTTGCTCAGCGCGACGGTACTCAGAAGGAGTACAATGGAAGTAAAGAAAGATTTCATTTGATTGGGGATTTGGTAGTAGAATAGCGTCTCACCTCAATATACCAAATCTCTCGGAGAATGAAAAAGTAGGATATGAAAAGCGAGGCGGGTTGAAATTTTGTTAATTTGGTTGGGTGATGTTCTAAAAAAATAAAAAAAAACTCGCAAGTCGTTGATTTGCAGTTTTTTGTTGCGCCCTGCGGGACGTGTATTCGGAAATGAAAGGTGCGTTCCAGACCGTAGGCTCAACCATCTTTGTTACACAAGGCTTTGGCGAGGTGTTTGCTAACGACGACCCTTTTGCATGGGTAACGTATGTAGGCAATGCCCGAACACCCACATTCAATGAAATGCGCTACTCTATTCTGAGTGATGCTTTTGCCGTATAAGATGCAAGCGGCAACCCCACATCAGAATTAGTAACTATGCGACTCGTAGATGTGCTTGGTCGAGAAATAATGCGCCCTCTTGAACAACAAAAGATGGAGAACGGCAACCATTCCCTATCGCTAGACTTGAGTGGCTTGCCAACGGGAATATATCAATGTCGTATATTTACGGGTAATAATGTATATACCCTTCCAATTATTCACCATAACGAACTAGAGTAATCATCATGCGTAAAATACTCCTCACACTCATACTACTATCACTATTGACGCTTGCACTTGAATCGGTTTATGCTCAGATATTGCCTATTGACCATAATATGAAGAATTTGAAAGTTGGTAATACCTTTATCTATCGGTATAGATATTTAGTTATTCGTGTTCCCCCCGAAGAAACAATCCAATTTTTCTATGATAAAGTCATTCGGCATGATACCATTAACAATAAAGTATATGCTGTTTTTCAGAATGGTATGCGAGAGAGAGCAGATAGCTCAGGAGTGTATTGGATTCCGAATAGTACTGATAAAAACAATCCCTTTACAAAAGAGTATTTACGGTATCCATTATTTACTAATCCGAGGGACACGAATATGTTTTTGGTGAATATTCGGCAAAGTTTTATGGACCCCACTTGTTTCCCAAGCACACTGATAATGCAGAAAGCTGTATTTAGAATTGAATCAGACACAAACACTGGAATTTTTGGAATAAAGTCTCGGCTCTTTTATTTAGATGTGCTGGGAGGGGGAAGGGTAAATTATTTTCCACTTTGGGGACCATCGCAGTATGGCAATAGTAGTAGTTTTTATGTAACCACCACCGCTCTCTGCGGTGCACTCATCGAAGGAAAATACTACGGCGATAGTGCTTGCCTAGTCGCCAGCAATACACCACTTCAGAGAGCAGAATTTGCCGCGCTTGCGCCTTCTCTTGCGCCCAACCCTGTAAGCGATATTGCTACGCTTCGCTTCATCTTGCCCACAGCACAGGGTGTCACGATAGAGATGTATGATATGCTGGGGCGTGAGGTCGCGCCACCGCTCCGTTTCGAGGCACTCAGCAGTGGTATGAATGCACTACCGATAGAGATGGCTAGTTTGCCGCGTGGGGTGTATGCCGTCAGATTACGCACCGCTTTAGGACTGCGGGCGACGACTATGATGGTGAAGGAGTAGAAACCGTATGAAAAAATTCACCTTCATCATAACAATCTTGCTTTTGTTTTGCAAGACCGCTGACTCTTTGGAGGCGCAGACTATCCCAATAAATCATGGTATAAAAAACCTTAAACTGGGCAATATTTTCTTTTATAATTACCGCGTTAGATATACAAAATCTGGTTCGGAGCTGCGAGAGAATCAGTTTTTTTACAATAGAATAGTTCGTTATGATACAATTTCCAATAGAGCATACGCAGTGTTTCAAAACGGTGTTCGAGAACGAGCAGACAGTTCCGGCGTGTATTGGATTCCATTGAGTTATGATAGCACAAAACTGTTTACAAAGGAATACCTTCGATACCCGTTGTTCACATTTAATGCTGATTCAGCCCGACTTCTATTTTGTAGCAGTGTAAATTTCATGTCGTCAAATTGTTTTCCAGAAGGTGATTCTTTTTATAGACTTATAAAACCTAACGTTTATTTGTACCCTGACACAAATTATTATGTTTTAGGAATAAAAGTAAGAAATTTTTACGTCTCAGGTACATTACTTGGACAGGTAGATTGTTCAACCTTGTTGGGAGCATGGCAGCATAATTATAGTGAGGCTTTCTATAGCTATTCTACCACCCTCTGCGGTGCACTCATCGAAGGAAAATACTACGGCGATAGTGCTTGTCTCGTCGCTAGTAGTACGCCGCTTCAGAGAGCAGAATTTGCCGCGCTTACGCCTTCTCTTGCACCTAATCCCGTTAGCGATATTGCTACGCTACGTTTTATCTTGCCCACAGCGCAGGGCGTTACGATAGAGATGTATGATATGTTGGGGCGTGAGGTCGCGCCACCGCTCCGTTTCGAGGCACTCAGCAGTGGTATGAATGCACTACCGATAGAGATGGCTAGTTTGCCGCGTGGGGTGTATGCCGTCAGATTACGCACCGCTTTGGGATTGCGGGCGACGACTATGATGGTGAAGGAGTAATAACAACAAAACGACAATACAATTTTTCTCTCAACATTTTTTACAGCGACAATGGTTTCAAGAACAAGCCTTCAACGAATTGGTGTGTTTTGCTGATGAACGGGCGCGAAACAGACCGCATCGAACTCACCAATAACGACAATAATGAAGAAATTGTCTATCAAACCTCTAACCAAGCAGCCCAGCGGGCAATGCTCCAAGGCGCTGATGCCGCGCTCAACATTCCAATAGAATTTTATCTTGGCAAGACCAGTGTTGTAAGCGTCGGTATTTATGGTTTAGATGGCAAACTCATTCAAACTGTTCTTAACGAGCGGCGTATTCTTGGCGAGCAAAGCACAGTATGGAATGGACGGGATGCAGCAAATAAAGCCGTAGCAAAAGGTCCGTACCTTTGCATTATTACAACTGAACGTGGAAAAGTAGCACGAACGGTAATAGTGAAGCCGTAGAACGTTATTGCTCAGGCTCAATGACACATTTCAATTACTGAGCAGAAAATTTATTGAAGCGAAAGTTTGTATGTACGCTCGTTTGGTAATAGGTGCAAAAGAAGAGAATCCGTAAGACGAGAGTACACCTGCTCTCTTCTTCCTTCAAGCGTCAGTGTCGCAGCTTTCCCTTTCCATGTAGAAGGCAAGCGCAGCACAACGGTCAAGGGATAATTGTAGAGGATATTATCCAGATTATCCGTTACCTTGATTTCAATAGTATCATCAAGCATATTCAGTTCAATATGTGCTTTTGCCCGCTCTCGTGCGTACAAGGTAATATCTTGCAATGACGCAGACCAGAAGTCTCTGGCAAGTACGGCAGCAATATCAGCACGAAATTCCGATAGCTTATAGTACCCCCACCCTTGCTCATCACCAATTGCATGATAGGTAAGCGTCAGCCATGCACTTCGGCGTACAGCAGCATCTAAATAAGGAACAAGTTCTTGATTGGAATTGATGCAAGTGTCGCAGTGCTCGAAAGCAAAGTCTTGCATGACTAAAGAAGGCAGCAGATACCAGTTTTCAGGAGTGGTAATAGAATCAGGCATAATAAGGCTTTTTTCCCCGACTCCGAAGCTAAAGGCTCGTGCGCTAAGAAATCCGGCATTTGCCACGGCACGCTGCGTACTTGATAAAAAACCGCCACCATTGGGATACGCATACGCGATTGGGCGCAGCCCAAATGACTGCATCGTTGCCGCACACCGTGAGAACGATGCGAAGGCGCTATCATATTCAAGTTTGTCGTGATCTATATGCGTATCACCGTGCCCGAACAAGCTAAATGATTCGCCGGACATTGAACGGCGATAATACTCCATGAGTTCCGGGTACTGCCGGAAGTTTGCCGTTACCATTTCATACCCCAGATGCAATCGAGATTCAAGAACGAGAGCATTTACCTTCCCGACCGCTTCCTCCGATAGCCAACCTGCATCATGCGTGAGCGAAATCGCTGCACGATGGTTGTCATGCCACTTGGCAATCGTAGCACTTGCAATCGGAGCAACTGTCGTCGGCGCTGAAGGTTTGCAGGATACGCAAAGACAACAAAGAAGTACAATCAATAGGGATGGAGATTGCATGGATTCTATGAAAAGAAGATGTAAAAAGACCAACCTCACAAATATACAAAATCAAGCGCTACATAGAGGAGAGTAGTGCGTAGAGATAGACAAACAAATTGTACGAGTGGGCGTATTATGTTTATCCCCTCACAGTGAATGGTGCGAGCAGTGTGAGGCGTGTTGTTGTGACGGGGGGAAGGCGTACTAACGATGAACAAAATATAGAATACAAACGGTATATAGAACCGTTTAAGCGAGATTTCCTAAAAACGGTCATACATAAACCAGAAATTTCACTCCGATCCATCGTATATTTCTCTCAAAATTGTAATCTTATTCTGCGGGGTGGCAAATACGAACAGTGATTTCTTTTTAGCCTATCTTTTGAAATCAAATCTATGAAGTAAACTTTGGCAAAATTGTTGCGTTTGCAGGAAAGTTTAGGACACAAATAGGACAATAAAAAAGCCGCTTCAGGAATGAAGCGGCTTTGATGTGTATTTTTGTGCGCCCTACGGGACTCGAACCTGTGACCTTTACCATGTCAAGGTAACGCTCTAACCAACTGAGCTAAGAGCGCAAAAGATATAGTCGGCAGTATTATCAAATGCGGACACAAATATAGAATTTTTCTCCTTTGAGACAAAATTTTTTTCCGTAAATTCGGGGCTGTTTTGTTTTTTGTGCTTGCATCGCAAATTGCAAGTGCTTTGTGTGCAATCTCAGACGTACAATTTTTACTTACCTCAATTCACATATTTTTATGGAATACTTAGCTATCATTCTGGTTCTGGGGCTTTTGTCCCTCGTCGTGGCGTTTGTTTTTTATCGGCGCGTAACGTCCGTTTCTATCGAAACCGGCGCGGCTTCTGCAGCAGAAGTAGCGCGTTTGACCGAAATATCGGATGCAATCGCTGAGGGTGCAATGGCGTTCTTGAAGCGCGAGTACTCAATTCTCGCCATTTTTATGGCAATTTTTGCCGTGATTATTGCTTTTGCCATCAGCGACCCTCACGCAAGCGCACCTATGGGGCTGCTCTCTGCTGTAAGTTTCGTGATTGGTGCCGGTATTAGTGTTGCTGCCGGATATATCGGTATGAACATTGCTACCAAAGGTAACGTTCGTACTGCAGCGGCAGCGCGTATTTCCTTGCAAGAATCCTTCAAAATCGCGTTCAACTCCGGTGCCGTGATGGGCTTCGGTTTGACGGGACTTGCTGTTTTGGGTATTGCCATTGTTTATATCGGTTTGCGCCAAATGTTCCCAACAGAGCAAATCCATATCATTATGGAAATTCTTTCCGGCTTTGCGCTTGGTGGTTCTTCCGTAGCGCTTTTTGGGCGCGTCGGTGGCGGTATTTACACCAAAGCAGCAGACGTAGGCGCTGATCTTGTCGGTAAAGTGGAAGCCGGTATTCCTGAAGACGACCCACGCAATCCGGCTGTTATCGCCGACAACGTAGGTGATAACGTAGGCGATATTGCTGGTATGGGTGCCGACCTTTTCGGCTCGGTAGCAGAAAGCACCTGCGCTGCAATGGTTATTGGCGCGACGGCATTTGCATATGTTCCCGATGAAAGCCTACGCGTGGCTGCACTTCTTTTCCCGCTTATCGTGAGCGGCGTCGGTATTGTCGCCAGCTTCCTTTCGCTCTTTTTGGTTAATCCGAAGTCGGAAGACAAAGTCGAATCTTCGCTCAAAAACGCGCTTATCGGTTCGACTGTCTTTATGCTTGCTGCCTTGTATTATCCGACCATGAAATTTATTCCCGCAGATTTCAAACTCTCTCCCGAAAGCCAGTTCATCTATCACAATACTGGCGTATTTATCGCACTTGCCGCCGGACTCATTTCAGGTTTGCTGGTAGGATTGCTGACGGAGTATTTCACTTCTCATCGTTATAGCCCCGTGCGTGAAATTGCTGCCGCTTCGCAAACCGGCGCTGCCACAAACATCATCTACGGTCTTGCAAACGGCTATAATAGCTCGGTTATTCCGATGCTGCTCATTGCCATTACGGCTGCTGTCGGCTTTAACTACGCCGGAATGTACGGTATTGCTATGGCTGCTATCGGTATGCTTGGTACGATTGCTGTTGGCTTGACCATTGACGCTTACGGTCCCGTATCGGACAATGCCGGCGGCATCGCAGAGATGGCAGAAATGGGCAAAGATATTCGCAAGCGCACCGACGCGCTGGATGCTGCGGGTAACACGACGGCTGCTATCGGCAAAGGTTTTGCTATCGGTTCGGCTGCGCTCACGAGCTTGGCACTTACCTCCGCCTTCCTTACTCGCGCAGCACAGGCAAAACCGGAATTGAATAATATCAATCTCACCGACCCTGCTGTTCTTGCAGGTTTGATGGCTGGTGCAGCTCTTCCGTTCGCATTCTCTGCTATGACGATGAAATCCGTTGGCAAGGCTGCTTTTGATATGATTGAAGAAGTGCGTCGTCAGTTCCGCGAAATACCGGGCTTGCTTCAGGGCAAAGCACGTCCTGATTACCGCACCTGTGTTGATATTTCCACCAAAGCATCTCTCCGCGAGATGATTGCCCCGGGCTTGCTGGTAATTTTGACCCCGCTTCTCGTCGGCTTATTCTTTGGTGTGAAGATGTTGGCTGGCGTGCTTATCGGTTCGCTTATCTCCGGTGTGATGCTCGCGATTTCGATGGCAAACTCCGGTGGCGCATGGGATAATGCAAAAAAATATATCGAAACCGGTCAACTTGGTGGTAAAGGCTCCGACACACACAAAGCGGCTGTTGTGGGCGATACCGTCGGCGACCCGTTCAAAGACACATCGGGTCCGTCGTTGAACATTCTTATCAAACTCATGGCTATTATCAGCCTTGTGTTTGTGCCGTTCTTCGTGAGCAAGGGCGGAATTTTCATGAAGTAATTTCTTCATGACGATTGACTATTCATGTGCGAATGATACTTCGGTGTCATTCGCACTTTTTTTGCCTTTTCTGTGGCGGCGCTCGAACTCAATTTAGTATTTGACAACTTTCTGCACCCAACGCCCGCCCGCATCATCGAGCACTTCCAGCAGATACACGCCGTTAGCAAGCGTGCTCACATCCAGCGTCGTAGCAAACCGTCCCGAAGCGGCAGTATGATGCTCTTGCAGCACTGCTTCTCCCAAAATATTCCGCAATGTGAGTATGAGCGTACTAGCGTGGTCAAGTGTAGTCTCGAGCGTGAGGGAAGTGGTGACGGGGTTGGGGGCGAGGGTGGTGTTTTCCTTTTCAGATTGTATGCTTGTAACTTGTGTGCTTATGGTTTGGAAGGCTGTGCCACCAATAGAATGTGTTACTGACAAAGTATAATATCTTCCCGCTTGAAGACTATCAGGTAATCTAACAACGATGCGATTTGGTTCTACGCTAACGGTACTCAAGATTACTTGCCCCAGTCTTACTATGAGATCAAGCTGACACCAAACTTGAAAATTACCTGTGATAGTTAAGGTTTTTGTGCTCCCTAGGATAATGCTTGGAGGAACTATACTGTTAATACTAATGATTGGAGGCTCTATTGTCGGCACGTAAATAGTCTGTCGTGATTCTTGTCCATCTGGATTAGTAACCACAATCAATTGAGGTCCAGAATAAATATCAACTGAATTAGGTATAACTACTGTTATAGTTGTGCTGCTCAAAGAAACAATGGACGAAAGTACACCACCTATCCGCACAACAGCTCCAGCAGAAAAATTCGTTCCACTAATTGTAAGACCCTGTTTTGAGGATGGGCAAATTATTGATAAGCGTGTCGATGTTATTTTGGGTGGTGGTGGATTCAAAATACCAATCCTTATACCAACTTTAGTCTCATCAGGATTCTCCACCAATAAGACCGCCACATCAGAGGCTGTCGTTAACTCCCTCGGAACAAGAGCAATAATTACTGAATCACCTTCCAAGCGCACATTCGTCAGTTTGCGAGTATTAAAATAAACCGATGCACCACGTTGGAAACGTTTGCCGCTTATCGTCAGCACGGTAGAATCTGCGCCTGTGAGTAGGCTTTCGGGGGAAATACTTGTGATGTAGGGGCGCAAGACTGTCGCCGTGGTTGTGCCTTGAGCGTGTAGGCTTGGAAATGAAGCGCACAAGAGCAGCACAAGTAAGAGAAATCGTGTAGGTCGCATAGTCGCTTGTGATTGAGAGATTGCACATAATTGTTGTTACGCCTTGTCCGGCGCTTTATCTGAAGCACAATTTCGTATTTTCCTCCGAAGATTCAAAAGAAAAGCTGGCAAATGGTACCATTTCAACGAAACTTCTGAGGATCGTTTTCGCCTCTTGCACAGTGAAAAATTGTGTTGCTCACATTTTCCTGTTGCATAAATTCTCAGAATTACGCATCATTGTACCGAATACTCTTATCGTTCATCCAGTTCTCCCAAAGTAATGTCTCCAAAGGTTACAGTGTGCTTTGTCTCTACCCTCTTGCCATCACGATTGTTCCGCAATCTCCTCTTGTGCTATCTTTTCTTGACCGTAGTTCCACTTCATGCACAGCATTTTGTCAATGATGCACTGGGGCAATTCACCAATAGCACGGGCGCTATCATACGGTTTCGCGCTGAGTCGGGTGAGTTCCGTAACGGCAATCCCGCTCCCGCACACGTTCGCAATGACGGCATTATTGAATTTCTTGGTGCAAATAATCGTTTCACGGGCGGTGCAGCGCTTGGTGTCAATGAATCGCTTCGTGTAGGAGGTTTGGTGCGCTATGCAAGTTCTTCTGCAACAATGCAGCAGCAAGTTCAAGCGCGGTGGTATAGCAATCTTGCGCTGGATGGTATCGCCCCGAAGCGCATCGAAAGCGGTGTCTATGTTGGTGGCGAAAGTGCTTCGACAGGTGTGTTCACTGCAAGTGGTGGCGCACGGTTCTATAACGGCACGTTTTTCTACGACAACACCGCCACACAACTCCTTTTGGGCGGTGAGGACTACCAAAATGTCGAAATTTTACGTGGGAGCGAACCCAAGCGCATACGTGCTGGAGCGAGTGTCCGCACACGCGGCGCGTTTCGGCAGAACTCAAGCAATGGTGGTGGATTGCAGGTGTTCGGTGTGCTCAGTATCGGCACAGATGGTCTTTTCCCATCAACGTTTTCGGGAACGGGACGCATAGAAATTGGAACAACAGCAGTTTCTGGTGTGAATAATACACTTCCGCCAAGTCTTAGTATCGGTTCAGGGCGTTTGACTATCGGTGTTCAAGAGTGCAATCTTTATGCGGGCTTACTTGCAACACGCTCGGAAAACGCTTCCATTCTCATTCAAACCGGAGCAACGGTGCGTCTATTCGTGCAGCCGAGCAGTACGAGCGGTTCCGTCAGTCTTGGTTTTGCAGGGAATGAACTGATTGTGAGCGGGAATCTGCGGAATGACCTCGTAAGTGGCACAAACGCAACATTTCACACGCAAAGTACCGTGCGCTATAATTCAATGCAGTCTCAAGCATTGATGCAGACTAGTCATACCAGCCCCTACGGGCATCTTATTCTTGAAAACTCCAATAAAACAGTCTTTGCGCTGCCGTCGAATGTGCCGACATCGCAAGAATTGTCGTTACAAGGGCAGATTGGTATATTTCTCGCCGGGGCGTTGCGGGTCAATTCGTCGTTTGTGGACGTAGGCGCTTGGGAAATGGTGATGCTCACACCCAGCGCGGATGCCGTCTTTGTGCAGCACTCCGACGAGGTGCAAGGCGCAATGCGGCGCGTGATGGCAAGTAGCATACGAAACTACACGTTCAATAACGCTCAAACCCTCTTCAGAGTTGATTCCAATAGTACTCCTCGTGATATGACGCTCACAGTTACACCGCGCCGCGAGCCTATCGTGGCGTATGAGGTTGTGCGTGATGTCCGCAGAAAGGTGCGCTGGCATTGGTCTGGAGATGCCGCATGGACAGGCGCTTTACGGCTTGGTTATCGGCGCGAGGAGATTGCACCGCCCTTTCTTGCGGCGAATGAAAGCAGTTTGAGTATGTTTGCGCTCACGAGTAACAATGCTACGGCTGCTCCTCGGCTGCTTGGTGCGGTGGGTGTGGAGCGAATGTTGGCATTAAGCAATGCGCTGGGATTTGTCGAATTTCGCGGGCTAACTTCGCAAGCGGGAACGCCATTTTCCGTTGTGTCCGGTGATACACTTCTTTTGCGCGGTGGGCGTGAGTTGGTGCGGAGTGTACGGGATGGTCGTTGGTCGAATCCTACCACCTGGAATATAGCACGAGAGCCGGATGCAGAAGATAGTGTTGAAATTAACCATACTGTTCACGTGGGCTTTCGCCGAAATGCGCTTGACGGTACAACACTGCTTGGGCAAGTATGGGAACGGGGTGCGGCGAGAAACGAGGCGCTGGCACAAACGGTTTCTTTTGCTTCTGCGGTCAATAGCGATACTTCCCGTCCGGCGGCGCTTCTTGTTGGTTCGTTTGCTGCCAGTGATTCCACATTCCTTGACGAAGCGCCGCCCGCACAAGGCAAGTGGTCTATCACTTCTGCAATAGTGCGCTCCGCACCGAGTACAACTTTTAGCAATGCTCCCGTTCCTTCGCGTGAGCAATTGCGGCGTTTGCGGAGTGATAGCCCCGTAGGATGGCAAGGTTTGGTCGTGTTTTCACCTGCTTCGATGTCCGATTCGACCCACCTGCAAATTGGCAGCCTGCAAAACGCATCGCTGGTATCGAATGGCGGGCGTATTGAGGTGTCGCAAAGCCTCGTAAGTACAGGGCTTATTCGCAATAACGGAACGGTGAGTAGTCGAGCAGATGAAAACGTTATTCAGCAAGATTCTATTGCGGGGTGGGTTGTGTTTTCGGGTGATGGGGTTGGGCGTGTGCAGCGCATACCTTCACTACGCTATACCAATCTTGCTCTTGCAGGACGTTCTCAGAAATTGATTATGCCGCAGAATGATCGTCGCTTCATTGTTTATGATTCCCTCCAAACAAGCCGTGATGCTGTTGCAGACGTACCGCCGACGAGCAGCATAGAAGTTCGTGGTGGTGTATCGCACGATGGTAGTATTGGTAATGCAAGCCGTGATGCGCTCTTGCAGTTGAACGGTGTGCGCCGCCAGTTTATGCGAGGTGCGGGTAGCATTGATGCGCTTACTATGGAAAATGATGCCGGAGTGGTGACCCTTGACGGGAACATTACTCTTCGTGCCGCACTAAATCTACGGCGGGGCGAATTTCAAAATTCAGACGTGGCAAATTGTATTCTTGCCGACAACGCTGTCATAACACGCTTTCCTGAAGGCTCACTTGCCGTGCAGCCCATCGCGCAAGGGAGTGTGAGCCTGCGTACACGCGGAGAGAGCGCAATGACGGCAACGGGTGAACTTTTACCACGCATTGCGGTGCTGGATGTGCGCAATCGCGGCGGGTATCGCATGACAAGAAATGTACGTGTGAACGAC
This sequence comes from Ignavibacteria bacterium, assembly GCA_014654705.1. Classification (GTDB taxonomy): domain Bacteria; phylum Bacteroidota; class Ignavibacteria; order Kapaibacteriales; family UBA4661; genus PH2015. The sequence goes on from JACVZY010000090.1 coordinate 176,614, forward strand.
TCGCTTACGCTTGCCTCACGCCTCTGGACGGAAAGTGAAAGTGTTACGGGCGCATATACGCTTGACTTTGCGGGTGCGGATGAGCTAGCTAACCCGCAGTTCTTGGAAGATTCCGCCGAAATTATCGGCACAGTGCGTCGCGTGATTCCGACCGATACTCTTCCCCGTCTTTTCAATAATCGCTACACGACGCTTCAAATACTCTCCCCCACAAGCCAATCTTTGCAAACCACCGTGCGTGTCCTGCCTGACCGCTTCCCTTCACCGACAAGCGATACGACAAAAGTGCGGCGTAGTGTAGAAATAATACTTACGAGTAGCAATGATTCCCCAGCAAATACCCTCGTGAGAATCGGCTACGCATGGCGCATACAGCCACAAGACGAAACCAATGACCTTGACGCTCCGCGTGTTCTGTTGCAGCATTGGAACCCCGAACTCGGTGCATGGCAAACAAATGGTACACCCCGCCGACCTACGGTGCGGTCAGCGTGGAACACACTCGCCGATGAAGGCTTGTGGCAATATGGAGTAATGGATAGTGTGCGAATTATGCCTACGTCCTCACGTTTTTTTGCGCTTGGCGTTGATTCTACACGAACGCTCGTACCAACTGCATTTATTGTTATGCAGGCATTTCTGGAGGGGGCGTATCTTGGTGATGGGCGTATGAAAACACTTCTGCGCGAGGACGGTATTCTGCCGCGCAGCCTTGACGGCATGAGTCTGTCGGTTCTTGACGGAGTGCAGAACGCTCAATTTATTGGTGAAAAGGCTGTAATAAGGGCATTGCCTAGTGATATGGTGGATTGGTTGCTTTTGGAGTTGCGCTCCGTTTCGCGTGGTATGCCGTCTGATTCTCTTCGCTTTTTTCTACCGATATTATTGAAGCGTAACGGCACTATCTACAGCTCAAGCCTGCAACCCGCAGTGGCGCTGGAACTGCCGGAATCGCTGGAAAGCGGTGGGCGTTTTATTGCAACGCTTCATCATCGTAATCACCTGCCCGTGCAGTGGCGCGATACGCTGGAGGTAGCGCCACAGCGACGTTTCGCACTGGATTGGAGCGACACCTCGCGCGTGATAGGCGGCGGGCGGGCACTGCGGCAATTTGGAGGAAGCGATGCTGCAAAGCCTGTCTTTATGATGCTTGCCGGAGATGTTAGTGATGAACAGCATGAACGCTGGTCGATTACTCGTTTTGATTACGATGCTGTCATGTCGTCGGCATGGAGAAATAGTCTGCGCGAAGGGTATCTCCGGCACGACGTTGACGCGGATGGGCTTATCACCACACGTGACCTGAATTTGATTTGGAACAATCGTAACAAAAGGAGAGAGCGATGATGAACGTTACAAGGTTTTTCGCTGCTGTTATTGCAGTATGGGTTATTGCTGAAAATACTCTTATTGCCCAAGGAAATGAGCCATCGGCAGAGGTAGAAGTGCGCAACGTTGTTGTACTACCGCCGCGTCATGTTGAGTTTGACCTTGTGCTAACCAATCGTTTTTCTTCGGTGCAAACAGCATGGCGCACGTGGGCAAACGGCACGTTTTTTCTGACAACAACCAACCTCAGTCTTGCGGGAGCTACGCTGAATGTGGATTCCTCAGGCTTGCCGCCTGAACGCTCCCTCTTAGGCTCAAGGCGTTTGGGCTACGAGATGCTGACGCTTGTGCAAGCACCGCGTCAGAGAATAGGGGTCGTCATCATGGGTGCAGATAGTGTCGAAAATACAGTCTTGGTTTTGCCCGATTCATCGCGCATATTGGGGCGATTTCGTTTGTCGCTTGCTGATACAATACATGAGCCGGAGCGGGTGCGGCTTGCGTGGGTGCAACCCACAAGCCGCTTTCAAGCCAATGCTTTCAAAACTGCACACGAGCAAACAGTGGAAGGCAAACGCTATAACTCGAATGACAACATAGAAATGCCAACGCGCTATCGTGTGGATGTGCCAACGGTAGAGCTTGCCCCAACGCTAAGAGCAACACGCTTGCAAGCCGAGTACGCAGGCGATAAGAGTGTTCGTATTCGCTGGACGACCACCGAAGAGCGTGTAGGGCGGCGTACCAATGCCGGTTTTCTCCTGCTGAGGCAGCTTGTGGGTGCTGCTGCAAGTAGTACGGTGGCAAATAATTTCGATACGGTTGCATCCTTCTCGCGCACTTTCGGCTTGCGCCTGCGCGGAGCAAGTGGTGGTGCGGAATATGAATTTCTTGATTCGGTGCCTACGCGGGGCGATGTTTATGCGTACCGCTTGGGATTTCTGGACGCTACGATACGTCCGGCGCAAGAATTTCGTGCGGTCTTTAGCAGCGATACGGCACAGGCTGCCATCCCGAATGCTGTGCTTGCGAGCGCGGTTGCCAGCCCTAATCCTTTCGGCGAAAATACTCTTGTAAGCTATACGTTACTTGACCGCGCTCGTGTGACGGCATGGCTTTATGATGCTACGGGGCGAATTGTGCGCGAAATTTTTGCCAATGTAGAGCGCCCGCGCGGTGAATACTCCTTTACGCTGGATGGTTCTTCGCTGCCGAACCAAGCCGCTTATTTCCTGCTACTGTCTGCGCTGCCCGTGAACGATGCAGCAGTGGAGCGCTCGCAGACGACGCTGAAAATCCAGCTTTCGCGGTGATGGGGGATCTTTTGATAAAGCCTAACGTTAGCTAGCTGATAAGGGTAAGAAAGCGAGATGTTCCGAGTGCTTAAATAAGCTCTAAGTGCTACTTGTTTGGTCGAGAAGTTTTGTTAGCGTTGCTTGTGCTGTCGCCCGACGAGATTGCAGTATTGGGCGCATGAGAGGCGTTGCGTGGTCGGTGAAAAAAGACAAAATTTTGAGGGTGTCCATGCACTCCACAGGCGTCGCCCCCACATTCATAGCACCTCGCAGGTGGGAGTAAAGTTGTGTGTTCCATCCCAAAACTGCCAGCACAGCCGCCACACTCAATTCACGAATCCGCGTCGGCAGCTCAGTGCGGCTCAGGGTTTTTCCATAACCTTCCAGAACCATCCAGTCGGCAAGGTCGGGACTAATGGCATGAAGATTGCGGTGCATTTTGTCGTACGCAGTCGTGTAAATTTGTTTGCACAATTCCTGACCACGATGAGAAAAAAGCTGATTGTCGAATGGTGCAGATGCCGGAGGTGCGAAACGAATCGAGCGCTCTGTGCAAACAGATAGAAGCACTGATAGACCCTCCAGAGCAGCAGGGAAGCCTGCAAAAAGATATGTTTGCAAGAGTGCTTCGTAGAAGGCGCGTGGCGTGGCGGTGTATGCAAATCCGCTTGCAAGAATTGCTCTGAGCAAAAGCGGTTCGTTGAGAGCAGCGGCGGCGGCGGCAAGAATAACCGCCTGTTCGTGAGGAAATAAGACCTCCGATTCTTCCAAAAGATGGTGGAGGTATTTCTCTAAATCGGCTTCCGAAGGCGTTTGTCCTGAAAAAGATGATAATTCTTGATGGTTGTGCATTTGCATCATAACAGCAATTTTGTATATTGAGGGTGCAGGAAAAACTTGATAGTAATACAATCGGTATCGTCGGCAGAGTAAATATCTGCACTTGCGTAAGGGGCTTATCCACAAGGATAGCGTATAGCACCATTCCGATTGTCCAAAACATTCCAAATCTACAAAATTTGCATGGTTTGTGTACGGAACTTTTAAGATGTTATACGGTCATCAACAGGAAAAATTTTTTGCCAGATGCGGAAAGACTTGCTATCAGTGGCGCTCTTTCGTATTTTCGGGCAGTGTTAGCATTGTAAGTGTTCCCCCTCGTTTATTATTGACTTCCATGAAATTAGGCTTTTAATAAAAAAACTAGCAAGCAACATAATCTTGATTCACTCCATACTTCTCGCATTCGCGTTATGGTCAAACTCATACGCTCATCTATTCGCTGGCAGATTGCTCTTGTGGCAACGCTTGCCATTGCAGTATTAACGACGTTTAACGTTGTAACGTCTTCTTTCCAGCAGCGTAAAAGCGGCTCAGAGCTGATGGAGGACGAAACAAAAGCCATCGCGCTGATTGCCTCCACTTCAGCCGTACCCGGGCTGGATTTTGACAACAGGCAGTCGGTTGCTGATGCTGTCGAAGGGGTATTGCAATTACCGAACTTTAGCTTCATCATTGTCAAGAAAAAAAGTGGTGATAGCATTTACACAAGCGGTATGGAAAAATGCCCTTCGCAATATCGTGAGCTCAAGCCACTGATTGAAAACACCGAAACTGCCTTCTCAATTGGCGGCGAAGCTATCGCTATTGTGCCGATTATGTCCAAAACAAAAGAGAAAATCGGCGAAGTGGTATTGGGTATCAATACAAAAACGATGACAGAAAGCGTCACACGGAGTGTCGGGGCACTTTCGATTATTGGTTTAGGCGGGGCAGTATTTTGCACGTTGATAATACTATTCTTCGTTCAGCGTATCGTCGCCGGTATTCATAAGCTCAGCAGTGCGGCTCAAAAAGTGAGCGAAGGCGATTTGAAGCAATCGGTCGAAAACAACTCACTCAACGAAGTGGGCGACCTCAGCCGTGCGTTCAATATCATGGTGGGGCGTATTCGGCAGTCGCAAGAAGAGACCTATTTGCTCTTGCAACAAACTGCCGAGCAGAATGAAAAAATTGAAGAGGCTGCAAAAAATGCTCACGAGGAGCAAGAATATCTCAAGCATCAGGTAAGCCGTATCTCTATTGTGCTGGAGGCAATGTATAACAACGACCTGAGCCATCAGCTCGATGTTCACCGCGATGATGACGTGGGTAAACTTGTCTCGGTACTGAATACAACCATTCTCGGTTTGCGGCGTATGATTGCCCAGATTGGCGCTACCTCAAGCCGCGTAGCACGCTCGTTTGAGCAGATTGCCAACGCATCTGGCGAAATGGCTGACCGCAGCGTCCAGCAAGCTCGCCAAACAGACGAAGTTGTTTCTTCGATTGAGCAAATGACAGCCACTATCAACGAAACAGCACAAAATATTAACAAGACAACACAGCTTGCGAACGATACGATTAAAATTGCGAAGAGTGGTCAAGAAACCGTAATTGGTACAGTGGAAGGTATGCGCCGTATCGCAGAAATCGTAACCGAAACGACGCAAATGATTGACAAACTTGGAACATCATCAGCGCAAATTGGCGAAATTGTACAGGTCATTGAAGAGATTGCTGATCAAACAAACCTTCTGGCACTCAATGCCGCTATTGAGGCTGCCCGTGCAGGCGAGGCAGGACGAGGCTTTGCGGTTGTTGCCGATGAAGTACGGAAACTTGCCGAGCGCACCCAAAAGGCAACGAAAGAAATTAGCAAGACCATCCGCACGATTCAGCAAGATACCTCCACTGCGGTGGAAGCCGCACAATCGGGCGCGGAACAGGTTCGTTCCGGTATTGATCTTGCCGAGAATGCCGGTAAAGCTCTCGAAACTATCGTTTCTAGTATTCGCAAAGTGGGCGACATGATTTACCAAGTAGCTGCTGCTGCTGAGGAGCAGTCCGTAACGGCAGAGCATATCAGCCGCAACATTGACGCTATCTCGCAGGTTACCAATACCAATCTCCAAATCGTACAGAACGTCGCAAAAGACACCCGCGAACTCAGCGGTGAAGTGGGCGATATGCTGGGCACAATTGAGCAATTCTACCTTGGTGAAGATATGCACGCAACAAATTATCAAGGCACAACGCATTTACAAAGCGCTCAGTCGAAACTGCTCGGGCAGAAAAAATCGACATAAGGAAGAACCGCACGACATTATACATAAATCCGCTTCGATAGCTTTACGGCATTGAGGCGGATTTTTTTTGGGGCAGCAAGATCAAACTTTTTACGCCATAGACCACCACCAAGATTATTTCCATTCCTACTGATGCAAACGCAGCCTTATATGCCGTGTCCACGGGAAACAGCACACACATCCCTGCAAAGACGCAGAGCGCCATTGCTAGTGTGCCATTAACAAAGTGTTCTGCCTTGTGAGCAAGGAGGTAGGGTTCAAGAATATTGACCAACGTCTGTAAAAGAAAAAGCCACGCGATAACACGCAAAAGTGGCATCAAATGGGCAAAGCGCTCTCCATAAATTAACCAGATAAGTCCACCAGCGCAAACATACAAAGCAGCGCTTCCTATTGCACCGATACAACCACCCAGCAAAAGCGCCTTCCGTAGTGTTTCAGGCTGTGGAGAGCGTACAAAACGAGGAAGCAAGACGTTAAAAAGAGCACCGGGCAAAATGCGTAGAGCAATGGTGAACCGTGCGACGGCACTGAAATATCCCACTTCTATTTGTGTGGCAAGCAATGTCAGTGCGTAGATGCCGACACGTGACTGCACAACGCTCAAAGCCTGCATCATCACGAAGACCAAATGCTCCATGGACAAAGGAATGACACCATAGAAAATACTACTTGAAGGCGGGGCAGGACGTTCTTCGGACGTATGTCTGTTTTCATGCTGCAGATAGCGCATAAAGACAATACTTTTTAATGCTTCTCCGGCGATAAGGCAGGCAACGACAGCGCTTACAACCAAGCTAGGAGAGATTGCGAATGAAATGACGAGAGGTGCAGCGAGAAGACCTACCGCAAGCAAGTGCGATACGAAAGTCAGACTGTTTTCGACTCGTGCAATGATGCCAAAATGCTGCAAACCACGGAGTGCGTGGGAATAGGTCATTGCCAAAGCACGTACTAACGCCCAAACGCCATAAAGCAATACCGGTAGAGCAAGATAGGGTAGGCTTTGTGGTGCAGCTGTATTTCTATGAACTAACATAAAAACACCATAGCCACCAGCAAGAACCGATGTTGCAAGAAGCCAGAGACGTGTTTTGGCGCGTTGTGCTGCCCCAATGTAGCTGGAAACATCATCGGGAGTTTGGCTGACAAGGAGAGGCAATCGTGTTTCGTAGCCCCAGTCAATAATGGCAAGAAGGAGAAGTCCAAAAGAAGAAGCGGTAGCAAAGATGCCGAGTGCCTCGGCGCCCACAATGCGAGCCATTGCTATCGGGAGCAGCGTTCCGCCCACAACCGTACCCGCATGAACAGAGAGAAGGGCAAGAAAGGACTGGACGAAATGCGACCGAAATATTTTCACGGGAGAGAATGATACACGTTAGTCCGTGCCAACGAGATTGGGAAATTTCGATGCCAAGCGCTGCTTCTCCACTGCGGAAAGCGGGTTCGCAGAAATTTCAAGAGAACGGAGTTGCACAAGACTGACAATTTCTTCCGGAAGCGTTGTGAGTTTGTTTCCATTGAGCAACAGAGTTTGCAAATCAGTCAGTCTGCCAATATCGGACGGCAAAGCCGCTATCTGATTCCCACTCAGTGATAAAATTTGCAAACGCCCCATTTCGCCGAGTTCAGATGGAAGGGAAGTGATTTGATTGTCGCTCAAGTTAAGATTTTGAACATTGGTTAAGTACCGAACAGCATCGGGTAGGCGCTTGAGTTTGTTGCTACTCAGGTCGAGTGTTTGAAGATTGGACAGCAAGCAAGTATTGCTGTCGAGTGTGGTAAGCTGATTGCCGGTGAGAATGAGCGTGCGAAGGCGGGTCAAATCTTTCATCTCTGCCGGTAAAGCATTTATTTGATTAAAGCCGAGTGCCAGCATTTGGAGGCTTTCGCATCCGCCAATACTATGCGGCAGGCTGGAGAGCTTGTTTACGCTTGCTTCCAGGCGTTCCAAGCGCTTGAGAGAGCCGATTTCGTGTGGAAGAGTAGTCAGTTTATTATTGACCACATCTACAATACGCAGATTTTCGAGCAGTACGATGTCCTCAGGCAATGCAGAAATTTTGTTCCCCACGACCTGCAAAAACTCCAACTTTGCGCATTTGCCAAGCGGCGGAAGTGCTGTCAGGTAGTTATAGTTAGCGGCAAGAGTGGTGAGATTGGTGAGATTCCCAATCTGCTGCGGAAAAGCTGGAAGACGATTATTGTTGACATCCAACACACGGAGATTACTCAATGCACCAATTTCGGGTGGTAGTGATGTAAGTTGATTGGACATAAGCACAAGTCTGGTAAGCTGCAGGAGCATACCGATTTCCGACGGCAGCGCAGTGAGCTTGTTGTGCGTAACGTGGAGCGTATTGAGGAGCAATAAATTACCGATTTGCTTTGGCAACGACGTAAGCTGATTGTTGCTGAGGTTGAGATATTGCAAATTTCCAAAATTCCCTATTTGCGGCGGGAGCGCTGTTATCTCGTTATTGCCCAAGTCCAATACTTGCAAGTTCCGCATTTGTGCAATTTCAAGTGGAAACGCTTTCAACTTGCGGAAACTCAGATTTAATTTATAGACTTTACTCGGTTCTTTTGCCGCTTCTCTCAGGGAGTAATATGTCTTCTGTCCTGCAAGAGCAATCGAATCAAGCACGATTCCTTGTGCTACACCAATAGTTACAAGTTGCTGATTTGGAGCTTGGGCTAGAGCCTTCACTCCACTACAAGCGCAGAGCACAAAGAAGGGTAGCGCGAAGAAACGAAGAATGTACATCATCAAGGAGCAGAATTGTGGAGAAGAAGCGCCATTAGTCACGAATAGGCAGCGACGTTGTGAAACAAAAACGGATGAGAGGTGTTGCACAGTTTACACATTTCATAGGTTCTATCCAAATATGAAATTTATCAAGAGCGAAATTCCGCTTGTAGCGAAAAACCATACTATAGATTTTAAGCTACTACGAATTCTACCGAAGCAAGGGGAAACAAAAACTGTGCGCTGCTCACGTCAATTGGACGGATGAACAACGCACAGGTTTAATCAAGACTGGAAAACGTAAATTTATGCTTCCGAAAGAATCGAAATAACACGTTTACCGTCACGTTTGCGGCTGAAGTGCACAAAGCCGTCCGAAAGCGCAAAGAGCGTATAGTCTCTGCCAACGCCGACGTTCAATCCCGGATGCGTAGCCGTGCCACGTTGACGGATAAGAATGTTGCCGGCAATAACTGCTTCGCCGCCGAATTTTTTTACGCCCAAACGCTGGGCATTAGAATCGCGTCCGTTTTTCGTAGAGCCGGCGCCTTTTTTGTGTGCCATGACAGAATATTCCTTTCTGGTGAATCGAAGTTTGGGATGGTGATTACGCTACGGCGATAGCGCCGATTTGAATTTGCGTGAAGTGCTGACGGTGACCGTTTTTCTTGCGGTAGCCTTTGCGGCGTTTTTTGTGGAAGACCACAACTTTTTCGGCTTTGCCGTGCGCCAGAATGGTTGCCGTCACCGAACCGCTCAGGGTCGGAGCGCCAATGCGGACATTCGCACCTTCGCCAGCAGCAAGGATATTGGTCAAAGAGATAGCGGAGCCAACTTCTGCATCCATTTTCGGGACAGTCAGTTTGTCCGACGGCTGTACGCGGTATTGAAAGCCCGCGATTTCTACAACAGCAAACATGATTTGGGGAGGATAAAGTGAGAAAATACTTGAGGTTATGCTAGTTTTGTGTCTGCACGGAAATTTTCGTGTACAGAACTGCAAAGTTAGAACTTTTCTTTCGTTCTACCAAAATTTTTTCGTGTAAATTTGTACATCACATCACCGTCATAATTGTTACTAACGCACCACCACGCAATACTACCACGCACTATGGAATCTCTCATCGTATTCTGGTTTCGCCGCGACCTGCGCCTGAGCGATAATGCCGGATTGTATCATGCTCTCAAAACAGCCAGTGCGCAAGGTGCTCGCGTACTGCCGCTCTTTATTTTTGACCGTACTATTTTGGATGAACTTCCTAGTAAACGCGACCGACGTGTGGAATTTATCCATCATGCCCTAACAGATGTGCAGCAGGAACTCCAAACGCACCATTCCTCGCTTATGGTTCGGTACGGCTTCCCGATTGAGGTCTGGGAGCAACTTTTGCGGGAATATCGCATACAAGCAGTTTTTACAAATCACGACTACGAACCATATTCCACGCGCCGCGACGAAGCCGTTGGCAAACTTCTTGCCGTGCACGGGGTAGAATTCCGAACCTTCAAAGATACGGTGATTTTTGAGAAAAATGAGGTGCTTACTGGTGATGACCGCCCCTATACTGTTTTTACGCCATACAGTCGTAAGTGGAAAGCGCAACTCGCTGATAGTCACACAAGGTCATATCCGGTGAATGAGTACAGAACTGCCTTCTGGCAGCCATTGGAAAATTATTCCATTCCAACACTCCAAGAAATGGGCTTTGAGCCGACGGGCGAAGCGTTCCCACCAAAAGAAGCCCGCACAGATATTATTCGCACGTATCACCAAACACGCGATTTCCCTGCACAGCGGGGGACGACGCGTCTTTCGGTGCATCTACGCTTCGGTACGGTGAGCATTCGTGAATTGGTGCGGACGGCGTTGGAACTGAATGAAATGTGGCTCAATGAGCTAATTTGGCGGGATTTTTACGTACAAATTCTCTGGCACTTTCCTCACATAGAGCATCGGTCATTTAAGCCTGCCTACGACAATATCCCGTGGCGGCAGGATGAAGCGGACTTTAAGCGATGGTGCGAGGGGAAAACGGGGTATCCGATTGTGGATGCTGGTATGCGCGAGCTAAATGCAACGGGCTATATGCACAACCGCGTTCGGATGATTGTCTCGTCATTTCTGACAAAACATCTTCTGTTGGATTGGCGTTGGGGCGAACGGTATTTTGCCCACCAGCTCCTCGACTTTGACCTTGCGGCGAATAATGGCGGGTGGCAGTGGTCTGCCGGAACAGGTTGCGACGCTGCACCGTATTTCCGTATTTTTAATCCCACTTCGCAGACAGAGAAATTTGACCCCAAACTGGAATACATCAAGCGCTGGGTGCCGGAATTAAGTTCGTTTGACTATCCACCGCCGATGGTTGACCACAAATTTGCCCGCGAGCGGGCGCTTGCTACCTACAAGCAAGCTTTGAAATCGTCAGGAGATGAGTAAAAGTCCAGCCTATCAAGATGTTGCTGCCTTTGCCGTCTTCGGGGTGAGTTTATGTATAGGGTGTTTTGCCCACACCTTTCTTGAAATGTAAATGCACAATTCTTCACCTCAACGATATTCAAACTTTTTCACGGAATGTTCGTATCTTACGGTGTACACGATATTTTTATTCACAACGGCTTTTGTGTCCTTATGAACACCACGTCTAATGCGCTTTGCAAACACTACGGCGCTTTTCTTGCGGTTCTTTTCCTGTGCGCTTTTCAGGTCTTTGCGCCTGTGCTCTTGGCTCAACCCGGCACCGAAGAGCGTAAACTCCGCATGGCTGAATCCTACGAACAAAGCGGCGATATCCGAAGTGCCTCCCGAATCTATCAAGAGCTTTACGAAGCCAACAAAGCACAGCAAACATACTTCGATGGTGTTGTGCGGACGCTCACGGCGCTGAACCAGCCTGCATCACTCCTTCCTCTTGTTGATGAGCAAATTGCACGCACACCGCAAACCATAGTGCGTTCCACGGAATTACAAGCACTCAAGGGCGATTTGCTTTGGAAAACCGGAAAAACGACGCAAGCTGAGGAAACATGGAAAAATGCTCTTGCAACGGCTCCGGTAGTACAACAAGCATTTGTAACCATTGCTCGCGCTCAGTCCACCAATCGCGCTTTTGAACTTGCCATCACGACGCTGCTTCAGGCGCGTACTCGTCTTGCCGCACCAACGCTTTTTTCTGACGACCTGAGCCAACTCTACGGCGCAGTAGGTAATTTCGCTGCCGGAGCGCAAGAAGCGCTCACATTCTTGAAACAAACCAGCAATCTCAATACTGCTCAAGGGCGTATTTCGGCGTACCTCATCAGCCCCAAAGGGGTAGAGCAAACACGCGAAGTATTAGAAAAAGCGACCACAGCCGAGCCGAATAATTTTCTTTATCAACGGCTCTATGCTTGGGTTCTGCGAGAAATGAAGGACTACAATCGTGCGCTTGACATCACGCAGCGCCTTGACAATATGCTGAACGCCCAAGGGCGCGAGCTGCTCATGTTTGCTGAGAAAGCCCGTCAGGAACGGTATTTTGACGCAGCACTCAAAGCATACGGATTAGTGATTGACAAGGGGCGTTTGAACCCCAATGCGCTTTCAGCATTTTACGGCTATGCCCGCGCAATGGAAAGCCGATTGGAAGATGCAAAAACGGCAGGCACGACCTTCAGCGAGACCGAACTCAATAGTATTATCTCGCGCTATCGGGCTGTGGCGGCGGACTACCCCGGCACACAATACGCCGCAGAGTCGCAGTACCGTATTGCGCGAATAACGCTGGACAATCTGAAAAAGCCGGAGGCTGCCGAGCAAGAGTTCATCAAACTTGTGCAGCAATATCGCGCTTTTCCCATAGCAGCACGAGGATCAGTGGACTTGGGGCAATTATACACCCAGCAAAACCGCTTAGACAAAGCCGCCGAAACGTTTCGCGCAACGCTCCTAACCTTTGCCCGTATGCGCTCCGAGTGTGACGAAGCTGAGTTCCGTCTCGCCGAATTGGAATACTTCGGCGGCAACCTTGATTCTGCCGACCGCCGTTTTGCTAAACTTGCCGCCAACACAAACGCCGATATTGCGAATGACGCTTTGGAGCGCCTTGCGCTACTGGAGCAAAAGCGCACTCCCGATGGTGAAGAAGCAGTCAGGAATTTTGCTAAAGCCGAACTTCTTGAGAAGCAAGAAAAATTTGACGAAGCCCTTGCGGGGTACACAAGTCTTACAAGTCTCGTAAAACCGAATGCTGCTCATGCAAATATTGGTGAACAGGCACTTATCCGAGCAGGTAATATCGAACTTCGCCGCAAGCGCTACGATGCCGCAGGAAAGTTCTTTTCACGGCTTTTGGAACAGTTTCCCGAAGGCACCATGGGCGATTTTGCGATGATGAACCACGCCGATGCGCTCGCACTTCAAGGACGCAAAGACGATGCAATACAGATGTACACTCAAGCATTGGCGCGGTTTCCACGCTCAACGCTTTTACAGCAAATTCGCCTCAAAATCCGCAAACTACGTGGCGATGCTTGAAGAAGGATGAAGAATAAAAAGCGATCAAGGTGCAAATCTTCTTCATCCGCAAAATCTGCGTCATCTGCGTTCCTTGACGAACGATGACCTACTTCCCAATCTGCGTTCAAAAACAACATTTCCTCTTACCATGCTCAAACTCCTGAAAATACGAGGCTTCACGGCATATCTCCTCATTGCTTTCCTGAACGCCTTTACTGATTTGGGACATAAAATCATCATTCAGAACACGATCTTCAAGTTCTACGACGGCACGACGCAAGTTGTTCTCACGGCTCTCGTCAACGCTTGTATTGTGCTGCCTTTCGTGCTTTTCTTTACGCCAACGGGTTTTCTCGCCGACAAATTCCCCAAGGAGCGCATTATTCAAGTTGCGGCTGCGTGTGCCATTCCGCTAACGGGTGTGATTACGCTCTCGTACTACATGGGATGGTTTGAATTGGCATTCGCAATGACGCTGCTTCTGGGCGTACAAGCCGCATTCTACTCGCCCGCAAAGTATGGTTACATCAAGGAATTGACGGGGAAGGAAAACATCGCCAATGCCAATGCCTACGTCCAAGCCATCACGATTATTGCCATTTTGGGTGGTACAGTTGCGTTTTCGGCATTATTTGAACACTTTATTGCGCCCGATGCTGCTACTATTCATGCACTTGTACAGTCTATCGCACCGCTTGGATGGCTGCTTGTGGGCTTTTCTATCATAGAGTTTTTGCTCACTGTGCGTCTTCCCCGCAAACGCGACAAAGACACGCATCTCCACTTCGATGTTCGTAAATATCTGAGTTTCGGATATTTACGCCAGAATTTGCGTAGTGTGCGGTCATCGGAAGTGATTTGGCTGAGTATTATCGGCGTTTCGATTTTTTGGGGTGTTAATCAGGTTGTTTTAGCCTCTTTTCCTGCTTACCTCAAGGAAACACTCGGCGTTCACGACACAACAATTTCCAACGGACTCATGGGTGTCGGCGGCTTGGGTATTATTATTGGGTCGTTTATTGCGGGTAAAGCATCGGAAGATTTTATCGAAACAGGTATTGTGCCTTTTGGAGCGCTTGGTATTACGATTTCACTTTTCTTGCTGCCCTCGGTTCATTCGCTGTGGCTGCTTGCGGCTCTGTTTCTCGTTTATGGCATCATGGGTGGCTTGTTTCTCATTCCTCTGAACGCTCTTATTCAGTTCAATGCCGGAAGTGACGAAGCGGGAACAGTTCTTGCCTCGAACAACTTCATGCAAAATCTGCTTATGTCTGCGTTTCTGGTAATGACCGCTATTCTGACCGGGACATACAAACTGGATAGTGTGTGGATGCTCTACGGAATGGCTGTGGTAGCGCTCGGCGGGACGGCATTTGCGCTCTCGCGCTTACCGCAGATGTTTGTGCGGTACGTTGTTGCGGTGATGGCTTCGCAGCGTTACTCTCTGCAAGTCTTGGGTATGAAAAATATTCCCAGCACAGGTGGAGTATTGCTTCTGGGCAATCATGCCAGTTGGTTCGATTGGGCGGTGCTGCAAATCGCCTGCCCGCGCCCAATTCGCTATGTGATGCTGCGTTCCATCTACGAAATGCCCGTACTGAAGGGCTTGCTAAGGGTTTTTGGCGTCATTCCGATTGCTCCGGGCAAAGATGCAGACGAATCGCTGGCAAAAGTCCGCGAGGCACTGTACAATGGCGATGTGGTCGCAATTTTCCCCGAAGGGCGTATCAGCCGTAACGGGCAGCTTGCCGTCTTCAAGCGCGGGTTTGAGCGGGCGCTGGAGGGCTTACAGCCAAATGCTCATGGCGAAGAAGTCGTCATTGTTCCCTTCTACTTGCGCGGGCTATGGGGCACCGCTTTTTCCTATGCTACACGCCATCAGCAGCAAAGCGGTGTTCTGCACAGCGCCAAGCGCGGAAAACGCATCGTGACGGTGGCATTTGGTGAACGTATCGCCGCAAACAGTACATCAGCTGAGGTGAAGCAGAAAGTAACAGAACTGTCCATTCACGCATGGCGTAACTATGCGCAGACGCTCGGTACGGTACATGAAGCATTTCTGACGACCGTAAAACGCTTCCCGCTCGACGTAGCGCTGGTGAACCGCGATAAACGCCGCCTTACTTCTATCAACCTTCTTGCGCAGACCATACGATGCGCTCAAGTACTCAAGCGCACGGCGGCAGACAAAAAGGTGGGCGTACTGCTCCCGACAAGTGCCGAAGGGGTCATCACGACGCTCGCACTGATGATGAACGGGCAAACACCTGTGCTGCTGGACTATACCAGCTCTGCTGAGGATGTTGCCGCCGGAATCCGCATGGAATCTCTGCGCGTGGTCATCACGTCCAAGAATTTTTGGGAAGAATGTTCGCACCGTTACCCCGCTCTCGCGGAAATTCGCGCCGTGGTGCGGGTGGTCTTTTTTGATGAACTCGCAATTAGTTTACACCCCTCGTTCACACGCGGTCTCTTTCTCCGCCTTGCTCCGAAGGCACTTGTGCGAGGATTATACTTTGCGAAACATCACGCTCATACAAGCGCCGTAACAGTCTTTGCCGGAAAAGCTGAAACGCTGCGCCCCGTCTCGTTCTCGCACGAACACGTGATGACGACGATTCACCAAATCACGGAAACTCTCAACCCGCACGATGACGATACGGCGCTTGCCGTGCTGCCGCTTTGCACGGCATTTGGCTTGCTGACCTCTGTTCTTATGCCGCTTGTGAGTGGTCTTGAGTTAGTCTGCGCTGAAAACACTGATATTCTCACGCTCGGCAAACTCTCTGCTATGACCGAAGCGACGTTACTTTTTGCTGAACCGTGGCAACTGCGCGTGTTTGCTGCCAGCGAACAGCTTCATCCTTTGATGTTCGGCGGGCTGCGGTTTGCCGTTACGGGGAGCAATGGCGAGACAGAATCGCTCGATACCTCTACTGAAGCGGCTTTCAAGCAAAAATTTGGAGTTCATATCTACGAAGGTTTCGGCGCGACTGCCATTACCCCCCTTGCGGCAGCGAACGTGCCGGATGCTATCAGTCCGGGTGATTGGAGTGTGCAGATAGGAACAAAGCCTGGTACTGTCGGACTACCACTTCCGGGCTGCGCGTTCTCGATTATCGACGCAACGACAGGCGAAGAAAAACCGCTTGGTGAGGAAGGTTTTGTACGCATTGGTGCGCCGTTTAGCGCTTTGCAGAATGGCGAATCCAGCGAATTGTGGTCGTTGACGGAAGTGCGTGGGCGCTTGGATGCCGATGGATTCTTGCATTTGGTGGGGTAATATCTCTTCTCTGCAATGCTCTTGAATTCAAGATTTGAATGGTATGCAAGAATCCCGTATTTTTGCGGTGCTTATTTTTCGACCACATTGAATTCTACTGTTTTCTTTATCATTTCCTCTATCAATGCACGAAACTATCCTTGTCACAGGTGGCGCGGGCTTTATCGGCTCAAATTTTGTCCACTATATGCTTGCCAATACGCCCCACGCCATTGTCAATCTTGACTCGCTGACGTACGCCGGTAATCTTGAAAACCTTCGTGGTATTCTCCCCGACAACCCGCGTTATCGCTTCGTCCATGGGGCAATCCAGAATAAAGAACTCGTCGAATACGTGTGCCGCCTTTACAACGTGACGGGCATTATCAATTTTGCCGCAGAATCCCATGTTGACCGCTCCATTATGAGTGCCGCGCCGTTTGTGGATACGAATGTGCAAGGAACACTAGCTCTTTTGGAAGTCGCAAAAACCTTGAAATTAGGGCGTTATGTGCAGGTTTCGACGGATGAGGTCTATGGCTCGTTGGGAGCCGAAGGCTTATTTACCGAGAAAACACCATTGCAACCCAACTCACCGTACTCTGCCTCCAAAGCCGCATCGGATATGCTCGTGCGGGCATTTGTGCATACACACGGGCTTCCGGCACTGACAACGCGCTGCTCGAATAATTATGGTCCATACCAATTCCCCGAAAAGCTCATTCCGCTTATGATTGCCAATGCGATTGAAGACAAGTCGCTGCCTGTGTATGGCGATGGTATGAATGTCCGCGATTGGATTTATGTCGAAGACCACTGCGCTGCGATTTGGGCGGTGTACGAGCGTGGGCGTGTGGGCGAGACATACAACGCGGGCGGTGCCTCGGAAAAGCCAAACATTGAAGTTGTCAAAACAATTCTGCGTACACTTAATAAGCCCGAAACGCTTATTCAGTACGTTACCGACCGCCCCGGACATGACCGCCGCTATGCGATTGACTTTAGCAAAATTGAGCGTGAACTTGGCTGGAGACCGAAAGAAACATTTGAGAGCGGTATGAAAAAGACTGTCGAATGGTATCTGGCAAATACGGAATGGCTTGCAAACGTTCGTTCGGGCGCGTACAAAGAATACTACGAGAAACAATACACCGCCCAAACGCCCCCGAACCAATGACCCCACCTCGCATTGCCGTTATCGGGACTGGGCACTTGGGCGCAATTCATGCCCGGCTTTGGCTTCAGCAAGACGCTTCTGAACTTGTGGCGCTCTACGATGCCGATATTGAGCGCTCACAAGCGCTAGCGAGTACGCTGGCGCAAGAATTCCCCAACGCAAAGTCCGTCTGCGTTGCTCAAAGCCTTGCCGAAGCGCTTACTGAAGCCGATGCTGTTACTATTGCCACGCCAACTTCCACGCACTTTGCTATTGCGGAAGTGTGTTTGCAAGCAGGTAAGCACTGCTTTATTGAAAAGCCCATCACAACCAATGTTGAAGAAGGTGAGCGGCTCGCGGAAATCGCACAAAAGCGTGGGCTTATCATACACGTTGGTCATGTAGAGCGTTTCAATCCTGCTCTAACGGCAATTGATACGCAGCGCCTCCAGCCGCTTTTCATAGAAGCCCATCGTCTGGCACAGTTCAAGCCCCGTGCTACGGACGTTTCGGTTATCTTGGATTTGATGATTCACGATATTGATGTTGCGTTGTGGCTTGTGAAATCACCAGTTGTCGAGGTTCATGCAAACGGTGTGGCAGTGCTCACCGACACGCCCGACATTGCAAACGCCCGCTTACGCTTTGAAAACGGCTGTGTGGCAAATTTGACGGCATCACGTATTTCTGCGAAGTCCATGCGCAAAATGCGGATTTTTCAGCGCGATGCGTATTTGTCACTTGACTTTGCAGCGAACAGTGTGGAAATGTTTCATATCACTGACGACGAACAAGTCCCGACAACGGGCATGGAGCAGCGTCCTGACATTGTGCCCGCTATGATGCTGGGAAATATAGATGCCGGTGAGCACAAACGTTCTATCTGGTATGAACAGCCTACCATTGCTAAGGGTAACGCTATTAGCGAGGAACAGCGAATTTTTGCTATGGCTGTTCAAGCGGGGGCCATGCACACTTTCCGTGCCACAAGCGCTGGCGAAGCGCTGGAGGCATTGCGCATTGCGGAGGTGATTACCGCACAGATGCTGCGTCCTTGATGATGCTTCCGAAGTTTCCGCAATCAATAAAGCAGAGTGTTTAGCGTCTTTATATCCACGACAAATCAACATTTCACTTCAATTCGTGTACTATGAGCGAAACCGTTCGCACCATGTTTGCTACCATCGCGCCCCGCTATGATGTCAGCAATACAGTCTTGTCATTAGGCATTCATCACCTCTGGCGGCGAGTGGTAGTGCGTCTTTCCGAGGCAAAAGCGGGAATGAGCGTTCTTGATTGTGCTACGGGAACAGGTGATTTGGCAATTGCCTTCAAAAAAGCTGTCGGTGATGGAGGTAGCGTTGTTGGGACGGATTTCTGTGCCGAGATGATGGAAACTGCTCCCGAAAAAGCCTCCAAACACGGTTTGTCGGTTCGCTTCGAGGTTGCGGATGCAATGAACTTGCAGTATCCAGACAATTCATTCGATATTGCCAGCATCTCCTTTGGCATTCGTAATGTAGATGTCCCTGTGCAGGCATTGCGGGAAATGGCTCGCGTAGTGCGTCCAGGTGGGCGGGTTGTCGTATTGGAGTTTGGTCAGCCCAAAGGCGTGATGGGCGCTTTATACCGTTTTTACAGCAATCACGTCATTCCTTTTGTGGGTGGTATTTTAACGGGCAATAGAGAAGCGTACAGCTATTTGAATCGCACAGCAGCTCAGTTTCCTTGTGGCGATGATTTTGATGATTTGATGCGTGAGACAGAAGCGTTTGTCAGTACGGGCTACGAACCGCTTACTTTCGGTATTGCATATGTCTATGTCGGGGAAGTTCGGTAAATAGCACATTCTTGCAGTCATTTTCTTATAGCAAGAACGGCTTCAAATACATGATTTGAAGCCGTTTTATTTTGTGTGGATACCATCCGTGCTTGAACTTCTTACTTGAAGAAGAATGACGCGCCTTCGGTAGTTGTTCCGAACATCTGGGCAATTTCGACATTATTCAATTGCTTCCATGAGCCGGGGGTGAGGTTATCGGCATTAAGCCCGCCAATTCGATAGCGTTGCATCGAAAGCGGCTCTAGTTTTACATTTTTCAAAATAGCAAACAAGTCAGAAAACGAACCATGGTAAAGCGTGAACGCAATCCAGCAATTACGTGTGTTTTTTTGCACGACTTCTACTTTTGCCACATCGCTATTTCCGGGGTTCAGTTCCTTGAGAGCTTTGGTCATGGCTGTCAACTCGGTTTTTTTAACTTGGCGCTGTACCTTGATGCGATACTCTTTTTCCACGTAATTGAATGCCGTTGACACCTGGGCGCTATGCGCGGGGTCGTTGGTAAGCAACGTCAGTCCCGATGAAGCTTTGAGCAAACGCCCAAGAGGGAAGTACCACGCCTCAGCATCGTGAATCATGGAATGCAGTGTGAAGGTCTGCGCCTCGCGCGAACCAGACACTTTTGCCGGTTTATTGACGAGAATGTATGTGGATGGACGGTTGCGTTGCAAATCCATCGTGTCAATTTTGATAGCATCACGCTTGTAGTTGACGCGCACGTTTGGATCTTGCGAAATAACGTTGTTCACCATCACACGGGCATTGCGAATGTATTCCACAGCAATTTTCCGGCAGGCAAATTGCTGAATTGCCAACATCCGTGGCAATGAGACAAGATGCCCTGTTTGCTGTTTACGTGGCTGTTGCTTGCGTTGCTGCTGCTGACGGGAACGCATAACGCGTCCATCGGGACGTTGCTGCCCGCCACGGTTTTGATAGCCACCGCCACGGTTTTGATAGCCACCGCCACGGTTTTGGTAGCCCCCACCTTGACGATTCTGAAAGCCGCCGCCACCTTGACGATTTTGATAACCGCCACCGCCTTGACGATTTTGATAACCGCCACCGCCTTGACGATTTTGAAAGCCGCCACCGCCATCACGCTGCTGGTAGCCGCCTTGACGGTTCTGATAGCCACCGCCATCGCGCTGCTGGTAGCCGCCTTGACGGTTCTGATAACCACCGCCATCGCGCTGCTGGTAGCCGCCTTGACGGTTCTGATAACCACCGCCATCGCGCTGCTGGTAGCCACCTTGACGGTTCTGATAACCACCGCCATCACGTTGCTGGTAGCCGCCACCCTGTTGATAGCCACCACCCTGACGGTTCTGGTAACCGCCATCGCGCTGCTGGTAGCCGCCGCCCTGTTGATAGCCACCGCCGCCTTGACGATTGTTGTAATTATCACGGTTGCCATAGTTACCATAATTGTCACGTTGCTGGTAGCCGCCGCCTTGACGATTTTGATAGCCACCGCCATCACGTTGCTGGTAGCCGCCCTGTTGATAGCCGCCGCCTTGACGATTGTTGTAATTATCGCGGTTGCCATAATTGTCGCGTTGCTGATAGCCGCCGCCTTGGCGATTGCCGTAATTGTCGCGGTTGCCATAATTGTCACGATTACCGTAGTTATCGCGGTTGCCGTAATTGTCACGATTGCCGTAGTTATCGCGGTTGCCGTAGTTACCCTGCGGACGGTTATATGCCCCTCCCTTGTAACCGTCACTATTATAGTCGGTAGAATAAGTACTGCCAATATTGGTGCTATAGGCATTGCCTGAGCTGTCGCGGCGAGACTGAAAGCCGGGCGAAGAATCATCGGCTTCGTTGCCGGGCGAGGTACGTTCCTCGTTATTCATAGAGCATTTCTCCTAGAAAAACAAAAATTGGTGATAGAAAACATAAATGATACAAAAGTAAATGTAAAAAGCTGCAAAGAGTATCAGTAGTAGCTTCAAGCGGATTTCCCTGTACATGAGCCGACGTATAATTCCTGCCGACACAAAAGTAATGCGAAGTTACCCCTCTGACCATACGCCCATAGCGCAGAATTTTTCAATACGCTTGTCAATGAGTTGCGGGAGTGGTATTTGCAGCAACGTCTGAAGTTCGTTCGTAAGAGTAGTACGCACCGTGTCGTATATTTGTTGCGGATGAGCATGTGCCCCACCGATAGGCTCGGGAATAATATGATCAATAACACCGACAGATTGCAAGTCAGGCGCGGTTAATTTAAGCGCCTCAGCAGCTTGTTCTTTATAGTCCCAGCTTCGCCACAAGATGCTGGAGCATGATTCCGGGGCAATAACAGAATACCATGAATTTTCAAGCATGAGAATACGATCGCCGACACCGATTCCAAGCGCTCCGCCGGACGCGCCTTCGCCAATAATGACAATAATGACCGGTGTTTTGAGGGTAGCAAGAAGTTTCAAATTTCGTGCAATTGCTTCGGCTTGCCCGCGTTCCTCTGCGCCTAAGCCCGGGTATGCGCCGGGCGTATCCAGAAGACAGATAACGGGACGCTTAAAGCGTTCAGCGAGCTGAAAGAGACGATATGCCTTGCGATAACCTTCCGGGTCGGGCATACCGAAGTTACGAATGACATTTTGCTTGGTGTCGCGTCCTTTTTGATGACCGATAACCATGACGGGTTTTCCGTCCAGACGTGCAAGCCCACCGACTATTGCAGGGTCGTCGCGGAAGGTGCGGTCGCCGTGCAGTTCGGTAAACTCTGTGAAAACATTGGCGCAATAGTCCAATGTGTACGGACGCTGCGGATGACGTGCTATCTGAACACGCTGCCAACGTGTAAGTTTGGAATAGACATCCACACGCAGCTGCTCGACGCGGGATTGCAGACTATCTATTTCGGGCGTAATGTCGCTTGCATTGGGCATCGCACGCATTTCCGCAATTTTCTTTTCGAGTTCTACAATAGGTTTTTCAAATTCCAAAACTACTTTGGGGGCGGCTTTCGGAGCCGCATCACTCCTGAGATCGTTGCTCATTACGGTTTACGCGAAAAAAGAGTGTTACAAGTATGTCAACATCAAGCCACAGCGAATAATGACGCACGTAAAATTCATTCAAATTTTGCAGTGCAAGTGGGGAGAGCTGTTCAGGGGTATGGACGTGTGCAAGCCCGGTTAAGCCTATTTTCCCCAATGTCAACAGGTGATTATGTTTTGTGGTAGTCGGCGACTCTGTTCTATGATGTATATCTATTGGATACAAGCCAATGAGACTTTTTTTACCTCCGAGAACATCCACGATATTTTGAACACGACGGCGGATGTGGCGCTGTTCTTTGTAGCGATGAGGTTTACGCAAAATTACAACAGGTAAACCGATTGTCAAAATAAAAATAGCACCCACGATGTCCATGAAGCGTTTGGCGAGACGAAATTTCCACTGTGCCAAGTTGTACGAAACGATTGGTGGGGCGCTTCCGCCAAAGCCCCCGCCCGAAAAACCACCCGTAATATTCCCAACATATTTTTCTACAATTCTTCCGGCGATAACTTCGTCATATTCTTGGGCAAATCTAAATGTTGCTCTGTGCGTTGCCTTTGCCCCACTTACCTGAGCCGCTTCCATGATGCGCTGTACGATTTCTGCTCGCTGCATGGCGGTATCGGTAATAATCACTTCATCAATTCGGTACTGCTCAATAATCTTGCGTAAGTACGAAATATTACCGATAGTCGGCACAGAATTTTGTGTAGAAGCAGTCTCATTCGCTGATGAAGTACCCGTTGTGGTAATAATTCCTACCACCCGCGCACGGCTGCGCTTGCCCACAGAAGCGGCATTGGGCGCATCCAACTGTTCAATCAGGTGCTGCGTGGAAGCGTTATTGCCAATAAAGGCAATCCGCCGTTCCGCCTCGCCGCCGGCAATCTTCTCTGCGATTTCTGCAACGATGCGAAAGAGCGACGTAAGCACGATGCCAATGCCAATCGTCAGAAGCAGCACGCCACGGCTGAAGGCATAATCTTTGAAAAAATAGGTTAATGCCGACAGTCCGAAAAAACTGATCATTAAGCCTGAAAATGCTCGGCGGATAGACGGCTTAGAGTACGGAGAATACTCACCCGCAGCAACCATCGAAAGCAACGTTACGAGCGAAATCACCACGAAAACAGTCGGATAGGCATAATCGGGAAACGCATAAACACGACCTTTCCAGAGAAACGAGCCGATGAGCATGGCAGTATTGAGCGCGACGACATCCGCCACGGCAAAGATTGCTTCCCATCTGTACAACGACAAGTACGCCAGCGCCGAGCGTGCAGCAATGCCCACACGCAAAAACGTCAAGAAAAGCCGCGAAGAGCCGTAGTGCTTCCGTGCGAAAATTTCCATCGCTTCGTAGAAATGCTTCACTTCGTTAATGGCGCTGCGTCGTGTGCTTTCACCTTTATAGTGAATAATTGAGGTCGTGTGGAGGTACGTGATTTTCCAGCCGTTTTGCTGAATCCGAAAGCATAAATCCAAATCCTCGCCGTACATAAAAAAATCTTCATCGAAGCCGCCAATTTGCTCCAGCGCCTCGCGCCGAATGAACATGAATGCGCCCATCACGGCATCCACAAAATACGTCTCGTCCTCACTGCGGAACGTTTGGTTGTATTGCGCAAAACGCGGTGAATTTGGGAAGAGAGCCTGCAAGCCGAATACTTTGCAGAACGAAGCCCACGGAGTCGGGAAACCGCGCCGACAGGCAAGTTGAAACGTGCCGTCAGCATTCAAAAGTTTGCAGCCCGCAAGCCCCACACCTCGCTCGGCATCCATATAGTCCAGCATCACACGCATCGTGTCTTCGCTGATGAGCGTGTCGGGGTTGAGGCAAAGAATGTACTCCGCCCCTTTTTCCAGCGCTTCGCGGAAGCCGATATTATTGGAGGTGCCGAAACCTAAATTACTGCCCAAACGTATAAAGCGTACAGCAGGAAACATCGGCTCGGCGTAGTCAATCGAACCATCGGTAGAATCATTATCTACGACGATAATTTCCGACGAAATTCCTTCCAGTGAGGCTTGCAGCGACGCAAGGCAGGAAACGAGAAGGTCTTTGACGTTGTAATTAACAATCACAACGGCAATGCGCATATTTGTCGGCACGGTCGGGGTCATAGTGGCAGCGCTTGTGGTTGTGTAGCTTGCAGCGTCGTTACTTTCTGCTCTGCTTGACGCAAAAAGTCGCTACATTCCTTGCTCAGAACGATACCTTCTTCGTAAAGCGCGAGAAGCTCTTCAAGCGGCGCATCACCACGGTCGAGCAATACGACAATTTCTTCTAAGCGCTCTAAACGCTCTTCAAAAGTGGCTTTGGTGTTTTTTTTCATATCATGGTTCGAGATATTTGCGAAGAATAATAGTGCTGAAATTACGGAAAATTCCCATTTTTGCGAGAGAAAACACGTTCACCGATTGACAATCATACTTCATGCAACATAGCTTCCCTCATAAATCACATACAGAAAGCCAAGAAGAGCGAGGCTTTTTCTCGGCTGTCAAGCGCGTGTGGCGTGTGCTGAGTCGCATTCTCCGGCGAGCCGACGAGCATCATATTTATCTTGCTGCATCCGGCATTGCGTTCAATATCTTGATTTTTATTTTGCCGACAATGCTTGTCATGGTCTTTGTGATTGGCATTTTTATTGACCGAACGTTGGTTATTGGAGCAATTGAGGATTTTTTACTGGAGGTGCTACCGCCCGATGGTGGGCTGGACGCGACCATAGACATCGTGAAAAGTGAAATTAACCATGTCTTGCAAAATTCCGGCTCGGCGGCATGGATTGGTATTCCGGCGCTATTCTGGGTGTCGCTTGCGCTCTTCGGTTCCATTCGCACAGCGCTCAATGCCGTTTTTGGCTTTCGGCACGAAAAAACATTTTGGGCAGCCGTAGGGCGCGATTCATTCCTCTTAATGCTCTTTGTTTTAGCAATTCTCCTCTCGAACGCCGCTCCACGACTTGCGCTCAGTGCGGCAGATTGGGCAACAGCAACCGTGTGGGATGGGTATTGGCTGCGAATGTTTGTTTCAAATATGGTTTCGATGACGGTTATCTACCTATTTTTTGTGTCGTTGTATAGCTTCACACCAAACCGTTTGCCACCCATTTCCGTCATACTTTCAAGCGCTCTTTTCAGTGTCATTTTTTGGCAATGCGCTCGGTTTGGTTTTGGATTTTATGTGAAAAATTTTGCGACCTACGGTAAAGTGTATGGTATTTACGGCGCGGCAGTGGCAGTAGCTTTCTGGGTGTATTACTCAGCGCTTGTGATTCTTTTCTCAGGCGAACTCGGACAATACTGGTACGAGTCCCGCAGGCGGCGTAAACTGGAGTCCAAGCATAGTACGGTCTTTGCAAAAGCCTCCGATGCTTTACCACGATGACTTTCGGAAATATTAGTACTCATCTGGGATGTATGAGGATTATCTGGATGAGTGGGATGGAAGAAAAATCGTAATGTATGGCAGAATCCCAGTAATCATCTGCATCCCAAACAATCTCAGTTCAGTCCGTTGACATAACAGACGATATTTTTTTATCCTATTCTTTTGCTCATGCTCTTACGCATCATCACCGTACTTATTCTCGCAAGTGCTTTTGTTGTCGATGTCTCCGCACAACAAAAAGCTGCCACAAGCGCACTCAAGCTCCCCCGCGTGAAATACAACGGCGGCGGCGACTGGTACAACGACCCTTCGGCGGAAGTGAATTTGTTGCGCTATTTTCAAGCAAAAACCGGCACCGAAGCTGTTCCCACCTTTGAATCGGTAGATTTATCGTCGGATAATATTTTCCTCTACCCGATTCTCTTTTTGACCGGGCACGGCACGGTGAATTTTTCTGACCGTGAGGCACGGAATCTGCGGGCATATCTGCAAAATGGCGGTTTTCTCTACATTGACGATGATTACGGCTTGGACGCTTCGATTCGCAAAGAAATGCTCAAGATTTTTCCCGAACAAAAATTTGTGGAATTGCCGTTCTCGCACGGTCTCTACTCCTCGTTCTACAAATTCCCCAACGGCGTTCCGAAAATCCACGAACACGACGGCAAGCTCCCGCAAGGCTTTGGGCTGTTCCACAACGGACGTTTGTGTGTTTTTTACACCTACGAAAGCAATCCCAGCGACGGCTGGGCAGACCCAAGCGTACACAACGACCCACCCGAAAAGCGCGAAGAGGCATTGAAATTTGGGGTGAATATTCTTGTGTGGGCGCTTTCGCACTAGGCTTTGAATATGAGAAATATCGACAAAAAAAGTTTGGAAAATGCGTATCGCCTTTTTGAATCAGGTGATATTGACCGTATTGAAATTGGCACCGCCAAAGGGTTACAACAAATACACACCTATCTCTTTGGCGGTTTGTATGATTTTGCCGGGCATTTACGCACCAATAACATCTCGAAGGGCGGCTTCAGGTTTGCGACCGCTTTGTATCTGAAAGAGATTTTGGTAAAAATTGAACAGATGCCCGAAAATACCTTTGAAGAAATTATTGCCAAGTATGTAGAAATGAACATTGCCCATCCTTTTATGGAAGGCAACGGTAGAACGATGCGAATATGGCTCGATCTGCTCTTCAAAGCAAGACTGCAAAAAGTCGTGAACTGGCAGTTTGTCGGCAAAGAACTCTACCTGCAAGCAATGGAACGCAGCCCCATCAACGATTTGGAATTACGAACCTTGCTCGGCGCTTATCTCACGGACGACATCAACAACCGCGAAATTATTTTCAAGGGCATCGAGCAATCGTATTACTATGAAGGGTATGAGAAAGGAGAGGAGGATGCCTAGCTTTTCCACCATACCATCAAATACCCGTGCGATTTCGTTCATGGTGTAGCAAAAAAAATACGAAACTAAAAAAAGTTTGCCGAAGGGGTCTTCGGAGCAAATACCTTTCTCACTTGCACTTACGAGGAAAAAGCGAGGTGAATTAGATGTTGCAACAACGATTGTAACGGGTTTTTCGTTACATCCGACACTAGCGCGATATAGGGTGGAAGTTGTATATTTGCGTGAGAAAAATATCTGAGACTAACAACTCAAAAAGTACGACAACAAATCTAAAACAATACGAAAAGTACGACAAAACTTTCTTCTAGTTTAGTAGTTTAAGTCACCTTAACCAGCAACAGTTTCCATATCAGTGGTGAACAAAAACTTAGTTACAAAAGCTATATTTGACATTCCAAAAATTAAGATGAGCAAAAACGAACGTATTACAGAAAATTTGGTAAGAGATATTCTTCGCAACCTTAGATATTATGACAAGGACGAGACAAGCGTAGAAGAACAGAAAAGCCAAATCGAAGAAGTTAAAAAACTTTTGAAAGGCGCAAGCAAGACAGGTAAAGGTGGTGTCGGTGCTCCTGAATTTATAATTTCAACTTCGGACACTCCTGACTTCCTCGTGATTTTTGAATGTAAAGCAGACACTTCAAAACATGAAAGTTCAAATCTTGACAAACCAATTGACTTTGCAGTTGATGGTGTTTTGCATTATTCAAAACATCTTGCAAAATCTTATAATGTAATTGGCGTTGCGGTAAGCGGACAAACAAAATCAAGTTTAAAAACTTCTGTTTTTATTCATCCAAAAGGTTCAAAAGACCCCAAAACGCTAACAAACAAAGCGGGTAAGTTAATTACAGAAATTCTAAGCCTCGAAGATTTTATAGAGCATGGCACTTTCGACCCTGATGTAGAAAAGAAGAGACATGACGACCTCATGGCATTTTCCAGAGAACTACACGACTTTATGAGAGACCATGCAAAACTAACTGAAAGTGAAAAACCATTATTGGTAAGCGGAACACTAATAGCACTTAAAAACAAAGCGTTCGCTAAAAGCTTTGACGAATACACTCCAGCCGAACTTCAAAAAGAATGGATGAGAGTTATCAAAGAGGAATTTACAAAAGCTAAAATCCCTCACTCAAAAGAATATAGCATGACACAGCCGTATTCATCAATCGCAGTTCATCCCGAATTAGGTAAGCCAACAAAAAAATATCCACGGAGTGTATTGTATGAACTTATAAATATGCTTAATGAAAAGGTTTGGCCTTTCATTAGTATTTATCATGACTTTGATGTAGTGGGACAATTTTATGGTGAGTTTTTGAAATACACAGGTGGAGATAAAAAGGCATTAGGAATTGTATTAACACCAAGACATATTACAGATTTATTTGCCCACATAGCAAACGTAACACCTAAATCTAAAGTGCTCGACATCTGTGCAGGAACAGGCGGTTTCCTGATTTCTGCAATGCACAATATGCTTAAAAAAGCTGTATCAAAAACAGAGCAAGATAACATTAAAGCAAATGGTCTTATTGGTGTTGAGCAACAGCCCAACATGTATGCACTTGGAGCAAGTAATATGATTTTGAGAGGCGATGGAAAAGCTAATTTACATCAAGGAAGTTGCTTTGATGAAGGAATTGTTGAGGCAATAAAGAAACATAATTGCGATGTAGGAATGCTAAATCCACCATTTTCACAAGGCGATGAAGATTTACACGAATTAGTTTTCATCAAGCAAATGCTTAACTGTTTAAAAAAAGGAGGAACTGGTATTGCCATTGTTCCTATGTCATGTGCAATTACGCCACACCCATTAAGAGAAGAAATTCTAAAACATCACACTTTGGACGCTGTAATGTCTATGCCTGACGATTTATTTTATCCAGTAGGCGTTGTTACTTGTATTATGGTTTTCAAAGCAAAAATCCCACATACAGAAACAAACATTAAAACTTGGTTCGGTTACTGGAAAAATGATGGTTTTATTAAAACCAAAATGTTTGGCAGAATTGACGCTCAAAATAAATGGAACGACATCAAAACACATTGGGTAGATACATATCGCAACAGAGAAGATATTGCTGGTTTTTGCAGAAAACAAAAAGTAACACATCAAGATGAATGGTGTGCAGAGGCATATATGGAAACTGACTACTCAAATATTTCAGCAAAGGATTTTGAAACTACAGTTAAAAACTTTCTTGTGTTTAAACTAATGAATGACGTGTCATGAAACTTGTTGCAGTATCAGATTTATTCGATGTTTTTTATGGTGTCAATCTTGAGTTAAACAAATTAACTGAAGACCCAAATGGCATTCCCTTTGTTTCAAGGACATCTAAAAACAACGGAGTTTCATCTTATGTAAAACCTGTAAAAGGTAAAAAAATGAACCCAGGCGGAACAATAAGTGTTGCAGGAGGCGGCTCAGTAATGGAAAGTTTTTTGCAAAAACAGCCTTACTACAGTGGCAGAGATTTATACTATCTTGTTCCAAAGGTTAAAATGACTGATAATGTTTTACTTTATTACTGTGTTTGTTTACGAGAAAACAAGTATCGATTTAATTACGGCAGACAAGCCAATAGAACATTAAAAGAGCTTCTTATTCCAGACATCACTGAAATCCCAAGCTTTGTCAAGAAAAATGACTTAAGCAAATTTAACGGTTTAGAAAAACCTCTCGTTTCAAAAAAGATTACTCTAAATCCTGAAAATTGGAAATGGTTCGTCTATGACGATTTATTTCATATAGAAAGAGGTAGAGGACCAAGGAAAAATGAACTTGACGGAACAGGTAAGACTCCATTCGTAACATCAAGTGACCAAAATAACGGCTGGACAGATTTTACACGTGCAACACCAATTCATAAAGGAAATACAATCGGTGTTAATCGTAATGGTAGTGTTGCAGAAGCATTTTATCAACCTTTGCCGTTCTGTTCGACAGAAGACGTTCACATTTTTACCCCAAAATTTAGAATGTCAAAGTATGTTGCTCTTTTTCTTACAACATTAATCAAAAAGGAAAAATACAGATACAACTACGGTAGAAAATGGGGAATTGGACGGATGAAAACTTCGAGAATAAAATTACCAGTTGACAAATCAGGACAACCAGACTGGAAATTAATGGAAGACTATATTAAGACAATAGATTACTCAAAACAAATTTGACAGAAGAGCGAACATACAACAACATGGGTTTTGCCAAAATATAGTGGTCTTGTTTTTCTCAACAGTTATTTGACAAACGTTATAGATTCTGCAAGTGCTGCCAACATTTGGAATTCCTCAGGTGTGTGGGGTAATTTAGCCAAGAATTTAGCAGTTTTGTGTTTGCTCATACCACCATCCCCAAAACATTCCCACCAAAGATACTACCATACCCAGCGCCAGCCGCTACCGCTCAAAAAGAACCCACCCACTTTTTCCACGATTTTTTCCGCACAGCATTGGATTTTCGGTGCGGTTTGCGTAGATTGTTGACGTATAAACATTCGTCTTTCACTTTGACCGAGACAAGCTATGCCAACACTCATCTCGCAGCCTTCTATCATCGAAGCCGCAGGCAATAAACCCAAACGAATCGAAGAATACATCGGGCGCGTGAACTCGAAAACGACCGCCACGAGCATTGCCCGCATGGTATCGCCGCAGGGCTGGGTGGAGCCGGGGCAAACGCCGGAATTTGAGGAATTTACGATTGTCCTCAAGGGCGAAATTCACGTCGAATCCCACTCCGGCACAACGGTTGTCAAAGCCGGACAAGCTATCATCACTCACGCAGGCGAATGGGTGCGGTACAGCACACCCACCGAAGGCGCTGAGTATATTGCGGTTTGTCTGCCCGCCTTCGCGCCGGAGACCGTCCACCGCGACGAGTAACAGCCTCCGCTTCCTCAAATCAGAGAATTACAAATTGATAACCTTCAATCTCAAGGAGTTCAAACTATGGGCATCAAGAACATCGTGTTTCTGCTCGTGATGATGGTCGCTTTTGGCGGCATCATCTTCAACGTCCGACGGCTTATTTCCTATCTTCGTTTGGGCAAGCCCGAAAACCGCTTGGACAATATTCCGGCGCGGCTCATGCTTCTGCTCAAAGTAGGCTTCGGGCAAAGCAAAATTCTCCGTGATAAAGTCGCCGGACCCATTCACGCAGGCGTGTTTTGGGGATTCCTCATTCTGCTCGCCTCCGCGTCGGAAGGCATTTTGGAAGGCTTGCACGAAGGCTGGTCGCTGAATTTTCTCGGACCGCTCTACTCTGCCATTACCGTTTTGGTGGATGTCTTTTGCGGTTTAATTATGCTCCTCACGCTGGCGGCTCTCTGGCGACGCTACGTGACGAAAGTGCCGCGCCTCCAAGTGGAAGGTGAAAAAGTAGAAGCGGGGCTTATTCTCGTGACTATTTTCAGCATCGTTACGTCGATTTTGCTGCAAAATTCCGCTCGTATTACGCTCGGTGCAGATTTTTCGTGGGCAGTGCGCCCCTTTGCCAGTGCGATTGCTAACGTCATTCCGCAGTCGTCGGCACATCTTATTTTTGAAGTATTCTTCTGGTCACATATGGTCTTGGTGTTTGGCTTTATGAACTATTTGCCGTACTCCAAGCACCTGCACGTCCTCTCATCGCTGCCCAACACGTTTTTCGGTAATTTAGATTACCCAAACAGTCTCAAACCTATCAACTTCGAGGAAGAAGGCGTTGAGAAATTTGGCGCGACCGACATTGAAGATTTTACATGGAAAACGCTTCTGGACGGCTACACCTGTACGCACTGCGGACGCTGCACAAGCGTTTGTCCTGCGAACCAGACAGGCAAAGTGCTTGACCCACGCGCCATTATCGTTGCCATTCACGACCGCACGATGGACAAAGCTCCGCTGATGCTGAAGTTCGATGCGTTTAGCAAAAACGGTGGCTCGGCGGAAGAAAAAGAATCCGCAACGCTTCTGGCAAAAGGTAAAAAGCCCGAAGAAGCTGGCGATATGGGGCAAGCAGTGTTTGAAAAAGTCCTCACGGCAGACGAACAAGCAACATGGCAAAAGCCGCTTATCGGCGAGTACATCCCTGTGGAAGCGCTCTGGCAATGCACCACCTGTGGTGCTTGCCAGCAAGAATGTCCCGTGATGATTGAGCACGTACCCGCGATTGTGGAAATGCGCCGTTCGCTCGTGCTGATGGAGGCAAACTTCCCACCTGAAGTCCAACCTGCTTTCGGCAATATGGAAAACAGCTTTACGCCATGGGCATTTTCGCCGTCGGAGCGTGCTGACTGGACGGAAGGCACAAACGTCAAGACCGTTGCCGATGACCCCGACATGGATGTTCTTTTCTGGGTAGGCTGCGCCGGAAGCTACGACGACCGTGCGAAGCGCGTCACGAAGGCATTCGCAGAATTGATGGACATTGCGGGCGTGAAATATCGCATTTTGGGTTCGGAAGAAAAGTGTACGGGCGACCCGGCACGACGCTCCGGCAATGAGTACCTTGCTGATATGCTGGTGAAAATGAACGTGGAAACGTTGAATTCATACAATGTCCTCAAGATTGTTACCACCTGCCCGCACTGCTTGAATACGCTTAAAAACGACTATCCGCAGTTCGGCGGCGAGTACGAAGTGCTGCATCACACGCAATTTATCCAAGACCTTACGGCAGCAGGAAAGCTGAAGGTTGACGGCAAAAATATCTCTGCTTCAACTGTCGCATACCATGATTCCTGCTACTTGGGGCGCTACAACAAAGAGTACGATGCTCCACGCGCTACGCTGACTGATGTGCCGGGCTTGAAGGTTATCAATCCGGGGCGCAGCAAAGACAAAGGTTTCTGCTGTGGCGCGGGCGGCGGACGGATGTTCATGGAAGAGCACGACGGCAAGCGCGTGAATATTGAGCGCACCGAAGAACTTCTCGCAACAGGCGCAAACACTATCGCTGTAAATTGTCCTTTCTGTATGACGATGATGAACGACGGCGTGAAGGACAAAGGCAGAGTGGAAGACGTAACTGTCCGCGACGTATCGGAGATTTTGCTGGATGCGGTGAAGAATTAAATGTTGTACTAATTAGGACTTTCGCAAAAGCCGGAAAAGTGAGTAGATTAGAGTTAATTTTACC
>JACVZY010000091.1 GCA_014654705.1 Ignavibacteria bacterium
AAGCCGTCAGCGCCGCCGATCTTGTGCTACCGCCGCCCGCCGAAGGTTCAGCCGAAGTTGCTGCGCGCGTCCGGGCGGCACGCCAAATACAGGACGTCCGGTTGCAAGGCCAAAAGGCGCGCGCGAATGCCGAGCTGGATGGTGAGATACTCAAAAACAGTGCGACACCCGATGAGGCGGGGCAGAAATTGCTCGCACAGGCGGCCGAAGCCATGCGCCTCTCCGCACGCGGCTACACCCGTATTTTGCGTGTTGCCCGCACGATCGCGGATCTAGCTGGCGCGGAAAAAGTGGGGCGCATTCATATCGCGGAAGCGTTGAGCTACCGACGGCAGCCGCCCCGCAATTGAAGGACGATGCCGGGATGAACATTCAACATAGAACTGCGGTAGGTGGATCAGGTGGTGCGGATGGCGGGACTCGAACCCGCACGCCCAAAAGGACAACAGATTTTAAGTCTTTTCTTGTAACCTTCCCACATATTCCCAAGGGGTAACAAGTATATGAAAAATTCGTTTTTTTGCGCTTAACAATGCGTTGAGACGTTCCCGCTTTTTCCGTGTAATGCCCGCACTGATTACACAGGAATTGCACGGATTTTTCTGATGCCTCAGGTTTGGGCACAAATTAATAATCCAATTGCGTCGCCGTAAGCTATTATCGACCTAATTCGGGCGCGTAATTTTCTGTATTTATTGAACTTAGCAGGGGCATATCATGAAAAAATCATTGGCAATTGTGATGCTGACAATGGCAACGCCGACAGTCGCAGGGGATTACACGTCAAAGCCAGTGCCAATCGAAACGGACAGCCTAACTTACTACAAGGGCGTTCCGGTGCTGGAACGTTCAACATCATTTGGTAAAGTTCGCATCACTTCCATTGGCGAAGAAACCGGTAAGCCAGCTTTTGTCGTAGAGATATTAAACGAAACCGAGGCTCCTATTAACTTTGGAACCGAAAACATCAGCGCAAAAGTGGTAGGACAAGCAAAGTCTATTGTTGTTTACACCGCTAACGACATTCAGCGGATGGTCCAAAACAAGGCAAATTGGGCCGCAGCTTTGACCGCTATGTCCGGTTCATCAGCGACTAATCGAAGCTCTGCTACTGCATGTGGGTATAGCGGTTGCGTTAGCGCAAGCGTTACGACGCCGGATTATTATGCGCGGGCTAATGCCGCACGGCAGATCAGCGCGATTCGGGATCATGAAGCAGACAGAATAGGCGAACTGGCGGAAAACTACCTGCAATTGACTACGGTGCGACCGGGCGAGGGTTATGGCGGGCGAGTTGCCATAAGCAAGCCGAAGCCCAAGAAGTGGCCCGCATTACTTGTCTTAACTGTTTTGGATGAGCATTTCTCATTTGAAATCAGTAAATGACCGATCAAGGCCCGCATTTCGCATTAGCTGCACGCTCACAATATAGACGCACTTATTGCAGGCGAAAATTTGCGGAACATCGCCTGTGGTATATAGTTTACCGTTAAATGAAAGCGAAAACCAATGGATGTGAGGTGCTTTCTCTGAGACAAATGAAATAAAGCATATTAACACTATTTTTTGTCGGGACCCTTGCGGTATCCAAGGTTTAATGCCTACACTGTACCATGTGATGCAGTTGACGAGAGATAAAAAAGAAGTATGCGCACCAGCGCAGGGTGGCAAATCGAGTCGAGGGGAGAGGCGGCAAGATATGCAAAAAAATAGACGTAAATTTACGATATATGAGGAAGTAGGCTGCATAAGCCTGCTTTTTAAGGTGTGAACAATGGACGATTATAAAGAGAAGGTTAAGAGGCTGGCGCACGAGCGGACGGGCGAATCTTTTTATAATAATTCCCCCGATCATGCGGCTATCATCATTGAATCGTTGCTTGAAACGGCTCAATCTGAGGCGTGTATTGTTACCACAGCCATGAATCCCGATGTTTTTGGCCGTGAAGCTGTCGTTTCTGCTGCACGCCACCTTTTGAGCGACGCAAAGCGGTCTATGCGAATTTTGATTGAGACTGATCCTGTAGATGCGGTTAGTCCTGGTCACCCATTAGTGCAGGAATTGCGGCAGCATAACGCTGTTGAAGTTCGTCAAATACCAAGCTTGATTTCAAATGATATGGATTACCATTTTACGGTGGTTGATGGGGATTCATTCCGCTTTGAACCAGACAAGCAAAAGTGGGAAGCTTCCGCTGCGTTTGGCGACGAGCGCAACGGCAAAAAATTGAAATCTATCTTTGATTCCGTTTGGGAGATGTCTCAAGTGGTGGCATTG
>JACVZY010000092.1 GCA_014654705.1 Ignavibacteria bacterium
GCACGAGCTAAGCCAGCCTCGATGAGCATAACGCCTAGATCGTGCCCGTCGATGCTCACCTTAGCTAGGGTTCTGCCGTATCGATCTTTGGGTCTGCGCTGATGAATTGTAATGACTACCTGTGCTGCATTATCGATAGCAGCTTGCGCGAAAACCTTTGCCTGATTAGCTAAGTTCGTTTCGCGCTGACACCTGCCGTGTAGCTCTGGCGTATCAGCGTTCTCCAGCCTGATCCTTTCATCGCTACAAACATAGCTGTCACCATCGAGGGCACGGCACACTCCAGGCTCTGCGGCAGCCTGTGTTGTTATGAGCAGGAAGGGTAGGGCGTAGCGGATCATCTAGAACCGCTGGCAGGTGCCGTATGCGATATGAATGCTATCTCCATCACCGTAAACATATCCGTACTGTTGGGAAAACGTAAAACGTTGATTCTGGGTGTTGTAAGTGAAGTTGAAGCCTGAGCCATCGGTGCACTCCCGAACGTGCGGGTGTGTGACAGTAAAATTTGATATGCGGCATTGAAGATTGAATATGCTTTGTCTCGCTGTATTGACGATTCGTATTGAGCTGAAATCAGCCATGATATTGACTGTGTATCTAGCTTGTTCAAATGATGCGTTCTCGTATCTGCGACGTTGTTGATTGTAGCTGAATCCGTGGTTGTCCGTTTCGGTGCAGAACATCACGTTGGGCTGAGCCTGCGCGACTTCAGCCGCACTTACTGCAACAATTGGTGACGCAGACAAGACGGCTGCTAATGCCATCGCGGCTTTGCACTTCATTGCGTTGGCTCCTTGAGCTAGTCAGTCGCGTCTGTTCACGTCAGTTGATCGCTGAGAGGATGAACCATATTGAGATTGGGTTTAGTGCGACGAAGGTCCAGTCGAGTATAAAGTCCACGATATTTCTGACGCTGGAGTTTTGGACGACACGAAGGATGCTCATTCTTATGAAAAGTGCTGGCATCGCGATGCAAAGCGATGCGTAGAAGATTCCGACTACCAATATCAGTAGCCACCAAATGCCAAAGGTTAGGTCGGAGAAGAATGACATCAATACGATGCTGAGAATGGCGACGAATACGTGCGTCTTCGAATATGCGGATGCTACTTTGTCGTACTGCGGCGTCTTGGTAAATTCGTTAAGTGATTGGTTCATGGCATCTGCTTCCTGTAACGTTTACGATCAGCTGGTGGCGCCACTTTAGACTGCCAACTGAAAATGATCTAGCCGTGATGAATTTAAGCGTTTTAAGGCGGTACTCTTCGCTCTTGTCCAATGCTTCGGGCAGCAAGCCTAGCAGGCAATGTCTATCGATCCTCATTTTACAAGCGAGACAGGCTTATTACGCGATGCGTCACGAAGCGGCGGATAGAGATCGCACTCTTACGACGCTTATCTAAAAGCGTAGGGTAGACATCTGAAACGGTCTTAACTCGTTGATGGCAAGAACAGCGCTGATGATTCATGTTGCGGAGC
This sequence comes from Ignavibacteria bacterium, assembly GCA_014654705.1. Classification (GTDB taxonomy): domain Bacteria; phylum Bacteroidota; class Ignavibacteria; order Kapaibacteriales; family UBA4661; genus PH2015. The sequence continues at coordinate 1,483 of JACVZY010000092.1, forward strand.
TAAACGTGCTCCGCTTTATGCTGACGCTAGTGGAGCTGATTAATGCAGAAAAAGTCTTTGAATCTGATTTGGGTCACTTGCGCGGCTTATGCTTTTGCGCTTGCGCCAATGCTGTTCTGGTCAAGTTTGTCGCACGCGCAAGGACGCATAGATACATCCGCTGCAGCACTTGTGCCTCATTGTCGGCAGACGCTTGCTGGAACAGTCACACCGACGGGTACATTCTGCTTCGGTATCATCATCGCGACGCGGGAGATTTTGCAGTTTCAAAGTGATGCAGGTACTCCAACGTTATGCATCCCAGCTGGGACGACTAACGGGCAAATAATCGAAGCTGTGATCAGAGAAAGCGAAACGCACCCAAGTACTCAGGGCTCTAATTTGTCGCTCATTGCAATGATCGCGATTGAGAAGCAATGGGCTTGTCGAGGCACGCCATTACGATGATGTGACGTCGATTCGATGAAACTTAGTAGCCGGGTAGATCAGCTTGCTGTTTGCCGCCGCATACATACTTTTTTGCACATACTGAATGGCGTTCCAAAAGTCGGATTGCTGGATGCGCGCGCGCCCGTCGGATGTCGCTGGAAAGCTGAAATCTGATGGCGGCTAAACGTGATGACTGCGGTGCGTCGTTCAAATTTGAGCTTGAAATTGGAGCGGGTGAAGGGAATCGAACCCTCGTATACAGCTTGGGAAGCTGTCGTTCTACCATTGAACTACACCCGCATCGCGTCGCGCGTCGCGTCTAAA
>JACVZY010000093.1 GCA_014654705.1 Ignavibacteria bacterium
TTCTCATTATTTTTATCCGTAGAATTCTCTAACCTCAAAAATGCTAAACAACTTCATTGAATACCTTCCTACAATGCTGATGAAAACTGATTCGCCGCAGCCACAGCTTTTCTCTGATGCTATTACTTTGCTCAAGAAGCTCATTTCTACGCCATCTCTGAGCCGCGAAGAAGACAAAACGGCAGACATTATTCAAGAATTCCTGCATGAGCGCTCAATTCCTACGGGACGAACAATGAATAATGTGTGGTCGTGCAATCGCCATTTCGATACCGCGAAACCGACTCTCCTACTCAATTCCCATCACGATACCGTGAAGCCCAACCAAGATTGGACGCGCAATCCTTTCGGGCCAAGCGTAGAAGATGGCATACTCTATGGCTTGGGTAGCAACGACGCAGGCGGCGCACTCGCGAGCCTCATCGCGGCGTTTTTGCATTTTTACGAGCGCGATGATATGCCCTTCAATATCATCATGGCGGCAACGGCTGAGGAAGAAATTATTGGCAAAAATGGCGTGGAATCTATCTTGCCGGAACTAGGAACTATTCATGCCGCCATCGTAGGCGAACCGACAGAATGTGCAATGGCTGTTGCCGAAAAAGGCTTGATGGTGCTGGACTGCACCGCGCACGGTGCATCGGGACACGCTGCACGCAATACTGGCGTCAACGCCATTGATAAAGCGCTACCCGATATTCAATGGTTCCATTCCTTCGCATTTCCGAACGTTTCGCCACTTCTAGGGCAAATCAAAATGAGCGTAACACTCATCAACGCCGGAACACAGCACAACGTCATTCCTGACCGATGCACATTCGTCGTAGATGTCCGCACAACCGATGCTTACACACACGAGGAAATTCTGACCATCATCCGTTCTCATGTCGGCTGCACCGTAGAACCACGCTCAGTTCGCTTACGCCCTTCAGCAATTAGTCTTGAGCACCCAATAGTACGAGCCGCAGCAGCTATTCCTATTCCAACGTTTGCATCGGCAACGCTTTCCGATCAATCGGTAATGCCTTTCCCTTCGGTTAAAATAGGTCCCGGGGTTTCGGAGCGCTCGCACACTGCGAATGAATTTATTCGCCTTGCAGAGATTGAGCAAGGCATCACCACGTACATTCAGCTTTGCGAAGTTCTCATTTTCACAGGAATTATGCCATGATTACACAAGAAGAACTCAGCGCTTATTGTCTCTCCAAGCCTTACACCACAGAAGAACTTCCCTTCGACGAAGTAACATTGGTGTATAAAGTGGCGGGGAAAATTTTTGCCATCGCACCGTCGGACGCATGGGGGGTTGTCAACATCAAATGTGACCCAGACATAGCACTGGAGCGCCGCGCAGAGTACGAAAGTGTCCAGCCTGGCTATCACATGAACAAAAAACACTGGATAACAGTGCCACTTGATGGCTCCGTACCGCGTGCATTGGTATTGGAATGGATTGAGGACTCCTATACTCTCATCATCGGAAGTCTTCCTAAAGCAAAACGTCTTGAAATCCAAGCACTGATGGAGGAAAAACCGCACTGCTAAACCATTGCCTTACAGCAACATAGTCATCATTGCAAGATAAATTTGACAACGCTTGTAAAAATATGTATCTTTGTATTAAGAGCATGGTGTCTGAAAACAAACAGGCAACCGTATTCAAGATAATAGATGATAAGAAATTTTCGCCTTACAAAATTGCTGGAAAAACGGTTATGCTGCTTTCAAAAAGTTGTGTTTATGGTGTACAAGCTGCCATTTATATGGCTTCTTTGCCGCGAAACGAGTATGTATCCATACAAGAGATTGCCCATAACCTGAAGATTTCTTTTCACTTTTTGACTAAGGTACTGCAAAACCTCACTTATGCCGGAATAATGGTCTCGTATCGGGGACCAAACGGCGGTATTGCACTGGCTCGACCGTCATCGTCTATCAGTTTGGCAGATATTATTGATGCCATAGACGGCTCGGATATTTTCCATGAATGTCTTTTCGGACTGCCGGGTTGTGGCGTAGCGGATCCCTGTCCGGCGCACGAGAACTGGGCGACAATGCGCTCCCGTCTTCACAATCTTTGCAATACTCTTACGCTTGAGGAGCTTGGTAAACGAGCAAATCAACTCAATGTGCGATTGGCAAACGCTGCTGCGCCAATCAAACCCGCAACCTTGATTGCAGCCCTGAACGATACTACTCAAGCCCCATCGGCAAAGTAAACTACAACGATAATTCCTTCAGGTACTATTTACCCATCACAATACTTAGGCTAAATTGCAGATAACATACTCTGAAAAACGCAATAAACTACAACAGAAGAAAGAGAATTCAGAGGCTCGAAAATTGGCAGCTACAAGCCCCATTTATCAAAATATCTATGACGCGGAAGATTGGTAAAGGGGAATAAGTGGGGCTTTGTGGCAGCCAGACAGTAAAAGAGACGACACAACAAGAAAAGTATTTTCACTCACTCACTCGTAGGAGGTTTAGACAATGTTACCCATTTCTAACATTCTCGTTCCAATGGATTTTTCGAGGCATTCCGAGCAAGCATTGGAATATGCAAAAGAAATTGCTCGCCCCCTTAAAGCGACCCTGCACTTGCTCCACGTTATGGAGCCCCTTACCACATACGGTTCGTGGGAAGGTCTTCCTATGACCGATCTTATAGGACGTGCTTTCGAGCAAGCAGAAGAAAAACTTCAGAATTATGCCGGAAAGCTTATGGATGAAGGCTTTGAAGTTCGCATTAAAGTTATGGAAGGGCATCCTGACCTTGCCATTAATGGCTATGCCGAGCAATATTCGGTGGATATTATCTGTATGGGCACACACGGACGCAGAGGCTTAGAATATCTTCTTTTCGGCAGCACCACTGAGAAGACATTGCGCACCGCCCCTTGCTCTGTGCTGGCTGTACGCTTGCCCAAAGAACCAGCGGAACATTCGGCAAAAGCTGCCGTAGCATTTGCACAAAACTAAACTGTGCGCAGTCGGGCTTTCCAAAATGGCACCCCTATCGAACAAGAACAATGATACTACAAGGGCAGGGCGAATAAATAATTCGCCCTGCCCAGTAGGTTTTCCACTAAACCTTTGCGATATTGCACGCATCTTATCAGGCAGAACAGTTCGCATAATTTGTTCTACCTTCTCTTCATCCTTCTTTAATTTCTCTACCATGAAAACTTTCGTACATTCATTACTCGTTTTGGCTATTGCCGCAGTTGTTGGCAATACAACGAGTGCATCTGCACAAGACAAAGCTACTCTTATTGCTAAAGGCGAAAAAGTCTATAAGGCGTACTGCCAGACCTGCCATCAAGCCACCGGTCAAGGACTTTCGACCGTCTATCCGCCACTTGCAGGCTCGGATTACATTAAAAGCAAGCCCAAAAAAGAAATTATCGGCAGTGTCGTCAATGGTTTGAAAGGCGAAATCACGGTCAATGGCAAAAAATTCAATGGCGTGATGGTTCCGCTTCCTAAAAACTACACCGACGAAGATGCTGCCGCAGTTATTACCTACGTGTACAACTCTTGGGGCAATCCGGGCGGCGTGGTTTCAGTTGCTGAAGTCAAAGCTGCTCGCAAGAAATAACGAGAGCAAAATATGTTTCTTCCATACACTCCCACGCGTAGTGTATGCTGAATGGATGCTTGTCAATAGTCTGTCCCTTTATACGACAGAATACCTCTGACAAGCATCCTTTTTTATTGCCCGTTTCCGGTATTGCTTTTTGTAGTCGTGGCGGCACGATGTATTTTGCACTAAGCACGTCTTTGTTCGCATTCGTCGCAATCAAACAACTTTTCTCTTTCTCACTTCATCACTTCTGCCGCCATGCCAATAAATGTCGTTTTTATGGGAACGCCCGATTTTGCCGTTGCTTCACTCAGGAAAATTCACAGCACTTTTCCCGTTACTGCTGTCGTAACAGTACCAGATAAACCGAAAGGACGCGGTTTGGCGGTGCAACCTTCCGCAGTAAAAGAGGCAGCCCTAGCGCTCGGCATCACAACAATTCTTCAGCCGACTTCGCTCAAAGACCCTGCATTTCTGGATGCACTCCAAGCGCTTCAGCCTGATATTATTGCCGTTGTGGCGTTTCGTATTTTGCCGCGCGAGGTCTATACGTTAGCACGGCTGGGGGCATTTAATGTGCATGGAAGCCTTCTGCCGAAATATCGCGGTGCAGCGCCAATTAACTGGGCGATTGTGAACGGTGAGACGGAATCAGGCGTAACATCGTTTTTGCTTGCCGACAGTGTGGATACCGGCGCAATGCTGGGAAGGCGTACCGTTACTATCTCCGACGGCACCACAGCCGGCGAACTCCACGATATGCTTATGCCAATTGGTGGCGAACTTGCTCTTGAGACCTGTCAAATGCTTGCTTCCGGCACGGTCAAGCCAATTCCCCAAAATGATACCGAAGCCACGAAAGCACCGAAAATTTTTCGAGATACGTGCCACATCAACTGGAATCAGCCCGCGCAGATAGTACGAAATTTTATTCATGGAATGTCGCCTCATCCGGGCGCGTGGACGCTGTGGGCGGATGGCAAAACGCTCAAAATCATGCGCTGCAGTATCGTGGAAAACCCCTCATTGCAGGCAGGTGAGTATTCAATTAACTTGTCGTCATCTGCTTGGGCTGTCGGCTGCGCAGACGGCGCTCTCGAACTCACAGAAATTCAACCCGAGGGCAAACGCATGATGAACGCTCGTGATTTTGTCCGCGGCTATCGTGGTGGCGCAAGTGGCTTTTTTGCATGAACAATCAATTTGCACGAATAACCGACAACCCTCATACCTAGCAGATGGACATCCTTATCGACGAAAATATTCCCTTTCTCGCCGAAGCGCTGAGAAACAGTGAAGAGCATGGCTTTGCTTTGAAACGCTTTTCGGGGCGCTCACTCACAAGTGAAGCGCTCCAGAACTGCCTTGCGTTATGCGTCCGTTCCACGACCCGCGTTGATGCAGACTTGGTGCAGCATACATCGGTGCGCTTTGTCGGCACTGCTACAAGCGGCTCGGAGCATATTGATCTTGATTTTTTGCGCGGACAGGGTATTTTTTTTCGTGATGCGCGGGGCTGCAATGCAAATTCCGTTGCGGAATATGTCGTTTTTGCGATGCTTCTTTGGGCAGAGAAACGTGGTTTTATGGGATATAGCGAAGCATTGCGCGGAAAGACACTTGGAATTATTGGCTTGGGACACATCGGTAAACGTGTAGCAGCGCTCGGCGAACGACTGGGTATGCACGTCATTGGCTACGATCCGCCACTTTTAGAAATCGGCACCACCGCCCAAAGAAGCATGATAACAATGAAAAACACGACAACATCAAGCCTCCATGAACTTATTAGCGAAGCTGATTGCATTACCAATCACGTCCCTTTGACGGGCACCGGCAAATACGCTACTGCCGGAATGTTTGATGAAGAAACACTCGCGCACTTGCGCTCCGAAGCGCTTTTTATCCATGCCTCGCGGGGCGGTGTTGTGATGGAACGTGCACTGGAGAACGCTTTGAAGAAAAAAAACATACTTGCCGCCCTGGACGTATGGGAAGGTGAACCTTCGGTAAATGCTACTCTGGCAAAGCGCTGTATGCTCGCCACGCCCCACATTGCAGGCTATTCTTACGAAGGCAAAGTTAATGGCTCGGTTATCATGGCACGAGAACTGGAGCGCTTTATCACGAAGGTTGTGGGCAAACCATTCACCGTAGATTGGAGTATTTTTGAGCGGGCGCTTGAGCAGAAAACAGTCCCCCGCCTCAATTATAGCAATCAGGCACAAATGCTCCATGAACTCCGCATTTCACGGGCATTAGAACAAGACACTACATCGTTTCTGGCGGCACTTGATTCCGATAAACCTCGTGAAGCGTTTGATAATTTACGCAAAAACTATCCATCATCGGAACGACGGGAAATTTTGGTCTAAATCCCACATTTCACCAATGCAACAAGAAAAACGACGCACAACCAAACGCAATCAGCACTACAGACCATAGTGCAATGTGCTTCTGCTTGGTAATACCGCCCCACCAGCCCGCACCCACAGCTCCCATAAAACAGAGCAGCGTCAAGATGTAGAACCTTGGCGGCACAGGAGGTGGCACAACGCGAAAGAGATAGATACTGCTTCGGCTTTCCAAACCAATAGAATCAATCGCAGCAAGCTTTACATACCATTCGCCTTCGCTAAAGCGCACGTGGGCGGAATCATTCGCACCCGAGAGCGAATAAAGCGGCTTGGCAAAGGTAATAGCACTTGCCACCTCGAACCGCACACGTGGTGAGGCTTTGCGCCAAGCAAACACGACTTCTCCGGCATAAAGTGAATCCGTAAGACGCGGCTCAAGAAGTTCCGGTACGGGCGGCAATGGGCGAGGTGCTTCGGGCGGAGCATTGGAAGCAACACGTGTTCCGTAATTCTGCGGAATAGTCATGGCGCTGTCCTTTGCACCATTTTGTGTACTACGCAAACTGACGTTACCCTCATGCACCGAGACGAGCGAACGCTTCACGGAATCGACCTCAATTTTGGCGCTACTTTGACCAAGGGAAAACTCGCCTGATGTGGTACTAATACGAAGTGCTTCCGATTGCTTAAGAGATTTCAATTTCACCCATAGCCCACCCTGTACGAGACGTATTTGCTCGTTCGGTTTGCCTTCAAGCGGTGAAGCAGCTTTGCCATAAAGAACGACCAGCGACTGCTCGGCAATCTGTATGCGGTGCTTGTTGGAGAAGGTTACCTCGGCACGTGCTTTGGGACCTGTTTCGAGACGGTGATACTCATAGATTGGTTCGTTCAGTATTGAGGGATGCCATTCTACGTCCCAGGGCGTAAGTGAGCGCACAGGGGGCAGCATAGCAGTAATTCGACCTTCGGGGGTGAGGGGAATGTTGTTGCTCGTCGTGAGCGGTCGCTCGGTGAAGGGACTTGTAGCAACAATTTCAACCCGACGATTCTTTCCCCGTCCCTCGTCAGTTTCGTTACTGGCGATAGGTTTTTCGATACCGCGCCCAAAGGTCTTGATATGACTAGCTTCCAAGCCATTACGAACCAAATATGCCTTCACAGAATTTGCTCGTGCTTCCGAGAGGCGCTTATTTCCTGCTGAATCGCCCTGATTATCGGTATAACCCGTGATTTCGAGATGTAAGTCGGGGCGCTTCACGAGATATTTTGCTAACTGCACGAGCCATACAGCCTCTTTTTCTGATAAAGTTGCACTTCCCGCGTCAAACATATTGCCCTTGACAATAAGTTTTTTGCCCGGACGCAAATCGAAATTGTTCGGAGTTTGGAATCCCGTTACGAACAATAACACCGTTAGCGAAGTACAAAATAGCAACGTAGTTGTGCGTTTCTTCATAGCCGTTTGCAGACAAAAAAGATAATCAAGGACAATTCAAAAATTTCACATCGGGCTTTATTACACCCACATCATCAGCCTTTTGCTCCGCAATCCACAAGCGAAACAACCATCGCAACGAACTGGCGGTCAAGAATAATTCTATTCAGGGTTACTTGAAATATGCGGGGTGTTGTTTCATCCCAAGGCGTAAGAATAAGCTCTTCAGTGCGACTCGTTTCTTGGGAAGTAGTGTTAGCGGCAAAGGCTTGGTCGATGCAGACCAGTAACGGTGCGTACGCCCTAAGCACCTCATCTACCATTCTCCCCTCAAGTTCAATGGGATCTTGCCGAAGATAGCCCGCGATCGTATCATTGGCAAGCATAACGGTTCGCTCCGGAGTAAACACAAGCACTCCATGTGCTGCTTGCCGCATGATTACTTCCAGCTTATTACGCTCAGTCAGCAAGGTGCTCACATCCAAACGCTGGTATTGCTCTAATTGGCTTGCTGCCTCGTTGTAAACACCGAACAAGAAAGCAAATTCATCGTTTTCTTTCCGGTGCAAGCGAAGATGAAAATTTTGCTGCTTCAGGGCAGATGCAGCTTCCGTAAGTTGACGCAAAGGGTGCAAAAGACGTGCCGACAAGTAATAGCCCAAGCCTAAAGCGCCGGCACACACTAGGAGACACGCAAAAAGAAGTTGTATTTGCATACCACGAAGCGACGCAAATACAACGGCTTCCGGCTGCTCAATAATCAGACTCAGATTTGTAAAAGGGACGGTCGTTTTCGTTGCCACTACTTTTTCTCCCCGTGCATTTGCGTACTCTTGCGAAACACCAATACTTTGGAAATAGGTTGTATTTTGCAGAGCTATGGTTGTATTTTTCGCAGCATCGGTATTGCCATCATCAACAGTACCGGAGCGACTTGGAGTGAAAAATTGCTTGCGCAATACGTCCTCAATAGCTGTACCAAGAGCTTGGGCAGCACCTTGAGCAGCACCTTCGGTGGAAGCAACAAGGCGGCAATCACTATCAACGCAATGTATTACACCGCGCTCTACGCCAAATGCTCGTAAAGCGGATGCGCTCAGGAAAGCTGCGCAGTCTTGGCGGGAAAGCATTACTGCCAAGCGCCCCGAAAAGCGATGCCCACGCACGGTAACGACGATAGGAATAAAGGGCAGAACTCCTCTTGTCGTATCCGAAGTGATAAGTGATGGTGTTTGCGTTGTTGTAGGCAGTGCTAACCACCAGACGGTGCTTGTCGGCTGTGTTGCCGTCTCAAGGGATTGGAGTTTTGACAATATTGCCTGCGGTAGCTGAGAAGGGAGTTCGGAAGGTACTGCGGGATTTTTGGTCATTGTTTCAATTAGCGAGCCACGCGCATCGTACATTCCCACAGCACGAACCATTGTATTTTCTTTAAGATAGGCATCCAAGAGCGTAAGCACGTCATTTTCGCCAAGCGGCGGCGTATTAAGGACAGCACCAGTGGCGGTCAAATCGCGGCGTATATGCTGAATGGTATATCGAAATTCATCTGCCAATGATTGTGCAAGCGCAAGATGTGATTCTCTGATGTGTGCCGTCAGCATTTCTCGCTGTGTACGCACGTGGATAATGCTTATCACCCCCACAGGCAATACGGCAACAGCCGAGAGCATCAACGCCAATTTGTGAGAAAATTTCATTCCTTCTCGCTTTCAATCAGGCTTTACCCAACGCTGAACTCTGATATTGGTTTGATTTAGACAGGCTCAGGAATTTGCAAAGCAGGGAATTCAAGAATAAAGATAGAGCCTTTTCCTGTTTCTGACAAGCATTGAATTGTACCATTCATAGCCTCCGTCAATTTTTTGGCAATATACAGTCCTAAGCCTGTGGAAGCCTCGTCTCCGGTTGGGCGAGTAGAAAGCTGGGCAAACTTCCCGAAGAGTTTATTTCTGTCACTTTCCGAAATCCCCATGCCTTCATCCTGCACTTCACAGCGCACACACGAATCTGTCTTGAAAAGACGGATTGTTACCGTTGTTCCTTCCCCCGAATACTTGATGGCATTAGACAGCAGATTATCCAAGACCTGTGTGAGAGTATCATGATTACCATGAATCTTAGCCTCGTTTCCCGAAGGAATATCAAGAACAAACTCGATTCGCTTCAAGTCAGCTTGATGCCGATATTGCTCCACAAGGTCACGTACGGCGGTTTCCATTTCCACCGGCATAATATCAAAGCGAAAGCTCCCTTCCTCAATAGCACTGACATCCATCAAATTATGAATGATAGAGAACATTCGTTCGGAAGATTTGACGATATTTTCTAACATCGCCTTCATACTTTCGAGCGAAGGATCGAAATCAAGCCGCAGAAAATTTGCCATTCCTCTAATTGACGTTAAGGGATTCTTTAGCTCATGGGCGGCAATACCGATGAAATCATTTTTTTCATTGTTCAACTTTGTCAGACCGGCAGTCATAATTTCGAGGTATTTATTTTTCTCAGCAAGAAGGTCGCGCGAGCGCTTCAACTCAAGATGCGTTTGTACACGCGCAAGCAATTCCATCGTATTGAACGGTTTGGTGATGTAATCCACAGCCCCATGCTTAAACCCGTCAACAATATCGTAGCTGTCAGCCTTTGCCGTCAGAAAAATAACGGGAATTTCCCTGAAGTCAGGATTTGCTTTCAAATGGCGACACGCCTCAAAACCATTCATTTCCGGCATTTGAATATCAAGCAAAATGAGGTCGGGCAAGCGCCGTGCAACTTCTTCCAATACCTGCTTCCCATTTTTTGCAGTCTCTACTTGATAGCCTTTATAACCTAAAACTGCTTGGACAATATTTAGATTATCTTGCAGGTCATCAGCAATAAGAATGACAATATCCGCCGGATTGATAATTGCCGGCAAGGCAAGAGCTTCACTACTCAGCGACGAAGTGGACCGAGAAACAGATTCCATAGTGATTGAACAGAAATGGTGGTGCGGTTGGTGAGAGTCAAACCGAGAGAAATCTAAAAAGTTATGAACGTCATCGAAGAATCATCAGAGGCTGAATGTGGCGGCGCGTAATCGAACGATTTATCAGTTCAAAATAACAATAATACATTCCGCTCGCAATATTTTCTTCACAAAAAGTGACACCACAAACACCAGCCTGCTGATTTCCTTCGAATAGTGAAGCTACAATCCCCCCACGCGCATCCACAAGGCGAATACGCACAAATGCAGGTGCGTCAAGCGTGTACGAAATATGCGCCGTACCAATAACGGGATTGGGTACAATGCTGAATGACCCCTGCCCCATCTGTACTTGTTCTGCAACTCCTGAGCGCGTCAAACTAAAATCATTCTGCTGTGTTTGAGCGCTTGTATCGGAATTCTGTGCGACAAATCGGTAGGTGTATGAAGCATCGGGATTAAGAGTGGAAAGCAGTGCACTGACAGATTGTGCAGAGTCTTGGTCGGTAAATTGGCGAACCAAGCGGCGATTGCGGAGCGTGGGCGCAGCAGAAGCAGCATTATCCCACTCCACAAACACGTCAGTTGCAGAGCCATTAGGGCGTACAAATACTGACACCTCTGCCGATTGCTGATTAACAATACTGACCGTAGGACGATCTACGATAGGCGGGTTCAAGAGTGCAAATACACGATTACGGAGCGTTGGTAATTGGGGATAAAGGACGTTGCCTGGGCAATCCGTACTACAACCATCGCGGTGTCCCGAGATATTATTCAAATTACGACTTGAACCCTGATGAAAACTCACGCCACGGGGGTTAATGCCGTTTGTAAAAGCTCGATACGCGAGTAGGCGAACAAGACTTCGGAGCGCGGCATCGGTAGGAGTAATGCTGTTAAAATCACCGAGCATACACACGCCCATCGTTCTGCCATTGTAGCCGCAAAAATGCGCTCCTTGTGTGTTGTCATTGGTGTCCACCCATGCCCGTCCTTGGTAAATTACACCTTTCGGGTCTATCAGCCAGTTATAGCCGATATCCGACCAACCATTGGAATTTACGTGGTAATTCCAGATTCCTCGCACCGCAGCTACCCAATCGGTTATATCATTACCCGGACTAAAGGAATGATGCACGATCAGATGCGTCGGCACGGTTGGGGACAGTGTGTTCGGACCACTCGTCTGCCCCCACGGACAGCCCCATTCGGTGCGGGTTACGAAGACAGGACGCGCAAATCCCGACCCCTGAAGAGCAGTTCCGCCTTTACTTGTTAATGTGCCGACTTCTGCAGTTCCTTCTTCTGCAGTTCCTAGCGAAGCAGATTGCAAAGAGGATTGTACCGCCGCCGCAGTATGTCCCGGGCTGTGGAGGAAGCACTGGTACTCTTGCACAGCAGGACTGCGACGGAGAGCGATTCGACTCAATTCTATCTTAACTTCGACGCGTCGGGTTTTGGCAGGAAGAAAGGCCGGATGGGTATGCAGTACAATATTTCCCGTTACGTCGCTGGCTCTATCAGCATCATCACCGTGGTCATCGAAAGGAAGCGCCGTCCATGCTGCTTCGGAAGCACCTTTCTCCGTACTCACGGGGCGAACGAATACGCGAACATTATCCGCTGCGGCGTTTGCAAGACGCAACGTAATACCGCACAGAATAAAGGGAGTATTGTCGGAAACAGACACCTGCTCTTCAAGTACACACTCGCCTTGCGCCGCACTCAACTCGCTCAGAGTCAAACCACTTTCGTTGACAGCGCAGCCCGACAGTCGGATACTTTTAGGCAAAGAATTTTGCACCTTTAATTTACTGACGGCAAACGACAGCTGAATACGTTGCGAAGATTGTGTTTGCGCCTTTGCAAGAGTGACCACACCAAACAAGGCGAGCAAGGTGCTCAATACAACTGAGAAAGAGAGGGTGCGCATAAAAATTTAGAGAGCGTGAGAGAGGTAATAAATAAGCGACTTGGCACACAGACAGCATGAGATTATATAAAAATCACATTGCTTTTTTGAGTTCCATCAGAAAACTCTCTTTATTCGTCGAGCCGTCAATGCGCTGGACAATTTTGCCATTTTTACCAAAGATAAACGTTGTGGGAATGCTTTGCACTTCGCCGTAAAGGGTAGAAACAGCAGATTGCACATCGCCGACTGCCACAAGATTCACGTAATTGATACCGCTCTTTGTTGCAAATGCCGAAACTAATTTCTCGCCTGCCGCTGACGAAGACTCATTCTCTAGAGCAATACCGATAAAGACAACTTTGTCACCGTATTCTTTTGCAAGTTCGACAATATCAGGGATTTCACGGCGGCAAGGCGGGCACCATGTAGCCCAGTAATTCAGGAATACTGTCTTACCTTTGGTATATTCGGAAAACTTTACGTCTTTGCCGTTCATAGTCCATGAAAAATCAGGCAGCATCATGCCTTTAGCGGCTTGTACCTTCCCGAGGGCAAATACTTGTGAGCCTTGAGCAGCACTAGCACTTGCAGCACCAGATGCCTTCGCAGACGTTTTTTTTGCTTGCTGTGCTTCCGCGTCTTGATTTGCACAGCCAAGAGCAAGCAGACCAGTCAAACTAACAAGCAATGCCGCACGGCGGCAGACAATGAAGAAATTCATAACGAAACTTAGGTAGAGTGAAAAGAAAAAGCGGGTTGAGAAAAAGCATTGCGAACACCAATAATGCTTTTTTTGAGTACAGACAATTTACCACAATTTTATGGAAAATGCTTGGAATTACAGTCTCTATAAATACTTCCGACAATGGTCATTTGCCTCCGGCATCCTCCGCAATCAATTCTGCTGCCATCTTTCCAGACAGTACCACAAGCGGTACTCCGCCGCCCGGATGAGACGACCCACCACAAAAATACAAGCCCTTTAGTTCACGGCTTCGGTTTGCAGGACGCATAAATGCTGCCGTTTGTGTGTTCGACGATATGCCGTAAATACTTCCCTTATTGCTTCGGTATAGGTCATAAAGGTCTTGCGGAGTCATCACGAACTCTGCTTCAATGGCAGATTCTGCGTCTATTCCGGCAGATGCAAGACGCTTTAGAACAGCATCTTTCATGCGATATTGCTCGTGCTGCCAGTTCTGACCGTTCAGATAGGGCATATTCAGCAAGACGAACCAGTTCTCACACCCGTCGGGAGCGTGCGCGGAGTCAGTTTTGGAACTGATGGATATGTACACCGTCGGGTCGTCGGGAGCTACTTTTTCCGTAAAAATCTGCCGGAATTCACGACGATAATCGCCGGAGAAGACAATGTTATGGTGCGCGAGGTCGGGAAATTGCTTGTTCATTCCCCAGAAAAACACCATACCGGAAAGCGACGGCTCCAAGCTATTCAGCCGTTTTTTTCGCTGAGAAAAGCCATCAATTAAGGTTGTATGTGCCTCTACGACGTCGGCATTGCAGAGCACGTAGTCTGCATTATATTTCTCACCCGCCACCTGTACACCGCTCACACGCTTACCGTCGTGAAGAATTTTTTCGACGACGGCATTGGTCAGAATCTTCACGCCAAGTGCTTCGGCGAGGTGGGTCATTTCTTCGGCAATACGATACATACCGCCTCGCACGTAATAGCCGCCGATGCCATACTCCACCCAAGGAATAATGTTCAGTGTAGCAGGTGCTTCAAAAGGACTGGAGCCGTTATAGGTAGGATAACGGTCAAAAAGCTGAACAAGGCGCGGGTCGTGGAAATAACTCGTAACGGCTTTGTGGACAGTACGCAGTGCATCAATCTGCGGTAAGCGCAAAAGCGTTGGAAGATGCCGCGCATGAAGCAATTTTCTCCACTCCTGAAACGGAGTATAGAGAAAAATTTCTGCTGTCAGGTCGTATATTTTTTCGGTATAACGAAGAAATTTCTGATAGTTCTGCGCCTCATCGGGCGAAATGATGTGATGTAACTCATGAGCCATACGTTGCTTGTCGGAATACGTGTTTAAGCGCGTCCCATCAGTGAAAAAATAGCGGCAAATCGGCTCAATCGGCACAAAATCAAGAACAGCAGACCTCTCCACACCTGCAAATTCAAAAAGTTCATCAAAAACAAACGGCATTGTCAGGAGCGAGGGACCAGTACCGAAGCGGTATTCACGCGAGGACGATCCTGCGACCTGCATCAAATGCGTGTTCATCTTTCCGCCCAAGCGCTCGTTTTTCTCAAAAAGCTGCACCTGAAATCCCATTCGCGCAAGGCGTATAGCCCCACTCAATCCGGCTAATCCGCCGCCGACAACAGCAATCTGCTTCTTTTGTGACATATTCGTTGTAATTGCGTGAGATAATTTTCGATTTGTGAAAAGATAGCTTCAATTGACCGTGAGCGCACCACTTGTACAAACAAAACTAATAAAAATAGCTGAATTTGGTATTGCATACGCACTGATAATACCAAGATGTTGCTATATTTGTGGTGATTTCCTCCAAAATGTGGATGCGGAGGAGGTAATGAACACAATTCACAAGGCACACTGATAAACTCACGGGAACCATGCCGTTATACGACTTCCTATCGTCCGCAATCCCCCAATCGTCCATTCTGCTGAGGGAACAAAAGCACTGGTCTAAGCAGTTATATTCCATTTTTTTGGTGGCATTGATTATATATTGTTTTGGTGGCGAACCTCCTGCAATACATGCGCAGCCCGTGTTAAAGTTTTCCCATTATTCATTGGAAGAGGGCTTATCGCAAAGCACCGCATTTTGCATTCTCCAAGATAAACGTGGCTTTGTCTGGGTCGGGACACAAGATGGCTTGAACCGATTCGATGGCTATACCTTCACGGTCTTTCGGAGTTCTCCTCAAGCCGGGAGCATATCGGATAGCCATATTCAAGCGCTCTATGAAGACAAAAACGGAATGCTCTGGATTGGCACGAAAAATGGTGGCTTGAGTATGTTCGATTATACCACCGAAAAATTCACCAATTTTGGTGTTGGTGAATCGCCCACCAGCACACGCTCCGAAACAACACCAAATACGCCGGGCACAGATATTCGCTCTATTGCCGAAGATGCATCGGGAGCACTCTGGCTTGCTACCAACGATGGCTTAGGAAAATTTGATCGCACTGCACATACTTTCAGCGTGTACAAAAATTTCGGTACCGCCGACCAAGCAAAATCGGTCAATGTTTCCCCTCTTGTCAACGACGTATATGCACTTGCTACCGATGCAAACGGTACGCTTTGGTTAGGCACGTTTGAAGGCTTGGTCAAGTTTTCGACACAGTCGGGTGAGTCTCGGATTTTTCGCAAAGAACTCAGTAATCACAAAGTACGGTCGCTTCTTCTCAGCAAAACCAGTAATCTGCTGTGGATAGGAACTGAAGGGGGCTTGAATCTGCTGGATAAATCACGCCAAACTTTTCGCTCTTTTCGCCAAGAAACAGCACAATTACAAGTCTTCAGTGCCGATAATATTCGGGCACTCAGCGAAGACCGACTAGGCAAACTCTGGCTGGGCACCTATGGGAGCGGTCTCTGCCAATACGACCTTGCGACCAATACATTCACAACGCACAAATCGGACGAAACACGCAGCACGTCTCTCAATAATAATTTCGTTTTTTCCATCTGCGAAGGTCGTTCTGGCGTACTTTGGGTTGGCACATTTGGTGGCGGCGTTAATAAATACGACCCCGCGCTGGCAAAATTCACAACGTTCCGGCACGTACCCAACAGTACGTCTCCGCTCTCAAATAACTTCGTGTATTCTTTTCTTGAAGACCGCTCCGGCGCTCTCTGGGTGGGAACAAGCAATGCATTGAATAAACTCGTCAATCGCGAAACAGGAGCCTTTGCGTCCTATTTTCCTTCGCAAGGTCCCCGCACCAGCAATCCTATCAATGTGATTCGCGCAATCCACGAAGACCGCAAGGGAATGTTATGGCTGGCAACAGGTAATGGTTTCCTCCACTTCAATCCCAAGCAAGGCAAATTCACACGCTATGAGCCGCCAAAAGAAAACCGCGCTCTTCCCGACACTAATAACTTTGCTCATGCTATTATTGCCGACAGCGAAGGTATGCTCTGGCTGGGAACAATGGGTGCGGGCATCTATCGCTTTAACCCCGAAACAGGCAAATTTATCGCCCACTACACCCACGAGCCGAACAACCCACATTCACTCGCAGATAACATCGTCTATACGCTCTTCAAAGACAACAGCGGAAATATCTGGATAGGTACAAACGGCGGCGCAAGCCTGCTCAAGCCTGCCACCCAAGAATTTATCACGTATAAACACGACCCCATTGCTTCAAGCAGTCTTAGTAACAATGTTGTTCGTTCAATTTACCAAGACCACACCGGTACAATATGGATTGGTACGGCAAATGGGCTAAACCGACTGGATGCCGATAAACAAGTGTTTACGGTTATTCGCCAAAAGGATGGATTGCCGAACAGCTTCATCTACGGTATTCTGGAAGATAACGGCGGCAACCTGTGGTTAAGCACGAACAAGGGGCTTTCCCGCTATACACCGAACGCAAAAAAGAACTCGGCAGCATTTCATAATTTCGATGCTTCCGATGGCTTACAAAGCAATGAATTTAACACCGGAGCATACTACAAGGGCGCAAGCGGGCGAATGTACTTCGGTGGCATTCGCGGTTTTAATGAGTTTTTCCCGGACAGCGTACGCCGCAACGACTACATAATGCCAGTCATTATCACCGGTCTGCGCAAACTGGACGTTCCAGTAAGCCTATCGCAGTCAATTTCAATCATGAAAGAGATTGAAATTCCGGCGGAGGACAATGTGATTTCCTTCGAGTTCACGGCGCTCAACTTCACGCTCCCAGAAAAGAATGTTTATGCCTACAAGCTGGAAGGCTTCAACGATAACTGGCAATACTGCGGGACGCGGCGTGAAGCCACCTATACCAATCTCAGCGGCGGCACGTACACTTTTCGGGTAAAAGCAGCAAATAACGATGGCGTGTGGAACGAAGACGGTGCTGCCCTGCGCGTCATTATTCTCCCGCAGTGGTATTTTCGCTGGTGGGCTATTCTGCTGTGGGTGGGCATAGCAGGTGCAGGTGCATTCGGAATCTACAAGTCGCGCGTTCAAGCAATAGAAGAACGCAACCGCATCCTTCAAAAAACAGTTGATGAACGTACACAAGAGGTGCAGCGCCAAATCACCATTCTGAACGAACTTGCTCAAGAAATTGAACTGGCGAATACTGAACTTCAAGACCGCAACAGCCAAGTGGAAAATAGGAACGTTCAGTTTGCCGAGATGAACCAGCAATTGAACGAAAAAAATCAACTGCTCGATCAAACACTCGAAGAGCTGCACTCGCTCAATCAAGAGCTGGAATCCCGCATCCAAGAGCGCACCACCGAACTAAAGCAAGCAAAGGAGGCACTGGAAAAATCGCTGGCGCAAGAGCAAGAAATCAACACGCTCCGCGCACGACTTATCGCTTCGATTTCGCACGAGTTTCGTACTCCTATCACCGTTATTCAGTCCTCATGTGGTATTTTGCAGCGCTACATTGACAAAATGAGTAATGAACAGCGCCACAAGCAATTTAGCCACATTGAGGAATGTTCCAAGCGTCTTGTGAACATTCTTGATGCCGTTATCACCATGAGTACCATTGAGAACCGCCAACTGCGCCTTATGCCGGCAGACGTAGTGAAGCGCACGGAAGAACTGGTACGCGATTTCAACTTCACACAGACCCAAGAATTTGGCGACGACGCGCACCTTATCACCTTCACATCGGACGTGGATATGTCCGTAATGAACATTGACGAAGAATCGCTTCGGCAGGTGCTTTCCAATCTCTTATCCAATGCTGTCAAATTCTCCACGCCACGCACCAATATCGAAGTTATTTTCCTGCAAAAAGCAGAGACCGTTATGTGGAGCATAAAAGACCAAGGTATGGGCATCGACGACGAGGATATGCCGCACATCTTCGATCTTTTTTATCGCTCCGAAAAAACGGAATCCAGTACTATTCAGGGCGTGGGGCTTGGCTTATCTATTGTGAGCAAACTCGTCGAAATCATGCGCGGCGAGGTGTGGTTCGAGACAGAAGTCGGCAAAGGCACGACTTTCTTTGTGGAAATCCCCATTTTGCAGCGCGGCACACGATAAGGTGGACGCCAGTGTGAGAGATACAGCTTAAAAAACATCCCGCCCTGACTCTTCCGAATCAGGGCGGCACAGCAACTTCAAGTTTCTCTTTTGTTTTAGTACGTGTAAAATCCACGTCCTGCTTTTTTACCCAAGTACCCCGCAGCAACCATTTTTCTGAGAAGCGGACAGGGTCGGTATTTGGTATCGCCGAAGCCGTTGTGCAACACTTCCATAATTGCCAGACACGTGTCCAAGCCGATAAAATCAGCAAGTGTCAGCGGTCCCATCGGATGATTCATGCCGAGCTTCATTACCGTATCAATATCTTCCACGCTAGCAATGTTTTCCATCACGCAATAAACCGCTTCGTTGATCATCGGCATCAAAATCCGGTTTGAGATAAAGCCCGGATAATCCTGTACACTTACGGTCGTTTTGCCAACTTTTTGCGCGAGTTTTTCCGTAAGAGCAAAGACTTCCTCCGTCGTAGCCAGACCACGTATGATTTCGCAGAGTTTCATCAATGGAACAGGATTGAAAAAGTGCATCCCGATAACATTGCCCGGACGCTTGGTGTAAGCGGCTATTTCGGTAATCGAAATGGAAGATGTGTTCGTTGCCATAATCACGTGCGGGGCGCAATTTTCATCCATGGTGCGAAAAATCGCACTTTTGAGTTGCTGGTTTTCTGTTGCCGCCTCCACGACGAAATCAGCTGTTTTACAGGCTTCACCTAGATTGGTCGCGGTTTTTAGGTTTGCTAATGTTGCGGTTTTTTCCTCCGCACTGAAGGTACCTTTTTTTACTTGACGATCAAGGTTACCGCTAATGGTTTGCAGAGCTCGGTCGAGAAACTCCTGCTTCACGTCCACCATCGTTGTAGAATAGCCATTTTGCGCAAAGGTATGCGCAATACCGTTGCCCATCGTGCCTGCGCCGACGACAACTACATTTTTAATATCTTCGAGAGTCATACTGAACACTATGAAAATGATGAAAATAACAATGAATAATGATTGCTCGTTCAAAAAAAATAACTACTCGCGTACCGCCTCTAAAAGCCGCTCCGGCGCGATTGCCACAATTCCCGGCTCTTCGCAGACAGCACCTGCGGCATAGTTTGCCAGCGCAGAAGCCTCTACAATACTTGCTCCGGCAGCCACCATCGCGGCGAGTGTCGCAATGGTCGTATCCCCAGCACCGGACACGTCCGCCACATGGCGGGCTTTGGTGTTGACGCTTGAAACCGCACCGCTTTTCTCAAAAAGCATCATACCTCGCGCACCGAGCGTAATGAGAACATTCTCGCACTGCAAGCGTTCCAGCAATGTTTGTCCTGCCTTGAGAACATCGGCGTCGCTCAGCAGAGCAATACCAAGCGCATCTTGAGTTTCTTTTTTATTAGGCTTGAAGAGCGTTACGAAGCGGTACTCAAAGAAATTAGCGAGTTTGGGGTCAACGAAGATAGGAATAGAGCGCTCACGAGCAAACGCAATGACATTTTGCAGCAAGAACGGCGTAATGACACCTTTGTTGTAATCCTCCAAGATAATGCCGGATAAATTCTCGCCGGAAGCCTCCAAAGCACCCAAAAGCCGCTCTGCCACTGCGTTTTCGATAGGGGTTTTCAATTCGCGGTCAAGGCGTGTGATGTGCTGATTATTGCCCAGAACGCGCGTTTTGACGGTCGTGGGGCGGGCTGTATCGGCAATAATACCGCCAGTATTCATGCCGGAGGCGCGAAGCAAGTCCAGCACAGTATTTCCCGAAGAGTCTTCACCGATAAGCCCCAGCATAAACGGCTCTGCACCAAGTGATTGCAGATTAGCCGCCACATTCGATGCCCCCCCCAGATGTGCCGATTCCCGCTCAATATCTACCACCGGTACGGGTGCTTCCGGCGAAATACGCTGCACCGTCCCCCAAAAATAGCGGTCAAGCATGATGTCGCCAATAACGGCAATGCGCTTTCCGGTGGCTTGGCGAAGGAGTGTGGCGGTACGTTGTTCGGATATCGTGTGCATAAAGGGTTCTTGCGTCAGAAAACGGTAAAGAAAGCCCACAAATTACATCGGAAAAATGGTTTGGGAAAGATATTGGCAAAAAAATTTCTCTTTGAAGCGAGGTAAAAATGTACTGAGCAGCAGCGAAAATTTCTTGCGTTACCCCGTTAAGATGCTTTGAACTAAGCATTTTCTTATGTATTTTCTCTTCCTCAGAGAGATGATGTTCTTCGGCAAATACCAAGCCCCACAAACCCATTCTTTTTCATTCACTTTGTGCAGCTTTTCTCCGCGGATATGGTTGCACATTTGTAAGGAGTTGTAGTATGAATTTTTTGTTTCCCCATCGCATCGGCAGGCACCTACAAATTGCCGCCCCTGCACTCTTCATCCTTCTTTTTTCCGTTTCTGCGTTTGCGCAAAAAGCAACCGTGAACGGAAAAATTACCGATAAAAAAAGTAAAGATGCCCTTGCTGCTCGCATCAGCGTACCGTCAGCAAAAACAGGTGCTGTCGCGAAAGCCGACGGAAGCTATTCGTTATCGCTCCCTGCCGGAACGCACCAAATTATCGTTACCTTCCCGCTCTACAAAACCGTAAAAAAGACCGTTACCGTGCAAGCAGGCGACAGCCAAACGCTGGACGTTGCGATGGATGAAGATTTGGTCGGCTTGAATGAAATTGTTGTTTTGGGAACGCGGCGTTCAGAACGCACCGTCACAGAATCTCCCGTACCAATTGACGTAATCCAAGCCTCGGAGATGCGCCAAACCGGTGTAACCGAAACAAATCAACTACTTCAATTGAGCGTACCGTCGTTCAATTTTCCGCGTCCTTCTATTGCTGACGGCTCCGACCACATTCGCCCTGCTACCATGCGTGGCTTAGGTCCCGACCAAGTATTGGTATTGGTCAATGGCAAACGTCGCCACGTCTCTTCACTTGTCAATGTGAATGGCACGATTGGTCGTGGCTCGGCGGGCGTCGATTTGAACGCACTTCCAGCGAATGCTATTGAACGCATCGAGGTCTTGCGTGACGGTGCGGCTGCACAATACGGCTCAGATGCTATTGCTGGAGTAATCAACATTATTTTGCGCAATGATAATCGGCTCACGGGTGCTGTAACAGTGGGACAGAACATGACAGGCTTCAACGGCGGCACTGTGGACGGACGTGTGATAGACCTAGCACTTGACTACGGTCTTGCACTGCCGAACGCAGGATTTGTCCATCTTTCGGGAATGTTCCGCGATAGAGGCTTCTCCAATCGCTCCGGCGGCGACCAGCGTGCGCAATACACCGCGGCACAGCTTGCTGCTGACCCAACACGCCGCAATCCCGACACAGCAAACCCGGCAACCTTCCCCCGCAAGTTCCGTTTAGGTGATGCTGCCGCACAAGATGGTGGTATTTTTCTGAACGCTAGTCTTCCTATTAACGAGAATGTCAATTTATATGCTTTCGGTGGTTACACCTATCGCAATGGCGAGTCTGCTGCAAACTTCCGTCAGCCTAACAATGCAAATAATCTTCCTGAAGTTTATCCCGAAGGTTTTCTGCCGTTGATTGGTAGCACGATTAACGATATTTCTTTTGCAATCGGCTCCAAAGGCGACCTTGGCGGCTGGACATATGACCTCAGCAACACCTACGGACAAAACGGTTTTAATTTCTCGGTTCGTAACACGCTGAATGCATCTCTAGGCAACTCCACCCCCAAAAACTTTGATGCCGGCACGCTCTTTTACCGCCAAAATTCTGTGAATCTTGATTTTGCTAGAGGCTTTGATATTGGCTTATCTGCACCATTAAGCGTTGCTTTTGGTGGTGAATTTCGCCTTGAATCCTATCGTATCACTGCGGGGCAGCCCGAATCATGGTGGAGTCAGCCGAATAACAGTGGCGCACAGGGCGTTTTTCCTAATCGCCAGCCAAATAGTACGGGCGGAACAGGTATCCCCGCAGGTGGAGCACAAGGTTTCCCAGGTTTCCAACCCAAAGACCAGGCAAATACCCAAAATGCCGACCGTAACAACATTGCTGTTTATCTCGACGTAGAAACAAAGCCCGCCGAAGCATTAACAGTAAGCGGCGCGGTGCGTTTTGAGAATTACAGCGATTTTGGTTCCGCTCTCACGGGCAAAGTAGCATTACTTTTGCAGCCCATTAAAGAGCTTGGGCTTCGTGCGTCGGGCAGTACAGGTTTCCGCGCTCCTTCCTTGCAACAAAATTATTTCTCTGCAACGGCAACCAATCTTATTGGTGGTCAATTAGTAGAAATTGCCACTTTTCCCGTATCGAATCCTGCTGCGGTTGCTTTGGGCGCGCAACCCCTCAAACCAGAGAATTCCGTGCATTTTTCGGGTGGTATTACTTTAGAGCCTCTTGAAAACTTGGTTTTGACGGCAGATTACTACAACATCCAAATCCGCGACCGTATTTTGCTCACAGGCAATTTCACTGACCCCGCAGTAGGGGCGCTTCTTGTGAGTAAAGGTATCAATGGCGTTTCAGGCGGACGCTATTTCACCAACGCGGCGGATACGCGCACAACGGGCTTAGACATTACGGCGCGGTATGCCATCAATCTTGAGTCCGCCGGCAGAATTCGCCTTACCTTTGGTATGAACTTTACCCGTAATGAAATCCTCAACGACCCCGCAACAAAAACACCGGAAGCATTAAAAAACTTCAGCGCTACGCTCTTTGACCGTGTTGAGCGTACTCGTCTTGAGTTTGGTCAGCCAAGTGGCAATGCGAATTTGTCAATTAACTACGACTTAAAGTCATTGAACAATTTCGCAGTCATGCTCCGCTTTGCTCGCTTTGGTGAAATGCGCACCGCAGACATCAACCTTGCCAATGACACCGGAGCCGTAGCAACACGTCGCCCTCCAGTACCAGTATTCGACCAAACGTTTTCCGCAAAGATTCTGACCGATCTTGATATTTCTGTGGATATTGTTCCCGGAGTACGGATTGCTGTTGGTGCCAACAACTTGTTTGATGTCTATCCCGACCCACTCATTGTCCAATGGCAGGTTCGCAACCCCCTTGTTCCTATTCTTCCGAATGGTACAATCAATTACGTTGCACGAGCTTCCACCGCAGGCTCTGTTCTTCCGTACTCAGGACAAACACCCTTCGGCTTCAACGGACGCTACGTCTATGCACGAGTAGCCGTCAACTTCTAGGTTTAATGCTTACATAGTTCAGGAAGCAGGCTTCATATCAGCACAATGTGGTATGAAGCCTGTTTTGCTTTTCTCGTAAGAATACACAATAAAAAAAAATTGGCAGTGTCAAAAAGAAATAGTATTTTGGCGTTCTGCACTCAAAAAACTATCGTATCACTTAACGTATTGAAAAACCGTCATGGCTAAAACACAAACCTTTGGCGACAAGTCCAAAAAAGCCAAAGACACGACAATTCACGTGAAAGTCGTGAAGGGCTTCCGCTCCGAAAAAGGAACAACCAAATATGTTACGCGCTTTGTAAAAGTTGCGGATGTTGCGCAAGTAGATAAAATCGACATTTCCAAGTAACTCCAAATCGCAGAGAAAACAACCATGAAAAAAGGCATTCATCCTAACTATCGTATCGTTGAAGTTGTCATGACCGACGGCACAACCTACCAAACACGTTCCTGCTTCAAAAATGACCGTATGGTATTGGAGATTGACTCCAAATCCCACCCGTTCTATACCGGCAAGCAAGTTCTTTTGGATACCGCAGGACGTGTTGACCGCTTCAAGAAACGCTTTGAGAAGACACAAAAACTCAAAGAAACAGCGCAGCAAGAAGCAACTGCATAAGAATTATTTTTCTCAATACTTATACCATTCCCCATGCGCAGCAATCAGCAGCAAAACAACAACTCCAGCGCGGTATATGTCGGGGCGCGAACCAAGCGCCAAGAACCGCAACAAAAACGCAAGCGCCGCAACCCGCTCAAAGACTCGCGCTACGTTGATTATCTTGACGTGAAATTCCTTGACCGTTTCATCAACGACCAAGGTAAGATTCTTCCCCGTCGTATCACCGGTGCCAATGCTCATCAGCAGCGCCTTTTGGCTAACGCTATTAAGCATGCACGCCACCTTGCACTGATTACCTTCGTCGAACAAGACGTTGCATAATCACGAAGCACTACGATTCATCAAAAAGCCGCACCCAGACTATTCTGACTGCGGCTTTTTTGTGTGGTTGTGCATCTACCTGTGCCATCCTGAAAATCCTGCCCATTCTGAAATCTGCGCTCCGCCATTCAACCAAGACATACTAGGCAGCTTCAATATATCACACTCTTTTGCCTAATCCTCGTTCCCAGCCCAGCAAACGAGGTTACGAGCGCGATTGCTGTATGCGCTCGCGGAATTCTTCCCACCCAAGCGAATTCAATATAGCATCCGAACGTATCCCCGCTCGCCGTGCCACAAGAACGCCGTATCGCATCAGTTCCAGATCATCGCAATTATGAGCGTCGGTGTTGATAGACAGTGTAATGCCCATTCTGTGTGCTTTCGCAGCATTTTCTGCCGAAAAATCCAGTCGGTGCGGGTTAGCATTAATTTCGATGATTTTTTTGTGCTTGAGCGCCGTTTCCAAAATCGCGTTGATATCAAAGGTATAGCCTTTGCGCTTCAGTAATAAGCGCCCTGTCGGATGCCCGAGAATAGTCGTGGCAGGATGCTGTAATGCTCGCATCAAACGTGCCGTCATAGCTTCAGGGGTCATAGTGAAGGCAGTATGGACAGAAGCCACGACCATATCAAAAGTCTCCAACACAGCATCCGAATAATCCAGCGCACCATCGGACAAAATATCCGATTCGATGCCCTTCAGAATGTGAATACCTACGTTTTCAGCGTTCAACGCGTCAATCTCTTCGTGCTGCCGCTTCACCCGCTCTTCCGTCAGACCATTGGCATAGACCGCCGTTTTGCTGTGATCGCAAATTGCGATATACTCGTAGCCAAGTGCTCGTGCGCGTTCTGCCATTTGCCGTACGGAATGTTTGCCATCGCTCCACGTGGTGTGAACGTGGAGCGTACCGCGCAGATGGCTTATATCGACCAAATTAGTAACGGCGGCGTGAATATCGGAGCGCAGAAGTACATCAGGATTGCTGCGAAGTTCCGGCGGAATATATGGCAAACCGACTTGCCTGTACAGGTCTTCTTCGCTCTCTGCACTAAGCGTGGCGACATTCTTGGAAAGGCAATATTGAAGCAACGCCGCATGAAAATGTTCATCGCTGGAAAGCGCATGAAAGCGGAGCGAGAACGCGGAGCGAGGAGAAAATTCTATCGTCGTGGGAATGCCGCTTGGGGTAGAAAACTGCATGGACACAGCGTTGTGCGTGGTGATGTGGGATATTTCGGGCAAATTCGCAATCTCTGTTTGTAATCGTGGTACGTCCTCAGGCAAACAACACAGCCATAACTCAATATGTGAAACCGTTTCTTCGCCACAGCGAAGACCGCCGCAAATTTCTACTCCTTGAACGCCCGCCAATGGTCGTATTTGCTTGCAGAGACGCTCTGCTTCCCGTGTGGCTCTGTGCAGATGAAAGCGGCTTTCGGCAGTACGGTATTGAGCGATTGCTTCCAAAATATTCGTTTGTGTTTTTGCACCGAAGCCCTTCTGTGCGGCGACTCTACCCGACTCGCAAGCAGCGTGGAGGTCGGCAATGGACAAAATGCCAAGCTCCTGCCACAGTACTCGCACCTTCTTCGCTCCCAAGCCGCGCAGTCGCGTTACTTCCAGTACCGACTCGGGAATACGCTGCAAGAGTTCGTGATATTGCCGAATAGAACCTGTCTCGTGAAATTCCGCAATGAGTTCGCCCGTGCCCTTGCCCACACCCGGCAGCGCGAGTATTTCTTCCAGCCCAAGTGCAGTCAGGTCTGCGTCCTCCAATGCGCGGGCAGCGCTCTGAATGGCACGAATTTTGAATGGGTTTTCATCAAGCATTTCCAGTAATGTTGCTATATCGAACAAAACCGACACGAGCGCTTCCATACAAACAAGAAAATTTTGTGAAAAAATTGTGAACACGATGTAATCACTCTGCTTGACCACAAAATACGATAAGTTCTTATCGGGATGTGAATTTTTTTTGTAGATTCCCGCTTTTATCGTAGATTGAAGCCCTGTTTTTACCTTGTGAATTACATTTCATTTTGTGAAGGTTTTTGCTCTAACCTATTGATTTCACTTCATTGGTAGTCTGAAATATGCGTATTGTCCCAGCAAATGGCAAACTTAGCCTCAAAAACGATGGCACACTCGAAATATTTTTTCTTGGTGTAGGCTCTGCCTTTGCAAAGACTCTCTACCAGACCAATTTTGTCATCGTGCAAGGCGATACACACGTCGTTGTGGACTTTGGTATGACCGGTCCGATGGCACTGCACAACCTCGCGGGATTGGAAATGTCAGGCTTGGAAGTGATTCTGCCCACGCACAGCCACGCCGACCACGTAGGCGGCATCGAGTCGCTGGCGCTGGCAAATCGCTATATTGCTCGCCGCATCATGGGCAAACCCAAATTGAAGATGATTATCACCGAAGAGTACGAACGTATTCTGTGGGATATGACGCTCCGAGGCGGTTTGGAATGGAACGAACAAGACGACGCAGGCAAAAAACTTTCTTTCTACGATTACTTCGACCCCATTCGCCCCGCATGGAAGGGCGGACACGACCGTGAGACATTTGAAGTGCAAGTCGGCGATATTCATATCGAAATGTTCCGCACCAAACACGTTCCCGAACAAGCCGCAACATGGCAAGACTCTTTCATTTCCTACGGAGTCTATATCAATCAACGTGTTTTTGTTTCAGCAGATACCCGCATGGATATTGACCTCCTGAACCATTATGCGCCGCTCTCCGAAGTAATGTTCCACGATGTGCAGTTTTTTTCCGGTGCCGTTCATACTCCTCTCAGCGACCTCCAAGCGCTTCCCGCCGATGTGAAACAGAAAATGTTTCTTATTCATTACTCCGACAACTGGCAACAACATAGCGTTGACGACTTTGGTGGTTATGCACAGCAGGGCTATCGCTATATTTTTGATTAACCGTGCATATTGAATTTCAAGCACGTCAATTTTACGCTCGATTTTTACGAATTTTTTGATTCAAATGCACAGAACTATGAGCTACACGGGCATACTCCTCGACCTCCCCACCGATTCTTCCATCGCCACCATCACCCTGAACCGACCCGATAAACGTAACGCACTCAATCCCACGCTCATCAGCGAAATCACACACGCCTTCCAAACGCTCGGCGCGAACGACGCAGTGAAAGCGATTGTGCTGGCGGCAAACGGGAAAGTGTTCTGCGCGGGTATGGACTTGGCGTATTTGCAGGAGATTTCGCAAAATTCTGTGATGCAGAACAAAGCCGATTCACGGCGTTTCCACGATATGCTCTCTGCGATTTATTCCTGCCCGAAGCCCGTTGTTGCTCGTGTGCAGGGCGCAGCCATTGCGGGCGGATGTGGTATTGCGTCGGTGTGTGATATTGTCGTCGCCTCGCGTGAAAAAGCGATATTTGGCTATTCAGAAGTCAAGATTGGCTTTATTCCGGCTATTGTCTCAGTTTACCTTGTACGGCGTATTGGCGGAACGCAGGCGCAGCGCCTCTTGCTGACCGCCGAAAATGTCAGCGCCGATGAAGCATATCGTCTGGGCTTGACCACACATGTCGCGGACGATGCAGACTTGGATGCGAAAGTCTTGGAAGTCGCACAAATGCTTGCAGCAAACAGCACTCCGGCAATAGCGCTGACAAAAGAAATTCTCGGCAACCTGTCGGGAATGTCCCTTGATGCTGCGCTGGACTATGCCTGCTCTATGAATGCGATTGCTCGCACAACAGATGATTTCAAGCGGGGAGTAGCTGGGTTTCTTCAAAAGATGTAAGTAGTTCGTGGTCTGAATCTATGCAGTGCCAGTAGTAAATTTTGTGGGTGGTAATGTGCTGTGGGTGGGCTGTGGCACGCTTTCGGCGCGGTGCAGTGGTCGCGCGGGGCATCCTACCTGACGTGGACGGCAAAACACGACTGGAATAAGCTAATAGGCGCACAGAAGATTATCCAACGCCCAACGCTCGTGGTGCGCTCGCAGCCAAACTTTCCGTGGATATGGATTGGCAATGAGCTACGAGATTATTTGGAAGATGAGGATGGCGATGGACTCTTTGGCGAGGAAGCGCAGAAATTCAACGGTACGGGTAACTTTCGACAATTTGAAATGAAAGGGACGAGCCACAATATGAGCAGCAATCATCCGAAAGCAAAAGAGCAGTTTGAACGAGCATTTGAAATACAGTTTTCTCCATTTGAAATACTTAAACGTCGATGAAATCTTTAAAACAAACACTCACGTATCGTTTCATCCTTTATTGGTTTACGTTCACAATGCTGTCAAGCTGTGATCTCACATCTTCGGGCAGCCAGTCAGGAAATTTGCTGTGGCGGTCGCCGATTTCAAATGGCAGCCTAACAGACGGAGAAATAGCAAATGTTCTTCAACAAAATATTGTTGTAACACTTGGTAATTCATCGGGAAAAAGGACACTTTTTGCTTTTGACAAAGAATCTGGAAAGCAGTTGTGGACGTGGGCAGATTGGTTTATAACAGACCGATATTCCTTGGTTGACCATGTTTATATTCATAATAATATCATGGTAGTAAGTAATCGTGGGACAAATTATGGTATCAATATCAACAATGGTACAACATTATGGAGTATGGATTCTCCAGATAGAAATACAGGAAGTTTAGGAGCAACTGGCATTGGAAACTGGTTTTTCTTTTCTTTAAAGGCAAATATAAATAGCTTGATTAAAGCACAAATACAAACTGGAAAAGAAACCAATTTAATTGTTTACCCCAAAAGCAATGGTGCTTTTTTTGCTACCCCTATCGTAGCTTCCAACCAAGATACAATGCTTACTGTTACATCGGTGTACGGCGAGGCAGCAACAAATTTCTACAACAAAACCTATCTCACACTCTTTAACGTTACCCAAAACAAAGAAGTCTATACCCTCCTTCAGCGCGAAGGTCCGTCCACTGAGAATAATCTTCCTATGGGTGTGCCTGTGGTGCAAGGCGATAGAGTTTTTACTGCTATTGGCTTTGGCGTTCAGTGTAATGAAATTGCCACCGGAAAACTTCTTTGGCGCACAACAACACCAAGACCCTTTACCGAAGGTGGGGTTATTCTTGGTGATAATATTCTCTTTGCCAATGACGATGATGGTTTTTTGCAAGCCTTTGAGCCAGAAACGGGCAAAGTTCTCTGGAAAACAAAAACAGCTGGCTCGGTAACAGGATTGTTTTTTATGAATGGTGTGGTGTATTTGATTGGTGGTGATGGTAATCTTTATGCCATTGATGGAAAGCAAGGAACAATCATTTGGAAAATGCCCTCTCCCGATGACGATAAGCGCTCCGGCTCGTTCTTTACGGGAAAAGTTGTTGGTGCAAATGGGAAAATTTACGCTCGTTCATTTCTTAACCTCTACTGTTACAAAGCAGCACGATGAATATCTTTCTTGCCGATATGACCAACTGGACACTCCTGCCCATCTACTGGGGCGCGACGGCGTGGTCAACGGCAGTGTCGCTAACGAATTTTGTGGGCGGTAACATTCTCGGTGGGCTGTGGCACGCTTTCGGCGCGGTGCAGTGGTCGCGCGGGGCGACGTACCTGTCGTGGACAGCGAAACACGACTGGAATAAGCTCATTGGCGCACAGAAGATTATCCAACGCCCAACGCTCGTGGTGCGCTCGCAGCCAAACTTTCCGTGGATATGGATTGGCAATGAGCTACGAGATTATTTGGAAGATGAGGATGGCGATGGGCTGTTTGGGGAGGAGGCGCAGAAATTCACAGGTACAGGAAGCTATCAAGTAATTGAAGCAACATCAGTAAGCCACAATATGAGTAGTAATCATCCCAAAGCAAAAACTGCTTTTGAAAGAATATTTGACCAGCCAAATTCCCCATTTATTATAGCCAAAAGGAGATAGCCATGAAAAAAAATATGTATGCTCTTATCTTTATACTTTCATTGACGAGTTGTGATTTTTTGACCAGTGCTGGACAACAACCGCAATTATTATGGCAAGCACCTATTTCAAATGGTCGGCTTATCGAAGGAGCAATGAGCCTGACAATAGTACAAGACCACGTGATTGCATTAGGAATTGATGGTAAGAAATCAACTCTCTTTGGCATTAACAGAAATGCAGGGAATAAGGTGTGGCAATGGTCAGACTTTTTTCTTTCTGATAAATCTGTTTTGGTTGATTATCTCCATGACTATGACAATATTCTTGTTGTTAATAATAGACTGTATAATTATGGCATTAACACCTTAAATGGTCAAACTCTTTGGAGTAACGAAACATCACGCAATACCGAATGGGGCAGTCAGGGTGCTACCGGAGTCGGTAAAACGTATTTTTTTTCTACAATTAACGACTCTGCTAATGCAATACTTGGCAATATCCTCACAGGCAAAGAAAGAGCAATCTTAAAGTATCCTAAATCAATTTCGCCGTATTGGATAGTACCAATAATTCGCTCGTCAGATACATTGTTGGTCATGACGTTAATTTATGGGGAAGCCTCTACCAGCTTTCGCAACAAAACATACCTTGCGCTTTTTAACTTAACATCTGGGCAAAAAATTTACGAACTACTTCAACGAGAAGCCGAAACACCAGCTATTAATGTACGACCTGACGGGCTGCCTATTATTGATGACAATCGTATTTTTACTGCTATTGGGCAGAGTATTCAGTGCAATGATTTATTGACAGGCAAATTGATGTGGCGAACAAACACAGATTACAACTTTTGGTTATCAGGAATTATTCAAGCAGATAAAAAAATTATTGGTTGTAGTAGTCTTGGTACTTTATATGCCCTGAAACAAGAAGACGGTCAAATCCTTTGGCAAACAAAAGTACCTGGTTCAAGTCGCACACCTTTTTTTATGAACGGTATAATCTATATCATTGGTGGTGATGATGGCTTACTTTATGCCATTGACGCAACGGATGGCAAAATACTATGGAAAATTGCATCCCCCGACAATGCAAGTAATAAGCAAACATTTTTTACTGGTGTTGTGACTGGTAAGGATGGTAAAATTTATGCAAGCAGTTATCTCAACCTCTACTGTTACAAAGCAGCACGATGAAGGCAGCGAAACACGACTGGAATAAGCTCATTGGCGCACAGAAGATTATCCAACGCCCGACGCTGGTGGTGCGCTCGCAGCCGAACTTTCCGTGGATATTAGATTGGGCAATGAACTACGAAATTACGTGGAAGATGAAGATAGCGAAGGGCTGTTTGGTGAGGAGGCGCAACAGTTTCGGGATACACCTCAAGCTTTCATCGTTGTGAAAGTTGGTAAAGTTAGGAATAAAAACAAATCGTCTTCGCTGCACCCCACATCCCGCAATAATTGGTTTCGCTCAAAAAAAAGCGGCAAGGTTTTACGAAAAAACCTTGCCGCTTTTTTATACTGTTTCGGAAGAACGACGCTTATGCGTTACCTTCAGCACGACGCTTTTGGTATTCTTTGGTCATTTCTTCTTGGATAGATTTCGGTACTTGGGCGTATTTCACAAATTCCATCGAGAACTCGCCTTTGCCTTGTGTAGCAGAGCGGAGGTCAGTAGAATAGCCAAACATCTCGGAAAGCGGTACTTCGGCGTTCACAATGACGTAGTTGTTATCAGTGTCCGTGCCCATAATCACACCACGACGCTGGTTCAACTGACCGATAACCTGACCTTGGAACTCGTCCGGTACAGAGATTTCCACGTTCATAATCGGCTCAAGAACAACCGGAGCGGCATCTTTGTAGTGTTCGCGCACTGCTGTCATGGCAGCAACTTTGAACGCCATCTCCGACGAGTCCACGGCGTGATAGGCACCGTCATTCAGTACCACACGAACACCCATGACAGGCTGCCCGATGAGCTGACCGTTCTTGAACTGCTCGGCAAAGCCTTTGTCGCAGGCAGGAATATATTCACGGGGAATCACACCACCAACGATTTCATCTACGAATTCGTAGAGTTTGTCGCCTTCGACTTCCATCGGTTCAAAGTAGCCGGCTACGCGACCGAACTGACCCGAACCACCGGTTTGCTTTTTATGGGTGTAATTGAATTCAGCCCTTTTCGTGAGTGCCTCGCGGAATGCCACTTTCGGCTTACCGACGTTTACTTCGCAGTTATACTCACGTTTGATACGCTCAATGTAAATTTCTAGGTGCAACTCGCCCATACCTTTGATGATAGTCTCGCCGCTTTCTTCATCACGATACACACGCAAGGTCGGGTCTTCTTTGGTAAAGCGGTTAAGCGCTTTGGAGAAGTTTACCTGACCGGTCTTGTCTTTCGGTGCAACCGCAAGTTCAATAACCGGGTTCGGAACGAACATAGACGACATTGTTACGTTTTGCTTGCCGTCGGTGAAAGTATCGCCCGAAGCACAATCTACACCGAAGAGCGCGACAATATCGCCTGCTTTTGCGGAGTCAATCTCGTTCATCTCGGCGGAGTGCATCCGCACAAGGCGTGGGATTTTGATTTTCTTATCGTTGGACATATTGATAACCGTATCGCCTTTGTTCACCGTACCTTGATAGATACGCATATAGGTCAGCTGACCATATTTGCCGTCTTCCAGTTTGAAGGCAAGCATAACAAGCGGCTTTGTCGGGTCCGATTTGAGTTCGATTTTTGCTTCGCCATTGTCTTGGTCAAGCGCCTCAATTTTGGTTTCCGGTGGGCTGGGAAGGTAGCTCACGACTGCATCCAAAAGCGTTTGAACGCCTTTATTTTTGTACGCAGAACCAACAAAGACGGGCGTGAGTTTCAGGGACAATGTGCCTTTGCGAACAGCCGCTTTAATCTCGTCTTCGGTAATCGCGTCTTCTTGTTCACCCAAGAATTTCTCCATAATTGCATCATCAAAGTCAGAAATCGCTTCGATGAGTTTATGGCGGCGATCTTTCGCATCGGCAAGAAGTTCTGCCGGAATGTCGGCGTAACGAATGGTTTCGCCCGCCGGTCCCTCATAATACACGGCTTTCATTTTGATAAGGTCAACAACGCCTGCAAAATCAGCCTCACGACCAATTGGCATAGTAATCATAACGGCATTATGATGCAGTTTTTCGCGGAGTTGCGAAATTACTTTATCAGCATTTGCGCCGGCACGGTCCATTTTGTTGATGAAGGCAAGGCGCGGTACATTGTACCGACGCATTTGACGGTCGACAGTGATAGACTGGCTTTGCACGCCCGAAACCGAGCACAGTACGAGAACTGCGCCGTCAAGAACGCGAAGCGCACGCTCTACTTCGACCGTGAAGTCCACGTGACCGGGGGTGTCGATGAGGTTGATATTGTAATCGCCCCACTCGCAGAACGTAGCGGCGGACTGAATCGTAATGCCTTTTTCGCGTTCCAAATCCATTGAGTCCATTTTCGCGCCAACGCCGTCTTTGCCGCGTACTTCGTGAATAGCATGAATACGACCTGTATAAAACAGGATACGCTCGGAAAGGGTGGTTTTGCCGGAGTCAATGTGCGCGGAAATACCGATATTACGCACTTTTTCAAGGGGTGGAACTACAGTTGCCATGATAACAGCTCGCTTGAAACGTAAAAGATGAAAATGAAAGAGTTATTTGCCATATCTTCACCAACTTTTGCGAGTTGGTAAAGACTACTAAATTACAATTTTTCCATAATAAAACCTAATTTTCCACAGCATACCGACAGAAAGTGGCGTTTGGTATATTTCTTGCTTGACCAATTATTATTGGGAGAGCGTAGTAAAAACAGCATTTTTCCTTTCCGTCCAAGAAAAGCGTTTGACGGTATCGGAAAAGGTTTGTAGTTTTATGCGCTCAAATAAGAAATATTTTCTTCTTTGAACTTGAGTAAGATCCCGACAGTGTCATATCCAGCATAACAATCATTATGGTCAAAAACCTTGTCATCGTCGAATCACCCGCAAAAGCGAAAACGATTGAGAAATTTTTAGGACAAGACTTTATTGTCAAGTCTTGCTTTGGTCATATCCGCGACCTTGTGAAAACCGACGATGCTATTGATGTCAAAAACGGCTTCCGACCTCGGTACGAAGTCTCGCCGGATAAACGCGAAGTCGTTAGCAATCTCACAAAACTCGCCGCCGAAGCAGAAACCGTCTGGCTTGCATCGGACGAGGACCGCGAAGGTGAGGCTATCTCGTGGCACCTTTTTGAAGCCTTAAAGCTCCGTAAGGAAAAGACTAAACGCATAGTTTTTCACGAAATCACGAAGCCTGCCATCTTAAAGGCAGTCCAGAACCCACGCGGCATTGACGAAGACCTCGTGAATGCCCAGCAGGCACGCCGTGTTCTTGACCGATTGGTAGGATTCGAGCTGTCCCCCGTCCTATGGAAAAAAGTCCGTCCATCCTTGTCCGCAGGGCGTGTGCAGTCAGTAGCGGTGCGCCTGATTGTGGAGCGCGAGCGCGAGGTGCAAAATTTCAACGCCACATCGCTCTACCGCGTCAATGCTGAGTTTGAACCAGCCGCAGGTGGACGTACCTTCAAAGCAGAACTGCCCAAGCGCTTCGATAAAGCTGATACCGCCGAAACATTCTTGAACGCTTGCAAAGGCGCTACTTTTAGTATTAAAAACCTTGAAGTAAAACCCGCAAAAAAATCACCCGCAGCACCATTTACCACCTCCACCTTGCAGCAGGAAGCAAGCCGTAAGCTCGGCTATTCCATAACGCAAACGATGCTTTTGGCGCAGCGCCTCTACGAAGGCGGGCATATTACCTATATGCGTACGGACTCGGTGAATCTGTCAGAATTGGCAATTGATGCAGCGCAAGAAGCTATCACCAACGCCTTCGGCGCTCAGTATAGCAATCCACAGAAATACGTTACCAAAAACGACTCAGCCCAAGAAGCGCACGAAGCCATTCGCCCTACGGACTTTACACGCCGCGCTATTTCGCCCAACGGCGATGTGGACGCAAATGCAGTGCGCCTTTATGAACTTATCTGGAAGCGTGCAGTTGCCTCGCAGATGGCAGATGCACAGCTAGAGCGCACCATTGCGACAGTTGCCATTTCGACTGTGCCGGAAACGCTGACCGCTACGGGCGAGGTCATCAAATTTGACGGATTTTTGAAATTATATCTTGAATCTACCGACGACGAAAGTGATGGCGACGATGAGGGAATCCTACCGCCTTTGAAGCAAGGCGAAACGCTGAAATTACGCCAAATGACCGCCACCGAGCGCTTCGGAAAGCCATCGCCGCGATATACCGAGGCGAGTCTGGTAAAAAAACTGGAAGAACTTGGTATTGGTCGCCCCTCCACCTACGCACCGACAATTTCTACCGTTCAAAAGCGTGGCTATGTGGTCAAAGAAGAGCGTGAAGGTAAACAACGGTTGGTAACAATTTTCACACTTCAGAATAATGCTGTTACCAAACGCACAGAGACAGAAAACTACGGCGCAGAAAAGAACAAACTCTTCCCCAGCGATGTAGGAATGCTGGTGACAGACTTTTTGGTCAAACACTTCGACCAAATAATGGACTATAACTTTACCGCAACGGTAGAAAAAGAGTTCGATGAAATTGCACGAGGCGAAAAAGTGTGGAACAAGATGATAGAAAATTTCTATATTCCGTTTCATCAAATCGTTGAAAAGACAGTCGAAAGCGCCGAGCGCCAAAGCGGAGAGCGGCTTCTGGGCAAAGACCCGGAAAGCGGGCGCAACGTCTATACTCGACTTGCTCGTTATGGTCCGGTGGTGCAAATCGGCGACCCCACGGATGAAGATAAAAAATATGCGAACCTTCGCTCAGGACAATCGCTGGAAACGATTATGCTGGAAGAGGCATTACGGCTCTTCACCGAGCGCACCGACCGTTTGCTTGGTACAGACCCCGCCAGCGGCAAAAATGTCTATGTTCGCATGGCACGATACGGTCCGGTGGCACAAATCGGAGAACAAGAAGACGAAGAGAAAAAATTTGCCAGCCTTCGCGCCGGGCAATCGCTTCAGTCCATTACTCTGGAAGAAGCAATGACGCTTTTCCGCCTGCCACGCATAGTCGGGCAGTTCGAGGGTAAGGATATGAAAGTGGCGCTGGGACGCTTTGGTCCCTACATTTTGCATGATGACAGTTTTTATTCGCTCACCAAAAACGACGACCCGTACACAATTTCTACCGACAGGGCTGTTGAAATTCTCCTTGCTAAACGCAAGGCAGACAGCGACAAAATCATCAAAGAATTTACGCTGGAGACGGGCGCAATTTTGCGGGTTTTGAAAGACCGTTGGGGGCATTGTTTGGCAATAGGCAAGCAAAAAGTTAAATTGCCGAAAGGTACCGCAGCAGAAGAGCTTACTTTGCAAGACTGTCTGGCGTTTGCCGGAGATATTAGTCTCGACCCCGAAAAGCCCAAAAAGAAAAAAGCTGCCACTAAGACAACGGCAGCAAAAAAGACATCGAAAGCCGACAGCAAGAAAACCGGCACCAAAAAGACTACTTCCAATGGTACAGCAAAAAAAACAGCGAAAACAAAATCGTGATAGTTTTGCATTACTCTTGCAACCTCTCTCTTTATTCATGCTTGACTAAAGCAATGTTATGAAAAAGATTCTCGTTATAGACGATACAGATTTTATCCGCGAGGACATTGCTACGACGCTTCAGTTCGAGGGTTATGAGACCATGACCGCCGAAGACGGTCTGGCGGGCATTGAGATGGCAAAGTCCGAACGCCCCGACCTAATTTTGTGCGACGTATCAATGCCTCGCATGGATGGATTCGGTGCATTGGAGCAAATACGCAAAACTGACGGCATACGCACTGTGCCATTTATTTTCCTCACTGCTAAGGCTGAAAAAGCCGATATGCGCCGAGGCATGGAGTTGGGTGCCAATGACTACCTGACAAAGCCTTTTACAACCGATGAACTTATCAATGCCGTTAATACTCAATTTGCGAAAGAAGAAGATATTAAAGAGAAAATTGGGCGAGAAGTCGGCATTATGGTTGATAAGCTGGGGGCAAACATTAGTTATGCTTTACCCCACGAATTTCGCACACCACTCACCGGCATCATCTCTTCGACGGATATGATTGATATGCTTGCAAACGATGCCAAGAACGGTCGAGGAGTGGATTATACCGAACTGGAAAGTATCGCACATGACATTCGTATTTCTGCCGAACGCCTCCGCCACTTGA
The DNA here is from genome assembly GCA_014654705.1 of Ignavibacteria bacterium. Lineage (GTDB taxonomy): Bacteria > Bacteroidota > Ignavibacteria > Kapaibacteriales > UBA4661 > PH2015. The sequence continues at coordinate 37,829 of JACVZY010000093.1, forward strand.
CCGAAAATTTTCTGGTTTTCACGCAACTTCAAAGTATTGCATCCAAGCCCAACGACATTGCGCTCTTGCGTAAACTTATGACCGAAGGCGGTATCCTCGGTATGGTAGAAGATATTTTCAATATGCAAGCGACTGACCTTGAGCGTACAAGCGACCTTGTTATTTCGGTTGAAGATTCCGAAATTTCGATGGACAGCAAGGATGTGTACAAAATTATTCAAGAAGTCGCCAGCAATGCCTTGAAATTCTCGAAGCCCGGCTCACCGATTACCGTTAGTGGTAGAGTAGATGGCTCGACATACCACCTTGTTGTCAACGATAAAGGCTGTGGCATTAAAGAAACCGACATCCCCAATCTTGGAGTACCATTTTTCCAATCTGACCGTTTGAGCAACGAGCAGCAAGGAGCGGGCTTAGGCATGGCAATCGTCAAAAAACTGCTTGAAATCTATAACGGTACCATCACCATTCAGAGCGTCCTGAATCAGGAAACAACCGTTATCGTCAGTATTCCAACCGCTACTCCACTATCCGAGCGCCTTTGAAGATAATATTGAGTTTTTGAGTGCTTTGTTTTGAATAAACATCAAAAGATTTGAAACGGCTTCCCCCCAACTTACCATTCAAAAACCCAACACCCCACATTCTCCCTTTATGTTTTCAAAACTACAACGTATTCATTTCGTCGGTATCGGCGGTATAGGAATGAGCGGCATTGCGGAAATTCTGCTTGACCAAGGCTTTACCGTGAGCGGCTCTGATTTGCAAAAGTCCGAGGTGACAAATCACCTCGCTTCACTGGGCGCAACAATTTTTGAGGGACACCGCACAGAAAATATCGAAGGTGCGGAAGCTGTGGTGTACTCCAGTGCTGTACGAATCAATGAAAACCCTGAAACGGTTGAAGCTCAACGTCGCAAAATCCCCATCATTCGCCGCGCTGAAATGCTCGCCGAAGTTACCCGTCTCAAATACTGCCTCGCTATTGCCGGGACGCACGGCAAAACCACAACGACGTCTATGTGCGGCTTGATTCTGATGAAAGGCGGCATTGACCCAACGGTGATTGTGGGTGGCAAACTGAGCGGCTTGGGCGGCACAAACGCCCGCTTGGGTCGCGGTGACTGGACGGTAGTGGAAGCAGACGAATACGACCGTTCTTTTTTGCAGCTTTTGCCCACGATAGCCGTGATTACAAATGTAGAAGCAGAGCACCTAGACATTTATGCCGATTTTGACGACATCAAGCGTACGTTTGCTCAATTTGCCAACAAAACCCCATTTTACGGGCTGGTGGCAGTATGCCTAGACAATCCGGGCGTGATGGAAGTGCTGCCCACAATCAACAAAAAAGTCATCACCTACGGACTTTCGCCTCAGTGCGATGTTCGCGCTGTCAATGTCTCACACCATGAGCGTTCATCGGACTTTACACTTCAGCAACACGGTAAAGACTTAGGGCAAATTCGCGTCAATATTCCGGGCTTGCACAACGTCCGTAATGCCCTTGGCGCTATCACTGTCGCACTTGAACTTGGTGTGAGTGTGGATGATATTCGCAGCGCTCTCGAAGGCTTTGCGGGCGTGTACCGTCGGTTTGAAATCAAGGGCGAAAAGAATGGTGTAATGGTCATTGACGACTACGCGCACCATCCCTCCGAAGTAAGCGCCACACTGGAAGCTGCCCGCAAGGGCTGGAAACGACGCATTATCTGCGTTTTCCAACCCCATACCTTCACTCGAACACGCGATTTCTGCGCGGACTTCGGCAAAGCCTTTGGCGATGCCGACCACCTCATTGTTACCGACGTATATCCCGCTCGCGAAGCACCTATTGAGGGCATTACGGGCGAAATCATCGCTAATGCAGCCACGCAATTCGGGCACCGCCACGTTCAGTACATTCCGAATAAACAAGACGTTCCCGCCACGCTCCGAAGCATAATGCGCGAAGGCGATATTGTGATGACACTCGGTGCAGGGGATATTTGGAAGTACGGGAATGAATTTTTAAGCGGGTTGTAATCGGATTATTTTGAAGAACGTCTTGTAAATAAAACTTTAGCTACTCAACATTTTTGCTATGAACCGCTACGAAGAACTCCAAGCGCTCATTCGCACCTTTGAAAAGGACTTTACAAAGTTTTACGACAAAGGCAATAAAGAAGCCGGCATCCGTCTAAGAAAACAAATGCAGACGCTCCGCGCTTTTGCCAAAACCGTGCGCGATGAGGTGCAAGAAAAGAATAATCCCTCAACAAGCATAGATGCAGGAAAATAAAAATCTGCTTTGTGCGGCACAATTACTCATGTTTACCACAGTTCGTTTTATTATTTCAATCATTATGGCATCAGCATATCAATCCTACCAAACTATTGAACGGCTTCAAGAAGCAATCGGTCAAGAAGTAACGCTCAACGGTTGGGTCTATGACACCACTGGCAAAGGAAAGCTCCAATTTATCAAGCTCCGCGACGGCTCTGGCATCGCACAATGCGTCGTCTTCAAGCCCAATGTGGCGGAAGAAGTCTTCGAGGCAGCAAAATCTCTCACGCAAGAAAGCTCTGTGCGCATCACCGGTACAGTTCGTGCCGAAGAACGCGCTCCGGGTGGCGTGGAAGTGGATGTGAAAGAAATTAAAATCTGGCAAATTGCGAAAGATTACCCCATCACGCCTAAAGAACACGGCGACGCATTCCTCATGGAAAACCGCCACCTGTGGCTGCGCTCCACTCGCCAACACGCTATTATGCGGGTGCGGGCAACGATTGTGAAAGCAATACGCGATTTCTTCGACGGCAATGGCTTTACGCTCATGGACTCTCCCATCCTCACACCGGCGGCTTGCGAAGGCACTTCTACACTTTTTGAAACAGAGTATTTCGATTTGGGCAAAGCATATTTGTCGCAGTCCGGTCAGCTTTACGGCGAAGCCTCCGCAATGGCGCAGGGCAAAATCTATACCTTTGGTCCTACTTTCCGCGCTGAAAAATCCAAGACGCGCCGCCACTTGACGGAATTTTGGATGGTCGAGCCAGAAGCCGCATTCTTCGAGCTTGCCGATGATATGGACTTGGCAGAAGATTTCGTTGAATATATCGTGCAGACTGTCTTGAAGCACCGTCAGCAAGAGCTTGCTACTTTGGGACGCGACATTACCAAATTGGAAAAAGTACGCCGCCCTTTCCATCGTATGTCCTATACCGAAGCCGTAGAATGGCTGAACAAAAACAACGTCAAGCTCAACAAAAAACAGCCAGACGGAACGGAAATACAAGTAGATTTCCCGTGGGGCGAGGATTTTGGCGCTCCACAAGAAGAAGTACTTATGCAGCAGTTTGAGAAGCCGTGCATTGTACATCGCTATCCAACGGAGGTAAAAGCGTTCTATATGAAACGCGACCCCGACAATCCGAAAGTAGCGCTTGCGATGGATATGCTTGCTCCTGAAGGTGCAGGTGAGATTATAGGCGGCTCGCAGCGTGAGGACGATTTCGATGCGCTCAAAGAGCGTATTTTGTCGCATGATTTACCTCTGGAGTCCTTCGAGTGGTACTTGGATTTACGTCGTTACGGCAGTGTGCCGCACAGCGGCTTCGGCTTGGGGCTGGAACGCACGGTGAAATGGATAACGGGCGCAGAACACATACGCGAAACCAACCCGTATCCGCGCATGATTTATCGGATTCAACCGTAAACCGAAGACGTTGTCCGACCTTGAACATCATTGTACGCAAAAGCGTCAATACCCGAATGGTATTGACGCTTTTGTTTTACATTCGAGTTCCAATTAGTGTCCGCGTTCGCAAAGGGTTGCTACTTAAATAAATGACTTATATGTTTGTTTTGCACAAGAAACTTAGAAAGGTAGCGCATTCTTCCAGTGTAGTGATATTACCCCTCAACTCGAAACTCAGGATTTTCGATAATTCCCAGCACATTCCCAAACGGGTCGCGCACAGTTGCCACCCAAATTTCACCACCGACACCAGTTGGCTCCGAGTGTGCCGTCGCACCACAGGCAAGCAAATGTGCGTATGCAATATCAATATCCTCCACCCCCCAATACACTAACGTTGAACCGTCCGCATATTCCGCGTCCGGTATCAGCCCTAATTCATACCCACCGATATTGAACCCCACATAAAACGGCTCATCGAAGTACGGTGTTTTTCCAAAAGCGGTGGTGTACCACGCCTTTGCTGCCGCAAGGTCTGGCGCAGCATAACCGACAGTACGAAGCCCCAAGAACATAAAAATTACCTTAATAGCTGAAGAAAATATAGCTCCACAAATGGAAGCGGAAAAAGAAAAATTATGTAGTTTTGTACGAATGACCAACAAGAAATCGCAATGACGAAAACTTCACCAACCCATCACCACCCATGCACGTAGAAATCTGGTCGGATGTACTATGTCCCTTCTGCTACATCGGCAAGCGCCGATTTGAAGCTGCTCTCGCACAATTTCCCCACAAAAACGCTATCACAGTAACATGGAAAAGTTTCCAGCTTGACCCCCACACAAAAGCAGGCGATTACCCCAATTACGCACAAATGCTTGCTTCCAAGAAAGGCTTGCACCCTGAGCAAGCGCGGCAAATGCTTAACGGCGTAACGGCAATGGCGCGTGAGGCGGGCTTGGAATATCACTTTGAAAAGGCAGTCGTAGCAAATTCCTACGACGCACACCGTTTTTCGCACTTGGCACACACACACGGCTTGCAGGATGCGGCAGAAGAAGCGCTTTTTGCGGCACATTTCGTGCACGGCAACGACATTTCTGATACGCAAACATTGGTTCAAATCGGCACGGATATTGGCTTGAATGCAGATGAAGTAACGGGAGTGCTGCAAGGCATAGAATACGCCGACATGGTGAAAGCAGATATTCAAGAAGCGGCGGAAATAGGCGTTCAAGGTGTACCATTTTTCGTATTCAACAGACGTTATGCCGTTTCAGGCGCACAAGAGAGCAGCATTTTTCTGGAAGTTCTCACGAAATCATTCGCCGAATGGCAACAAGAGCATGCGCCCGCCACGCTGCAAACGCTGAACGGGCAAGTCTGCACACCCGAAGGCGAGTGCGTGTAGCGCTCTTTCAAACGTTTTCTCAAAAGACCTTTCTCAATCGCCACTGCGCCGCGCTAGTATCGCCCAGTGGCGATTTCCTTTTCGTGTGCAGACCACAACTCCTGTCTTGCCACCGCTTGGCAGTTTGAGTTTCTTACGAACCTCTTCCGGCATTTCGGGAAAACCTCGTTTTTTTATTTCTGTGCCGTTGCCCCATCCGTAAGCGCTGAGGCGCTCTTTCAGCCGCCCATAGTGAAAGGGTAGCGCCTCAATGATTTCAAACCGCCCGTACCATGCGCTTTGTGGTGGCTTGCAGGGTGCAATACCATAGGCAATCTGCTCATCGAACAGCATCCAGTCTCGTTCCGCAAAAAAAGTCGCCAGATGCCCCGTGCGAATAAGTGCCCCGTGCGGCTCAAGCAAAAACTTCCCGGCAAGCAAGGTTTCGTCGCCATTCCAGAGTTTGGCTGTTGCAGGTTTTTCCGGTGGTTTCCACTGTTCGGACATTCCATCGTCGTTGCATAGCGTTGCCGTTCCATCACGCAGTACTCCCTCTTCTAAGCCGCACCACAAGACCTGTTCACGGCATTCATCCTCGAAGCCGACCCACTCGCGCCGCCAATCGCCCGCCAGATGATGCGCCTCGCAGTTCACTCCGGGAGCAATTTTAATACCGCGCACACCGCGCACTGGAATACTTTGCAGCCATTGTAGCGAAGGTGCATACTCATCGGGGGATTGAATACGCCGCCCATGCGCGTCTCGCCGTGAAGGATCTGACCAAAAACCATCGAAAGTGCTCATATCCAAACGCTTGCAAACATCCTCCGCACAACCACACTCTACTTCCACATTTGTGATGCCTTGCTCCGCTAGATTGTGCCGCGCCATTTCCGCAAGGCGCTCATCGGCTTCAATCGTCGTAACTCGCCCAGCTGCGTGCGCCAGCGCTGCGGTATCAAACCCCGCACCGGAACAAATCTCCAGCACATGTCGGCAGTTCCCAAAGCGTTCTGCATGGTGCTTGGCGATAACGGGAGACGTTGCTTGCTCTAAGGACTGCCGTGTGAAAAAGCCGCCTCGAGTCCACTCACCAAATACCAATGCTTTTTGCCGCGAAAGAATGATTTCAAGCGCATCCGAAGCCACGTCGGGCAGGCATGAGGTCGCCTTGCGAAGAAGCATAGTTGCACGAAAAGTGTCATTGTTGGTCGTTTGTAAAAATTCTTGTGTTTGCCGCAAAACCACATCGCCTTCTTCTGAAAGCCAGTATGTGAGCGGATTGTACGCTTTTTTGTTCTTCATCCATTATCCTTAAATTCATTATCCTTGAAAGGTACTACACAGCGAATCCGGCGTTGTGCGGTCGTAGCGGTAGGTGGGAATGTCGGTGGCAGCAATCGTCAAACCAAGTGCTTGAGCGCGTTCCATAAGCGCAGCCCCTTCGCCGTAGCGCTCGCTGCCGAAACCGCCTAAGCGCAAAGCGGCTTCGCGGCGCAAAATCATTGTGCCCTCCATCACACATTCGCTCAGGTGAATTTGCTTAGTGGGGTCGTGGCGGTCGTTCACGTAGGGGTTACCAACAACTTCCACGCCACCATGCAGAATATCCAGCATTGGAGACGCTTCCATAAGCTTTCGTCGAGAAGCCAAGTGCGATGGCAAATACTCATCGTCGGAGTCCAGAAATGTGCAATATTGCCCAAATGCCGCATGAATTCCAGCTGTGCGAGAATATCCAACACCGTGATTCCGATGCTTCATGTAGCGAAATTGCTCACGCTGCTCCACAAGTCGCATGGCTATGGAGTAGGTATCGTCCGCGCTGCCGTCGTCCACAATAATAGCCTCCCAGTCCATTTCTGTCTGGGCAAGCAAGGAATCAAGCGCTCGCGGAAGCAGATGGGCGCGATTGAAGGTACAGATAATAACCGAGAAAAAAGGATACGTCATAATTTTTCTGTTACTGAGAGCATATTCAGTGATTCTACGCGGGCGATAGAGCCTAACGCTTAGTTCTTGTTGCCAGTGTCAAAGAATGAAGCGAGATATTTCACTCGCAAGAAAGGTTTTTGATGTGAACAAAAATACAGCTAGTTTGCGCATGTGATAGATAATGGTCGCATCAATGTTTCACTTTTTTTTCAAACCGCTATGGCAACCGCAGCCCCTACTCTTACCGACGAGGCATTATTTGAGCGCGTTACTATGATCATGGACGAAAAAATCCGTCCTCTTATTGAGCGCGATGGCGGAAAAATTACATTCCACAGCATTGAGGGCGGCACGGTCTTCGTGCAATTAAGCGGTGCGTGCAGCACCTGTTCTACCGCAAATATCACGCTCAAAGCAGGCGTAGAGCGGATTCTGCGCAAAGAAATCCGTGATGTCAAATCAGTACAGCTTCATCCATAAGCACAGCCTATTGTAGGCACGAAGAAAAGCACGTTACACCATTATCCGCTATGAAGTATCTGCCATGAAAGCAACCATTACTACTGACCCGACCAAGCAAGCGCTGACGATAAAGCAAAACGATGTGCTGCGTTTTTTGCAGGATTATGTCGAAGAATATGGTTTTCCGCCCACGATGAAAGAAATAGGTGATAAATTCTCCTTTGCTTCTACCAATGCTGTAACGCAGTATTTGGTGGCACTGGAGAGAAAGGGCTATATTCGGCGCTCCACCAAAGGCGCGTCGCGTGGCATTCAGATTATTGATTTTACGCCATCACCCAAGCATATTGCGCAATCTACTGCTACGACACCAGCACTTCAGTCCACAGCGCACCGCAGCCTTTCGCCGATGCTCAATCACCAGCAGCAAAGCGTCAAAAACGTTGTTATTGTCGGCGACGGAACTCCTCAAAACCCGCTTTCTGCATTTCTTTCACCACGCGGGCAGATAAAAATAGATACCGACTTTTTTCTGTCCGAAAACGGTCAACCGGGCACAGACACTACTTCGCAGAGTACTCCACACAGTGCACCACCACAGCTCTTCGCAGCTATTGTCAGCGACGACGGTATGAGCGCCGAGGCGCTGCGCGAAGGAGATATTGTTATTGCCAAGCAGCAATTTTCCGCTTCGGAAGGAGATATTGTCGTGGCACTTTTCCATGATACCGTGCTAGTACGACGTTTTGTGCGCATGGGCGTAGTCTCCGAACTTGAAGCTGCCACAAAGACCTTTCCGCCTATTTCCTTTCACGAAGGCTCCGGCACGGTAGCAATTATCGGCGTTGTAGTCGGGCAGATGCGTAAATTGTAACAGTATCATGCACACTGAGCAAATTTTCTCTATGCGTGCTCCTCTCTCCACAGCAATAAAAACTCAAACAATGCAAGCATTCATACGGTCTAAATACAGCCTTCAGACTAGGCTACCCAGCATTACGTTGCTAACATTACTGGCATTCTTTTGTGATACTTTCTCGCTTTCTGCCCAGACGACTGCAACCTTTATTGTTCCTCTCAGCCGCAGCACCATTACGCAATCGAATACTGTTCTCTTCCAAAATGCGTTGTATCGGTGGACAATCGCCGGGCGCGGTTCTGCGGGACAAGTAATTGCTTCACCGACACAGGTAGATGCACGTTTTTTTGTGAGCAATGTGAGTATTGTGCAAGGCGTAGCAAATCCACGTATGCCGCTTGAGGTCAACGGCGCTGCCGCAGCACAGTATTGTACTGCTTTTACGACTACACCAGCGGCATCGCCCTGCAATGTGTACCTTGCCGCCAACATGACGCGCACCAGCCCTGCACAACCCGCACTGCAAAACGCTTCGTTCCGCCTCACCGATGCTGTGCAATTGAAGCAGTTTGCTTTTGTGCCGGACAACGACACCTACAACTCCAATAACATCTACACTGCTACCGTGCGAGGTGCGAACCTGCCCGCACAAATGGTCTTTGTGGATAGGCTCGGCTTCAACAGCAATGCGGCGTATAATGACAACCAAGACTCGCTTTCTGTACGGATTGAGCGCCAAAGCCCCGAACTCGTGCTTTCTGCACGTCCGAGTTTTGCGATTGCTTCCACGCAGCCCGCACGGATTCTGAATGATGACCGACCACAGAAGCCTTTTCGAGATACCGTGCTGGATTTTGGTTCGTTTCTTGTGGGCAAACCTACACAAAGAAGGCGAATTGTGCTGTACAATCGTGGTTCAGAAGCGCTTGGTGTTCGCATAGAGGCACAAGACCCGAGCGGGATATTCAACGTTTTTTCACCAAGTGGTAACATTGGAACACAACAATTTATCAGCCGTGGAAATGATTCTCTTGAGCTGTTTTTAACATATGAACCGCGTCTTTTAGGTGCTCAAACCCTTGATGTAAGGATTATTACAAACGACCCAGCACTTGAGGTCAATGGACAAAGTATTTTTCGTTTGCGACTCATTGGTACAGCCGTAAATGGTGCGTTGCTCATAACACCTAATACACTACCTTTCATAAACAATACTCTGCTTTTTGGTACTAGAACAGGCAATGATAAATCAAAGGAGTATATTGATTTGTCGGGAAGTTTTCGATTTGAGAGGGCACCAACAGTTCAAAACACTATTTACCTTGACTCTATTCAACGTAATATCAATAGTGCATTTCAATTTGCGACATCTCCGTTCATAGACCCATTGCTTGTTTTACCTGATTCGCTTACTTCATCGGCACGCTTAATTTCCACTGTGATATTTCGTCCAACAAAAATTGGTGACTACCTTGATTCCATTATCATTCGTGGACGAAACTTAGAAGATTACACTATCTATTTTAGTGGAAGGGCTGAACTCGCCGATGCCGCCATTGAGCGTACGACAGCGCCAGTTGATATAGATACTCTTGACTTTGGCTCACTTGTAACAGGTGCCAGTGCTGTACGGAGTGTCGTGGTACGCAATGTTGGGAATTTACCGCTCACCATTCAAGCGTTTTTGGACACCGGTGGCGATGCAAAGGAATTTACCGTACTACAAAGCACAGGGAATCTGCCTGAAACAACGGGAAATATCTTTACTACAAACGTCCGTTATGATGCCCAGACGCAATTTCTTGCAGGAAATAAACAGGCATTCTTTCACATTGAAGTACGGAATCTGGCAACAGGAAATATTGTTGCGGAACGTCGATATACGCTTCGTGCTACCCGTTTACCGAACATTCTTGCTGCTGTGCGCTCCATTGTGAATTTCGATTCCGTCTATGTTCAGCGAGAACGACTTGATACGACGCTTATTCGTAACATTTCAGGACAATACGCAGCAACGTTGGACAGTCAAGGAGTTACATCTCTCAGCCCAAATGCAGACCGCGAATTTACCGCCGACACGCTCGGCGTAGTGGCTTCTGCACGGCGTTTTGGCGTGGGAACTTCAGGCATACCCGGCTTGCGGTATCGTCCGCTCAATCGTGGCGCTGACAGCGCAGATTTTCGTCTCAGAAGCCGCGTAGATTCTACGAATGGCGCAGAAGAACTTACCGTGCGGCTGCGCGGTGTGGGCGTAGAACAGGATATATCCGTTGCGCGGCTTATTGCTCTAAGCGGAGTGCCGAACAGTGCGTTTGCGTCCGTTACCACTTCCTCCATAAATGGCTACCGCGTTTACACCGCCGATATTGGCTGTGTGCGGCTTGGCGAATCGCGCACGGTTGGTGTCGTAGTGCAGAACAGAGGCAACTTGGCGTTTAGAACTGCACGGCAATTCCGCACTGATTCGATGAACCTTTCACGTGCTTTCACAGTTGACCGACCATTCACCGTCAATCGCAGTCTTGCTCCGAATGCTAACGATACGTCGCTTGCCATCCGCTTTACACCTCAAACGCTTGGTGTAGAATCCCTTACCTATGTTCTGGAAAGCGACATTAAGCGTCGTGTACCGAGCGCCCCTGATAGCACGGAACAGATAATTATTGTTCTGCGGGGTAGAGGCATTGTGCCACAGGTGCAAGTCCAAGATGCTCTTCGTTTTGAAGATAATACATTAGGCTCACAATGTTCTGTCCAAAAAGACTTACCGCTTCTCGTCAAAAATCCACTGTCAGATTCTTGTGGCGTGCCGCTTGTGGTAAAAAGCGTTGTCATTACTACGCTCGGAGCGCCTTTTTTCGCTACACCCTCCAAGAATCTTCCCCTTACCGTGCAGCCCACAATGTCGGATACGATTAAAATTTCTTTCGACCCAAAACTTGTTGGTGACAAAGTGGGAAGCTACACAGCAACACTCTTACTTCTGACGGACGCGCCATCGCCAAACGACAGTATCCGTGTAACAATTACAGGAAATATTGTCAATCTGCCCTCGGTAATTCTATCGGCACCACGTGATAGCCGTGCAAGTCCGGGCACCAGTATTTCCATACCCATCCTCGTAACGCCAGCCCCAATTGGTTCGGCAGCACAAAATGCAAAGGCATTGGAATCCGTTAGCATTGCAAAATTTGCCTTCACGTTTGACGAAAGCCTGCTTTCCTACAAAGGCTATAAAGAACTCGGCACAGCCAGCGAAGGCGCAGCCATCGTAGTTCAGCGAGGTGCGCTTTTGGGCTTCGACAGAACAATACAAGTAACTATTACATCACGAGACAAAGCCCTTCGTGCGTTATCAGAGCGCCTTATTCTGCTTGACTTCGATACGTATTTGGGACGCGGTGTTTCCACGCCACTAACGTTCTCAAACTATACCTTGGGCGATGTCTCTTGTACAGAACGTGCCCGAATAACGACTACCACCAACGGTACATTTACCCTTGATTCAGTGTGTGGCTTAGAAGCAAAAACCAGTGCCATTAACAAAGCCACCTCTTTTCTTCTGAGCGATATTTCGCCTAACCCCGTGAGCGACAACCTCCGTATTGGGTTTCAAGTAGCCTACAAAACACGGGTTACTGTCGAAATTCTGGATGCTTTGGGGCAGGTAAGAACCACAGTTGTGGATAATGAATTTCCTGAAGGTGCCTTTGAGGGCGATGTCAGCACCGTTAATCTCTCGCCGGGCTTGTATTTCTGTCGTATGCGGGCGGGGCGTTTCAGTGATATGCGCAAAATCGTCATCATACGGTAACAAGAAAATCTGCTGATGGGGTGAAATATTGAAATTCGATGTGCTGTTGAAATTCCTTGCGTCTGTGAGCAAAAAAAGCGGTAAATTGCGAAACTGTATCTACTTTTTTTTGCTTACACTCTTGCCCAATGAGTCACACGACTTCCTCCAATACCGCACCCTTTGCGTATGCCGACCTTGTGCAGGTCTTCGGAGAAAGCGCTTGTGCAAAACTTCCTACGACAATACAGATTCGCGGTATTTCAACCGACACGCGCACACTTGAAGCGGGGAATCTTTTTGTTGCGCTGCGCGGAGAACGCTTCGACGGACACAGCCTCGTGCAGGAGGCACTCACAAAAGGGGCAGCAGCGGCACTTGTGGAATTGGAATCAAGCGAAAGTCTCAACATTGAGACAAACGCACCGATTATCGCCATTCCCAACACCCTTCCTGCGTTCGGGCAACTGGCACATTTTCATCGTCGGCGCTTTTCTCTTCCCGTTCTGGCAGTAGCGGGTTCGGCAGGTAAAACGACGACCAAAGAAATGACCGCACGATTACTCCGTGAACATTTCTCAGTATTGAAGACAGAGGGGAATTTCAACAATCAAGTTGGTGTACCGCATACGCTCTTGCGTCTCACCGAAGAGCATACGGCAGCAGTAATCGAAATCGGCACGAATGAACCAGGCGAAATTGAAATATTGTCCTCAATAGTCGCCCCCACGCACGGCATCATTACGAACATTGGCAAAGAGCATTTAGAAAAATTGCGCGACGAAGATGGTGTAGAAGAGGAGGAAACGGCACTTTTACGCTATCTCGCAGTCGCACGGGGTGTGGCGTTTATCAACATGAACGACCGCCGATTGAGAAAATATCAGCGTTCCGGCTGGATTGGTTATGGTCTGGCGGATGACCATAATAATACAGAAAATGATAATGCACCGGAAATAACAGCAACCTTTTCTCTCACATCCGGCACACACGTCAGCATCAGCATTACACGGCATCAGACACAAGAACGTGTTAATGCTGACTTACAAAGCGTTGGCACGACAGGTGCACGGAACGCGCTTGCAGCAGCAGCGGTAGGATTTGGACTGGGACTTACGCCGGAGGAGATTCAACGAGGCTTGGAGGGCTTTCGCCCAGCAGCATCGGAAGCGGGTTATGGTCGAATGGTTGCTGAGAAAATAACGCTTTCAGCCGACCGCACACTAACGCTCCTCAATGACTGCTACAATGCCAATCCGACCTCCATGGATGCAGCCTTAGAAACGCTTGCCGCCACCAATGCCGTTCGCCGCGTTGCTTTGTTAGGCGATATGCGTGAACTTGGCGCATTTTCTGATAGCGAACATGATACCCTGCTTGCCACACTGGAGATGTCCTCATGGCTACACTTGGCAATATTGACCGGAACAGAAATGCAGGCGGCGTACAAACGCTACACTCAAAGCCATGGGACAACAAAGGTGCTTGTCTATTGCCCCACAAATGCCGAGTGTGCCGACACGTTGGAGAACCGCTTGCAGACTGGTGATATTTTGCTTGTCAAGGGTTCGCGTGGGGTACGGTTGGAGGAGGCGCTGGAGTTGCTTCTGCACAATAAAAACAATAACGGTCGTGGTGTGTAACCTTCTTTTCTCTTTCTGCCTTTTATGATTGTTCAAAGTAGCAACAATGCTGCGCATCCACCCAAGCCTCCCGCAAAGGCATTGACAACACAAGAACTTTCTACGATGCTTGGCGTGGCACTTGAAGGTAAAACTGAGGCGCTTATCAGCAGCGTCAATACACTTGAGGATGCTGAACGTGGCGACCTTACCTTTCTGGCTAATCCGAAATATGCGGGGTTTGTTGCTGCTACAAACGCTTCTGCTATCCTCGTGAAGACAGATTTTATCGTATCGGCAGAATACAAAGGCGCAATCCTCCGCACAGATGACCCGTACAACGCATTCTTGCGGGCGGTAGAGTATTTCTGTCCTCTACCCGTTCTTGAAGTGGGTGTGCGGCATTCCTCATCGGTCATTGCGGGAAGCGCAGAAATACACGCCTCAGCACACATAGGGGCAAATGTTGTTATCGGTGAACGCTGCCGCATTGGCGCTGAGGCAGTGCTGCGAGCAGGCGTAATCCTCTACGACGACGTACAGATTGGTGAGCAAACAATACTACACGGGAATGTCGTATGCTACGACCGCACGGTGATCGGTTCGCGGTGCGTGATTCATGCAGGAACGGTTATTGGTTCGGATGGCTTTGGCTTTGCGGAAAATAAAAATGACGGTTCGTTTACAAAAATTCCGCAAGTTGGTAATGTAGTAATAGGCGACGACGTGGAAATTGGCGCAAACTGCACGATTGACCGCGCAAGCCTCCGTTCGACTCGGCTCGAAAATGGTGTAAAGCTCGATAATCTGATACACATCGCACACAACGTCGTTATTGGTGAAAACACGGCAATTGCAGCACAAACAGGCATTTCCGGCAGTACAAAACTGGGCAAGCGCAATCGCATTGCGGGACAGGTTGGTTTTGTGGGGCATATATCGACCGCAGACGACGTTATCGTCTATGCGCAGTCCGGTGTTGCGAAGGGCATTGCGCAGAAAGGTGTATATTTTGGTGCCCCTGCCAAACCGCTTATGGACGAGCTTCGTTTGCAGGCAGTACTAAAACAATTACCCGACCTTATTCGTCATAGCTCTCAGTAAACTTTGGGTAATGTGCCTGTGAAAGCTCGCACATGTACATCGCTTTACCATCTGCTTCAGTTTTATATTTGTCAATTCTCCCAAAACCTTGAATGTATGAAAATTGCCATACGACGTAAATTTTCTTGTGGCACTTTAGTCTGGAACCGCTTTCATGCTCATCAACCAAAGAACGCTCAAAACCTCTGTATCGTTTGCAGGAGTTGGATTACACACTGGTAATCTCTCGACCATTACGTTTCATCCTGCCCCAGAGGGATATGGCTACAAATTTGTGCGAACTGACCTTGCCGATAGCCCCGAAATTCCTGCGCTTGTTGATAATGTCATTGACATATCGCGCGGCACAACCCTCGCCGTGCCGACTTCAAGTGGCGAAGCCAAAGCACACACCGTCGAGCACGTCCTCTCGGCACTGGCGGGGCTGGAAATTGATAACTGCAAAATCGAACTCTCTGCGAATGAACCGCCCGTCGGGGACGGTAGCGCGATGCCTTTTGTAGAAGCTTTATCTAAAGCGGGGTTCGAGGAGCAACGCGCTCCGAAAGATTATTTGGTGCTGGACAAAACCATTACCCATCAGGAATCAGCCCGAAACGTCGAGATGGCGGCACTCCCGAATGATGACTACCGCATAACGGTCATGGTGGACTACAACAATCCAGCGCTCGGCAGCCAACACGCGACACTCTTCGACGTGAGTAACAACTATGTCAGCGATATAGCACCCGCCAGAACGTTCTGCTTTCTCTCAGAAGTAGAGGCGCTGCACAAACACGGATTAATCAAAGGTGGGAATTTAGACAACGCTGTTGTGATTATTGACCACGAGACGAATGATAGCGAACTACAAGGATTAATGCGGGGTTTGGGCTTAGATGAACACGTCGTTGTCGGCACAAGCGGCTTTCTGAATAATAAAACCCTTCGCTTTGCCAATGAGCCGGCACGCCACAAACTTCTGGATGTACTGGGCGATTTAGCGCTGGTAGGCGTTCCAATGAAGGCACACATACTGGCAGCACGACCCGGACACGCCGCGAACGTAGAACTTGCTCGCAAAATACGCCGACAATACGAGCGCAAAAAAATTCATCGAAAATATCAACTCAAAACAGGAGACGCAGCCGTGATGGACATTAACGCTATTTTAGAGGTGATGCCGCATCGGTATCCGTTTTTGCTTGTCGATAGAATTACCGAGGTAAACATTGAAGAACAGCGCATCATCGGCTACAAAAACGTTACCTTCAACGAGCAGTTTTTTCAAGGGCATTTTCCGGGTCGCCCGATTATGCCCGGCGTTCTCCTTATTGAGGCAATGGCACAAACAGGTGGTTTATTGCTGCTTTCTAATCCTGCGCACGGAAGCGCTGAGGTTGGGGGCATGAAAGATAAACTTGTCTTCTTTATGGGTATCAATAACGCAAAATTCCGCAAACCGGTTACGCCCGGTGACCAAGTCTTTTTCGAGGTCAAAATGTTGCGTCAGCGCCGAAACACATTCCAAATGGAAGCCAAGGCACTTGTAATGGGAGAAGTTGTCGCCGAGGCGGAACTTATGGCAGCTATTGTCGATAAATAAGCAACAGCTCGCGCTCTGCTCTTTACTTCAACCAAACGACAATTCTTTACTATGACCATACAACGGCTCGCGCTGCGCATCGCTACGGTGCATTTTATCATCAGTCTTTTTTCGCTCTATATTCTCGTTGCTTTCGAGATGCCCGGTCGCGCAATGCCGCTTGGAGGAACCATCTTTGCTGGAATTTGGGCGGTGTTGAACCCGCCTGTGTTCTTGGCACGAAAAGGAATGGAATGGTATAGCGGTCTGCCACTTGCTTTTTATGCGGTTTTGGCTCTGCAAGTCTGTATGTCGGTCGGTATCTATTTAGGTGTTTTGTGGCTTTCGGATAAGCGGAGTAAATTGAAAGCATGATTTCTGCTACTAATTAACCGATGACGATTGGACAAGATAGGCATGAGAATGCCCATTTGTTGCAGGTGGAATCTGGTACGGAGCATTTGCCCTAGGCGTTAGCGAGGTAGCCGTCTCTGCGTCCAGACGGAAGAAGTCTAATAGTGTTTGGAGATTGCCCATTTGCTGATGCAGCCTAGTGATGCTATTTTGAATCTGATTGAGATCCTGTGCAGACTCAACCGAGATATTTTGTACTGTACTGATAGTATTGACGATACCTACACTCAGCCCCACTTGCTGCTCGCTTGCCTCTGCAATATTCGAGATGACACTTGATACGTTCCGTGTGTGCTCAATGATGTGCTGCAGTCGCGTACCGGCTTGACGAGTGATGGTCTCGCCTCGTTCAACACGTGCTTTCCCAGAGTGCATAGTTGCTATTGCCGTATCGGTATCACGCTGGATATGCGTAATCATCATCGTAATTTCTTTCGTTGCTTTTTGTGTCCGCTCGGCGAGCTTGCGTACTTCATCGGCAACAACGGCAAACCCTCGTCCTTGCTCACCAGCACGGGCAGCTTCAATTGCTGCATTGAGTGCCAAAAGATTTGTTTGGTCAGCAATTTCTTCAATGACCTGCACAATTTCTCCGATTGCCTCGCTGCTAGTGCCGAGCTGCATAATTACATTGGCTGAGTTATGCACCACAGCGCCAATCATACTCATTTCCTCAATCATTTCGCGGACAGTCGTTTCGCTGGCAGTGGCATCATCGCTGGCTTGCTCGGCATCACTGGCTGCAAGCATTGTTTTCTGGGTTGTTTGCAAAATTGTGGCATTCATCTCATTAACATTCAACGAAGCAGCCTCCATTTCACTGGCTTGTTGCTCTAGTCCACTAACCATATTTGAGGTTTTTGCCAAAATCTCTTGCGTAGCCAGTGCCGTTTGTTCGGCGGCATCAGTTACTTTATCGACAATAAGGCGAATATTCGCCACCGCAGCATTGAAGCCATTGTACAAGCGCGTTACATCTTCATTTTCTGAGCCATCAGTGTGAATCTGTGCTGTTAAATCTCCCTCGGCAAAAGCGTGAACATTGCGCAAAATCGTTTCGATGGTCTCGCTGAGGCGCTGCTTTTCTTCCGATACCTGCTTCACTGCTACCTCGACTTTAGCTTGAACGCTTGCTTTCTCCGTTTGCAGTTCGAGGATAACGTGCCGTATATTGGCAGTCATTTGCTCAAAGGAAAGTGCCAAATCGTGAATCTCGTCTTGGGAGGTAATAGAGTCGGCAGTAGCATTGTAATTGCCCTGAGCCACTTCCCACGCTGCTTTGCGCAAGACATTGACGGGTTTGGTAATAACGCGGCTCAAGAACAAGGCAAGAACAACGCTCAGAATAACGGTGAGCAAAATTACCACCCCCGACGAAGCAAGGTATAACGTCGCGCGAGTAGATTTTTCGGCTGCCATTTGCTTCAAAATCGGACGCACCGCTTTGATATAATCTTTGAATCCACTCCTATTTTCTTCCATTGTTTTAGCTGCTTTTGCCAATTCATCGGCTTTTACAAGACTTTCATCCATGAGGCGCAGGAAGTCAGCTTGCCGAGAAGCATCTGCAAGTGCGGATTTTGTTTGCGCATAGCGAACGGATGCCGCAAAATCCTGCTGCGTTTTTTTCGTTTTTTTACCCATGAGAGCAGCATCAGTGAGGTCGCGTAACTTGCTACGGCAGAGAGCAAGAGCCATTGTAAAATCCTCCGATGTCGCATCGGCAGAACAGGCGGCAGCCTGATTCAAAACCTTTGTTGCTTCCCCCACAATACCAGTGCTGTCATTTAGCCCAATGACAACATACATTTTCACTGTCGAATCAAAGGCGCGACGATAATTGTAGAGAGCCGTATCTAAGTGGCGCGCAGTGGCTTCATGGGTGAATTCATTGACAAGTGAATCACACAATTTCATCGTCGAATCCATGCGCTGCGCATACTTCATCTGGCGAAAGGTAACAAAATCAAGGTCGTGCTGGCGGGCTTGAAGAAATTGAATTTCAATCAGACGTACGCTTTCGCGTTCTGCCAAGGCACGATTAGAAAGCAGCGCAAAGCCGCTTACTATCAGCGTAAAAAGCAACATGACACCCGCCATTCCCAGCAACTTGCGTGATAGCGTCCAGCGAAAATTCAGCATAATAGCATTTGGTAAAGAAATTCCCTAAAACATGGTGATAACGTTGGGTGCCACTGTCGGGGACATTTGTTCCAATGCTCCCGACACTATGAATCCAATACGAAAGGTCTTGATGCGTTTGTAGGTGTAATAGAGAGGCTTACAGCCTACAAATGTACAAGGTTTTTCTTTCATTGCCAAGCCCTCATTATGAAAACACTTAGACCACTTCGTTTCACTTCCGTTATCGGAATTATTCTCCTGGTAGGCGTTCAGGTTTACGCCGCAAACACTGGCAGTTTATCAGATTCCATCAACGCCACTCGCAACTCTATTAACACCACCGCCATGCTCACGCTTGGTTCGTGGGCGGTTGGAAATATGGCTGTTAATGGAACACTTCTGGCACTGCAAAGCAATCGCACGCCTACCGAGCGCAACTCAGCCTACTATTTTCAGCAGATGAATATCTTTTGGAATGTTATCAATCTTGGCTTGGCTGCTGGCGGTTTGTACGGTAGCCTTACCGAAGCAGAGCACGGAATCTCACTTTTTGAGACCATCGAAAAACAAGCATCTATTGAGCGCATTTTGCTCTTGAACGCGGGGCTGGACGTGGCGTACATAGCAGCAGGCGCATGGATGCTGGAACGCAGTAAGACCACACCAGACCAATCGTCGCTTTGGCAGGGCTACGGGCAATCGCTTATCGTGCAGGGTGCGTTTTTACTTGTCTTTGATGTAGCGGTTTACACAATCCAGCATAGCGCAAGCGAGCCGCTTTTACGTGAGATTTTGAATTCTATACGATTGGGTATATTGCCCACAAGCGGCGTGAGTATTGGGCTGTGCCTACGGTTGTAAAATTAGAGATTGGGGGTGTATTATCAAGAAAAATTTCTTGAAAAATTCTTTTAGAAGCGCTTTGATTTGCGTAGATTATTTAGTCGTGATTCCGTCCTTATTAAATTGCTTGTTTCTAACCCTCTACCGCCCAATTACGGAGTTTGCTATGAGTTTTCAGCACAAGTATCCGCTTGATGAACGTACATTTGTCGAAGTTTCGCGCGAACAAGAACATGGGAAATGGGCACCACACATTATGCTCAATCTCTACGTGAGCGATGCGCCAGAGGCTGGGGAAGCAAGTTATACCGAAGTGGCACGCATGATGTTGCGTTCGCTAGAGCCGCTTGTGGAGCAGTTTGGCGCTGAAGATTTCGTCCAGCACGTCCTCAAATCCGTTCTGCCGGGTAAAGGCTATGCTCACAAACTCCACGAGTTTCTTCTTTCTCACCATGCAAGTTTTCCTTTTCCCGTTGCAAATGTCTATTCCACCGACCCAAGCATTGACAATATCTACTTTGTGCAGCGCAATCAACCTCGCTTATATATCTCCGAAAGTGCCGTGAAATTCTGGAATAAGCGCGTCGAACAAGGAAAAGCCGAGTATCTGCAAAACGTTAAACGGTATCGCATCAAGTGGTAATGCTTCATGCCTTTGGTACACATTCGCCACGCGTGATTATTTTCCCTGAAAATCTCCGTAAAAACCGTAATTTTGCCAACCGAAAGCGTCATTGCTCAATGATGCCTTCAAAGCGCTTTTGTAGCAATTGATTTGTACCACTCAACACACGCAGGAATGGCATATACTATCGGCATTATCGGCACGGGCTATGTGGGTCTTGTTACCGGCACGTGCTTCGCAGAAACAGGCAATACCGTCATTTGCGTTGATATTGACGCAGAAAAAGTCAAAAAACTGCGCTCCGGCGTGGTCACGATATACGAACCCGGCTTGGAATATCTCTTCGAGCGCAACATCCGCGAGAAGCGTTTGCACTTTACCACCGATCTCGAAGAAGCCGTCCGAGAGGCACAAATTCTCTTTCTCTGCCTTCCCACTCCGCCCGACGAAGACGGTTCTGCCGACCTCAAGCACGTGCTGGGAGCAGCAAAAAAAATAGGCAGCATCATTACCGAAAAACAGATTTCTGATTTCAAAATCATCGTCAACAAAAGCACTGTTCCCGTCGGCACGTCCGACAAAGTCCGTGCAGCTATTCTTGAGACCGCTCCACAGGCTCACTTCGACGTGGTGAGCAATCCCGAATTTTTGCGCGAAGGCTTTGCAGTGGAAGATTTTATGAAGCCTGACCGTATCGTGGTCGGTACGTCTAATTCGCACAGCAGCGAGCAAATGCGCGACCTCTACGAACCGTTCACGCGCAGCGGTAATCCGATATTCGTGCTGGACACCAAAAGTGCGGAAATTGCCAAATACGCCGCGAACGCTTTTCTGGCAATGCGTATTTCCTTTATGAATGAGCTTTCGGGCTATTGCGAAACCGTTGGTGCAGATATAGAATCCGTACGCATGGCTATCGGTGCGGACAATCGTATCGGCAAGCGATTTCTCTTTGCAGGTATTGGCTATGGCGGCAGTTGCTTTCCGAAGGACGTGCGGGCGCTCAAGACATCCGCGCAACAAGTAGGAATCAACCTTGCTCTTGTCGCGGCAACGGAAGCAGCAAATTTCCATCAGACAAATCGCTTCGTGGAGCGCATCATTGCTCGCTTTGAGGGCAATCTTACCGGCAAACATTTTGCCGTGTGGGGGATCGCCTTCAAACCCAATACCGACGACACCCGCGAGACTCCTGCGTTCACAGTGATAGACCGTCTGCTGGAATTAGGTGCAAGCGTGAGCGCCTACGACCCCGAAGCAATCGAAGGTGCACAACGATATTACGGAAGCCGCTTCGCAGAACGCCTGAGCTACGCTGAAGGAATGTATGAATGCGTAGCCGGAGCAGATGCACTGATTATCGTTACCGAATGGAGTGAGTTCCGCAAGCCCGACAACAAGCGCCTTCTGGCAGATATGAACGCACCCGTTATTTTCGACGGACGCAACCTTTTTGATGTACAGAAAATGGCTGATGCCGGGTTTGAATATCATAGCATTGGGCGCAGTAGTACACAACATGGCTCGTAAAACCATACGCTAAAACGTTATCTTTCCAACCTCTCAATTCTCTACCATTATGCCAAGCAAAGAACTTTTCTCTGCTCCACCTTCAAGCATTGACGATGCGCTTTGGGAGGCTGACCGTGTGCGTCATTTGATTCTCCAAGAAGCGCAAAATCCTGATTTTCCTGCCCCATCGGAAGGAAAATGGTCGCTTGATGAACTGCTCTATCATCTGCATTTGGTAGAACGCGGCTCGGCTTCGGCAGTTCGTAAAATGATAGAAACCGAGAAAAGTGAGCGTTTTAGCGATGAAAACGTCACAAAAACATGGCAGCGCATGAAGGCATTTGTACCGAATCGCAACACGAAAATCCTTGCTCCCGACGGCGTTACACCAAAAGATACTCCCACACGCGCAGAGTGCATACGGCTTCTGGGGGAATCCCGCGAACGTTTGAAGTCCCATTGCTCAAAGACTACTACCGAAGATTTGCTTTGCATTTCCTTCCCGCACCCCGTCCTGGGTGCTATTCCGGGATTGCTATGGATTACGTTTATTGCCATGCACGAGGCACGGCATCTGGATCAGATTCTTGAGTTAAAGGCATAAGTTTTCTCTCACCACCTTTTCACTGCTCCCCATGCCACCTTCGACTGACCACATTGCAAGCGAAGCACCGCGCATTATCCTTTTCACCGGCAAAGGCGGCGTTGGCAAGACGACTGTCGCAGCCGCCACAGCACTTCGTTCTGCTGAGATGGGTAAAAAAACGCTGGTCATTTCTACAGACCCAGCGCATAGTCTGGGCGATGCCTTAGACAAGCCACTTCAAGCAGAACCGCAGGAAATAGCACCCAATCTCTTTGCACAGGAATTGGATGTGTATTATTCCATGAAAAAATACTGGGGCAATGTCCGCACCTTACTTCTGACCGTTTTTCAGTGGCAGGGCGTTAGTAGTGTTGTTGCCGAAGAGCTTGCAGCACTGCCTGGTATGGAAGAAGCATCTGCTTTCCTCTGGCTTGATAATTACGTGGAAGCAAAAGAGTATGATACCATCATCATTGACAGCGCACCGACAGGCGAGACGCTCACGCTGCTGACGCTCCCACAAACCGTTCAATGGTGGATGACACGGGCATTCCCGTTCCAAAAAGCTGCGGTACAAACCGTTGGTGCTGCTGTGCGTACATTCACGGGTATTCCGCTTGACAAGGGCTTCATGGAATTGGATAATCTCTTTGAAAAACTTCAGCGCATGCAGCGCCTGATGACCAACCCCGACGTAGCCTCGATACGGCTTGTGATGAATCCTGAGCGCATGGTTATTCAGGAAGCACGCCGTGCCTACACGTATTTGCAAATGTATGGCTTCAACGTGGACAGCGTCGTGGTGAATCGCGTCATGCCGGAAACTGCTTCAAGTAATAGTTTTTTTGCGGACTACATTACTTCGCAAAAAAAATACTTGGGCGAAATCGAAGAATCCTTCTCGCCGCTGCCAATGCTGAAAGTGCCTCACGCCGGAAAAGAGGTCTTCGGTTTGGACTTGCTGCGTACCATCGGTGAAAGCCTTTACTCTGAGCGGAATCCGCTTGATTTTTACTATAAAGAAAAGCCTTTTGAACTCCTGCAAGACGGCAAAAATTACGTACTCAAGACGAAATTGCCTTTCACGAATGAAGGGGAATTTGACGTAAAACGCCTTACGGACGAAGTCGTGATTCAAGTAAAAAATCGCCGTAAGAATCTCTTTTTGCCGCGCTTTCTGGCATATTACACGCTCGAAAGCCACACCTTCGTGGACAACTGGCTTACGATGACCTTTACACCGAACACATAACGCTGCTATGAACATCCTTCTCATCGGCTCCGGCGGACGCGAACACGCGCTTGCAAAGAAACTCAACGCATCGCCTCAAGTAACGCTTTTTGCTGCCCCGGGCAGTCCCGGCATTTTTCAATTTGCCACTCAAGCCAGTATAAATCCTACACATCACGCGGAAGTGATTGAGTTTTGCAAGACTGCGAGTATTGACATGGTGGTTATTGGTCCTGAAGCGCCGCTTGCTGCGGGACTTGCTGACGACTTGCGCGCGCGCGGAATAGCGGTGTTTGGTCCGTCGCGCGAGGCGGCGCGGCTGGAATCCTCGAAGGCATTTGCTAAAGATTTCATGCTGCGGCACGGCATCCTAACGGCTCAGTATAGAGTGTTCAACGAGCATCAGCACCAAGAAGCCCGTGATTACGTTGCTCAGCACACTCTTCCCGTTGTTATTAAAGCAGACGGTTTAGCGGCAGGCAAAGGCGTAACGGTTGCCGAAACACACCGCGTAGCACTGGAAGCACTAGACGCAGCATTTGACGGAAAATATGGCACGGCGGGCAGGAGTATTGTCGTGGAAGAATTTATGCAAGGCGAAGAGGCATCCGTCTTTGCGATATGCGACGGCGAGCGTTTTCTCACGCTTGCCACCGCTCAAGACCATAAACGCATCGGCGACGGCGACACGGGCGACAACACGGGTGGTATGGGTGCTTACGCTCCGGCACCGATTGTTACGCAGGATATTCTTCGCAGAGTGGACGAACTCATTATTATGCCAACGCTGCAAGGTATGAAGGCAGAGGGAAAGCCGTTTGCAGGCTGTTTATATGTGGGCTTGATGATTGACCAAAGCGGCTCGGCGCGAGTGGTCGAATTTAACGCCCGCTTCGGCGACCCCGAAACACAAGTAATCTTGGCAATTCTGGACGGAGATTTGGCGCGTTTGCTGCACAGCGCCGCCATTGGGAAATTAGATACCAGTACTGTCAACAACGTTGCAAACGGCGTGGCATGCTGCGTTGTGCTGGCTGCGGGCGGCTATCCGGGCGAAACCCGCAAGGGCGATGAAATCACAGGCATTGAAGATGCCGAAGGAGCAAGCGATGGTTCAGTTAGTGTCTTTCATGCAGGAACAGCACTTCATCACGAGTCGGACGGCGCAGCAAGCCTCCGCACCAATGGCGGGCGCGTTCTGGGCATAACCGCCAGCGCAGAAACACTCAAAGAAGCCATCCAACGCTGCTATAAAGCGGTTAATCTCATACACTTTCGCGGGAAGACGTATCGCACGGATATTGGTGCAAAGGGGATAAGGACAGGATAAAAACGGAAGGATGAAAAACAAGAATTTCGTGAATCAGCACTCTATATTTTCAGAGGCAACATGGACAAGAATTATACACCCTCGGAGACGCTTACAAACGTATTAGACCATCACTACGGCGACCTCTACCGCCGTGTCCGGCAGAAAACGTCTGCTGCGGTCGAAGGCATTGTTATTAGCGGAAGTGGCTTAAATTCTGCGCTAGAGCACTACGCAGCAGAGGAAACTATTGATTTGCATGATATTGAAGGCTTTCCCATGCCGACAGTAAAGGGACACTCTTCTTTTCTGCGCATTATCACGATTGAAGGCAAGCACGTGGCACATTTCACGGGGCGCTGCCACCTTTACGAAGGTTTTTCGCTGCAAGATTCACTGGCCCAAATTGCGCTTGGAAAGCTCTTGGGTGCTCGCTTCACCGTACTAACAAACTCCGCCGGAGGAATGCACCATTCCTACACCGCAGGCGATATCATGCTTTTGACCGATTCGCTCAATCTTATGCTGCGCCCCGTGCAGCGCAAATGGCTGGCAAGCCTGACACAAAGCGCCCGCCAAGAGCACCCTGAACTGGACTATTTCCGTCCTGCATCGGGCGAAAGTATTATTTCGACGGAGTGGCGCAAGCGCATTGTGCCCGTGCTCGCGGCAAGAGGCGTACCCTTTCACCAAGGCACCTATATCGGGCTGACGGGACCGACCTTTGAAACGCCCGCTGAAGCCAGAATGTATCGTAAATTTGGCGAAGCCGTCGGGATGTCCACCGTCCATGAGGCTGAATTTGCTCGCGTCTGTGGTATGGATGTCGCTGCCTGCTCGCTCATTACCAATATGCTCCCCGAAAGTGCTGCCGTCAACGTGTCGCACGACGACGTGATTCATGCCGCCGCTATTGGTGCACCGCGCGTGGCGACGTTTATCGCCGCAGCCTGCAAAACTGCATCATCACCCTTTTGAGCTTTTCTCATGCAACCCGTTCTCAATCTTGCCCCCGCCGACCACCATCGTATTCTGGCTGCTGACCCGCTTTCACTGCCTTTCGACCTGAACGAAATTTTCTTTTCCGTGCAGGGCGAAGGTACGCGGGCGGGTATTCCATGCGTGTTTGTGCGTCTGCATGGTTGCAAACTGCGCTGCTCCTACTGCGATACGAAATATGCAATAGACCGCAGAGCAGGCGGACTTTCGGTATCAGGCGCTGATATTGACCAGCGTGTGCGTGAGTATGGATGCCGCTTTGTGGAATTCACCGGCGGCGAGCCACTTGAGCAACCCAACGTCTTTGCGCTGATGAAATACTATGCCGATGAAGGATTCACGGTTGCCGTCGAGACAGGCGGACATGTGGACGTAAGCCTTGTAGATGAGCGCGTCATTCGGATTATTGACATGAAAACACCAAGTTCCAAGATGTTGCCGAAAAACAATTACCACAATCTTGAGATTCTGCGCCCACACGACGAGGTAAAATTTGTGATTGGGTCGCGGGAAGACTACGAATGGTCGAAAAAAATCACACTTGAATACGATTTGCCTCATAAGACTGCAGCCGTGCTCTTTTCTCCGATTTTTGGAACGGTGGAGTACAAACAAATTGTGGAATGGATACTGGAAGACCGCTTAGATGTGCGCTTCCAACTGCAAATGCACAAATTTATTTGGCATCCGGATATGCGGGGGGTCTAGTATACGTTTCCAAAGGTTATCACTGTTCCTAGCATCCAAACGACAATATGCCAGAAGGCGCGAAAAGCCAAATCTTAGAAAAATCCGAACTCAAACAGTCATCACAGAGAATAGCCAATACCCCCTATCGTTATTATTTTCTTCTATGACCACCATTCCCGAATTTGTCCACTGGACGCGCAATCACATCAAAGGCGATGAAAAAGGCGAGGCGCAAATTTTTCTCGACCGCTTTTTTCGTGCGTTTGCGTGGGAAGGCACAAAGGAAGCAGGCGCGGAATACGAAGAGCGCATCCGCAAAAAAGAAGCCGGAAAGCGCACCACGACTTCCTTCGCCGATTTAGTCTGGCGACCCGATGCTGCCCGAAAACGCTCCGGCTTGCTCGTGGAAATGAAAAAACGCGGCGAACATCTCCACAACCATTACGCCCAAGCCTTTGAATACTGGCTGCGCCTTGTGCCGCACCGCCCGCGCTACGTCATGCTCTGCAATTTCGATGAGTTTTGGATTTACGATTTTGACCGCCAGATGGATGAGCCGATGGACAAACTCACGCTGGACACGCTCGCAGAACGCGCTTCGGCACTCGGCTTCATGCTCAAAGAGGAGAAAACGCCCCAATTCGGCAACAACCGCGAACAAGTCACCCGTGAGGCGGCGGAATCCGTCGCGGCGCTCTTCCGAAAGCTGGTGGAGTGGAAAGTTCCTCGCCCCGAAGCCCAACGTTTCACGCTGCAATGCGTCTTTGCGATGTTTGCTGAAGATTTGGGGCTGCTGCCAAACAGTATTTTTTCGGAAATCGTCGCCGAATCGGAGAACAATCCCGCACTTTCCTACGATGCCATTGGCGGTTTGTTCCGGCAGATGAACTCGCCCGAAGCCGCACGGGGCGGTCGCTTCCGCGAGGTGAAGTATTTCAACGGTGGTTTGTTTTCACGTATCGAACCCCTCGAACTCCAAAAAGCGCATCTGTTCCACCTGCAATTTGCCGCCCGCCAAGATTGGAGCAAGGTCAATCCCGCTATTTTCGGGACGCTCTTCGAGCAGAGCATGGATGCGGGCGAGCGCCACGCGCTGGGCGCACACTTCACCAGCGAGGCGGATATTCAAAAAGTAGTTTTGGCAACGATTGTTCGCCCTTGGCGTGAGCGCATCGAAGCCGCGAACACCTCCGCCGCACTCCGCGAGACCGCCAGCGAACTTGCCGCTTTCCGCGTTCTCGATCCCGCTTGCGGCAGCGGCAATTTTCTCTACGTCGCCTACCGCGAAATGAAGCGCTTGGAGCGGGAGCTTTGGGCAAAACACGCCGCAAATTTCTCGCTCGCGCACCGCGAAAGCATCGGTCAAACCTCGAAAGTCAGCGTCCGGCAGTTTTTCGGCATGGACAAAAGCGCCTTTGCTACCGAACTTGCCAAAGTAACGCTGCTTTTGGCAAAAGAACTCGCCATCACCGAAGCCGAAACCCAGCGCCGAAGCGGTGAACAAGCCACCTTCGCCCCCGACGACGCACTCCCATTGGAAAACCTTGACGATAACATTCGCTGTACCGATGCGCTCTTCACGTCCTGGGCAGAAGCGGATGCGATTATCGGCAATCCACCCTTTCAAGCAGCCTTTAGAATGGTAGAAGAGTTCGGTGCAGACTATGTTGCACGGTTGCGCGGCGCGTACCCCGACGTTCCCGGACGCGCCGATTATTGTATCTATTGGTTTCGTAAGGCGCATGAACACTTGCCCACAGGAGGTCGTGCGGGACTTATTGGAACAAATTCTATTCGCTCCAATTATTCCCGCGAAGGTGGTTTGGACTACATCGTTGCCAACGACGGCGTGATTACCGATGCCGTCGGAACGCAGGTCTGGAGCGGTGATGCGGCGGTTCATGTCTCGGTGGTGAATTGGGTGAAAGCGCCGCAGGAAGCAGAACGCAAACAAGCAAAAACGCTCATGCTCCAAATGGGAGACCACGCCGACAGCCCTTGGAAAACCTACGCATTGGAACGCATTTCCGCTTCACTTTCGCCTGAAGTCGATGTGACAAGCGCCGTTGCATTGCAAGCCAATACCCGCATCCAGCGTTGTTTTCGCGGGCAGGAACCCGGACACGATGGTTTTTTACTGAACATGAGCCAAGCACAGGAAATGATGAAAGACCCCAGAGCCGCGTCTGTGCTGCATCCGTACCTCATCGGCGATGAACTTGTTAGCGCCTTGTACTCGCAACCCTCACGCTTTGCCATCAATCTCAATCATTGCAAAGATGTACTGGAAGCAAGGGAATACGGAGAAGCATTCAAGCATTTGCAAGCAACAGTTTTTAAGGCGCTGGAAGCAAAAGCAAACGATGAACGTAGTAAAAGCGGTAAGGAAACAGGAACATATCAGCAACGGCTTCAACGCTGGTGGAAATTTCGACGCTCAACACAAGAAACCATTGACGAAATTAGCAAGGCACCGCGCTACATCGTTTGCAGCCGTGTTACCAAGCGACCAATTTTTGAGTTTATTCATGCCAGTATTCATCCTGATTCTAGGCTTGCGGTCTTCGCCTTAGCTGATGATTACTCATTTGGCGTGATTCAGTCCATTGTTCATTGGAAATGGTTTATTGAAAAATGCACAACACTTACGGCTCGATTTAACTACAACACCGAATCGGTGTGGGACACCTTCCCATGGGCGCAAGCCCCCACGCTGAAGCAAGTACAAGCCGTAGCATCGGCATCGGTGGAACTGCGGCGTTTGCGGCATGAACTCTGCGAGAAGCACGGTTGGAGCCTCAGGGAACTCTACCGCAGCCTGGAAACGCCCGGCAAACACCCCTTGCGCGATGCACAGGAAGCGCTGGATGCGTCTGTCCGTGCGGCGTACGGCATGAAAGCAAAGGATGATGTGTTGGAATTTTTACTGGCGCTGAACCGCGATTGCGCTGCCCGCGAAGCACGTGGGGAAGCCATTACGCCGCCGGGACTGCCGGATGTGGTCAAGGATGCGCGGGCATTTGTGAGCGAGGATTGTGTGCGGATGCGGGCGGGGTAGCGTTCTATCGGAAGAAGTTACTTTCAGATGGGTAGAGATTACTCCCAAATACGCCGCACACCGTAACCGTCAAACGCCTCATCACTACTGACAACGGGGATGCTTTCTGTTATTGCTTGAGCGATGATTATTCTGTCGAATGGATCGCGGTGGTGGTGGGGAAGAGTAGATAGTGTTGCAAGATGCTTGGGTTCAATGGGGAGTAACGAAATAATATGGCTATGACGGTCAAGAATTTCTTGCACAGAGTAACGAAGATTCAATTTTCCTAGCGAAGTTTTTATTGTCATTTCCCATGGACTGGCAATACTGACAATCAGTTCCGTTATTTGGATTGCCTTCTGTACTTTTGGTGTCAGGAGTTCAGGCGATTGAATCATGCGAATAAACGCATTCGTGTCCAGCAGTATGGGTTGGATGGTCATTAAATGTAATCCTCAAATCCTTCGGGAATCGCGTCAAAATCATCGGCTATATACAAGACAGCATCAGGCATTAAGCCCATTTTCTGGATGGTTTTTTGAGATGTATCCGATAATTCTTGCTCGGCGGGATGTGTTTGATTGCCTAGGGTTGCTAACGTACGCGCAATGAGCGTGTCAAGCGAAATTCCTTCGGAAGCAGCATATTTGCTTGCACGCTCCAAAATATGCGGCGGTATATCCAGTGTTACAGACATCGTATATGCCTTGAGAGTGAAGGTAAAAGAAGGTTGTGAATCGTGTTTCTAATATACAACATTACCTCACAATTTCTATACACTCCGACCTTGCTGTAAGGCAATCTAAGGAATATCTGGATCCGTCAAAATTACGTGGTTAAAACAACATCCCACTCTCAAACGGCTCAATTTCTACTTGTTCTGTGAGTGAGTAATCATCAATGGCAGGAGAATTCACACGGTGCGAGACGGGGTACGCTTCTAAGACATCCGAGGAATATGGTCGTAAAAGTTTTGTCAGTTCCTGCACGGGAAGTTTTTCATCCAACCACAAATCTTCATCCTGCGGCGTGAGAATCACTGCCATTCGGTGATGGAGCGCAGCAATAAGATCGTTGGGTTCGGTAGTGATGATGGTACAAGATCGCACGGGTGCTTGTGTTTGAGGATTCTTCCAGCTTTCCCATAACCCTGCCATTGCAAAGGGTTCACCACTTTTGAGGCGAACATACATGGGCTGTTTTGCTGCACCTTTGCCGCGACCACGTGCTCCCGGAGCCGCTGCTTTCCATTCGTAGAAGCCATTGGCAATGACTAAACAACGCCGCTTTTGGAAAGCATTCTTGAAGGAAGGCTTTTCCAAGAGTGTTTCTGCACGGGCATTGATGAGTTTGCTAGCGATAGATTCGTCTTTTGCCCACGATGGAATCAAACCCCAACGAACCATGTCAGCAAAGCGCTCGCCATTCTGCATCGTGATAATCGGTACATCTTGCGTTGGCGCAAGATTGTAGCGAGGTGTTTCCAGCTTTTCGGCAATCTCGTCGGAAACATTTGCCCTAAAACGCTTCTTGAGGTCGTCGGGCTTGAGAAACATG
The DNA here is from genome assembly GCA_014654705.1 of Ignavibacteria bacterium. GTDB lineage: Bacteria > Bacteroidota > Ignavibacteria > Kapaibacteriales > UBA4661 > PH2015. The sequence continues at coordinate 69,171 of JACVZY010000093.1, forward strand.
GTGTAGCGACCACACATAATAAATGATGAATTGAAATGACCAATGGCAAGAGAACTTATCGACAGATGCCGCGTTTTGAGGTTTGGATGAAGGTAATGCAGTCAAGCGTTTCCGTGTGCAACGTGCCACGCTCTTGAAATTTTGTGATACCGGCACTAATGTTCAAGCCGGAGCGAAGAATCGTTTGATAGAAATCTTCCAGTTCTTGAATGGCGCTATCACTGAAACCACGACGCTTTAAGCCAATTTTGTTAACGGTCTCAAAACGCGCCGGGATGCCATCCACAAGTGCAAACGGCGGTATATCTTTTACAATTTTTGTTCCCGCGCCCACCATTGCATGCTTGCCTATTTTAGAAAATTGATGAATTTTTGCCACACCGCCGATAATAGCATAATCCTCAATGACCACGTGCCCACCGAGTTGGGAAGCATTCGCAATAATGACGTGATTGCCCACAGCGCAATCATGCGCCGCGTGGCAGTACGCCATAATCAGGCAATCGCTCCCGATGCGCGTTTCACCGCTCGCGTCCGTCCCTCGGTTAATCGTTACGCACTCTCGTATCACCGTTCTGTCGCCGATGAAAGCAAGTGTTGCTTCGCCGTTGAATTTTAAATCCTGCGGCTCGGCACCAATAACTGCGCCCGGATGAATCACGCAATCCGCACCAATACGGGCGGCACTGTAAATCACTACCGAAGAACGAATTTCTGTATTATCACCAATAACAGCACCGTCTTCAATGATAGTAAATGCACCAACGCGCACATTCACGCCGAGTGTGGCTCCGGGCGAGATAATTGCCGTCGGATGATGAAGAACCGATGATGTTGATTTAATAGTAGTAGGCTGCATAATTCCTTACACTTGAGGGCAAAAGAAATATATTGATTTCACTGATGGTCGTCAGTCTCAATCTTACTTGAGATACCGACTTACTTGAGATACCGCTCTTTAATGACGGCAAGATGGTGCATTTCGTGTCCGCCGATGATGTAGGCAAGGGAACGGACGGAAATAGGATTCTGGTTTGCTGTTCCAATTTGGGTTAGCATTTCTTCAGAAAAACTCTTGAGAAGTGACAATGTAGAAGCGCGAACGACGGTAAATTCTGCGAGAAGGTCGTGAATATTACGCTCATTAGCATTCGATGCCGGAACATATTCGTTTTCGTCGAACCCCGGAAGGTCAGTTTTATCCTTGCGAGCGAAACGAAGCGCCCGATATGCAAATATGCGCTCTGCATCAATCAAGTGCCCAATAATGTCTTTAATTGTCCATTTGCCTTCTGCATAACGATAGCGCAACTGCTCTTCGGTGAGCGAGCCTATCAAAGCCTGTGTATCGCGGTGTGTGGCTTGCATAGCAGCGAAAAGGTCATCACCTTGCACCTTGCCAATGTAATTTGCATAATACTTGGGATACTCCGTGCTTTCGGGACGTGTGATTGCTGTTGCCATTGGAGGATTTCAAAAAAAGAAAAGTAAAGATTGTTGCTACGCCACAAATCTAGCGTTTTTCTTGATATTGCGAAATGCTGATATTCTGGCTTGTCTAATTTAACACTTTCTTCACAATTGGAAATATCTGCTAAAATTGCTATATTGCCTCATACTTTCCTGCATTGTATAATTTATGAGAATACGAACACTCACATCTTCTCGTCTTAACGGCGCTCAGAATAGCGTCAAAGGCACAATTCGCGGCGGCTCTTTTTTGAGCAGTCAGCGTTTACGTTCGTATCTGCTTCTCATTATCTCCCTTGCCAGCTCCATCCCTACGGCGCTCCTCACTGCATAAGTGCTTTTCCGGCATCTGTCCGAAGTCCTTCCTGATTTTCTGCACTGATTTATTGTGCATAGATTTTTCGTACTGGTGTCCCCATTCTGAGAACTCTCTTTCATGAAGGCAGAACAAGCACTTCCTTACCCGCTTCTTGATTCATAACCTGATTACATATACTTCATTTTCATACCATTTTTCTCAACGGAGAACAGATATGTCCACAACCAAAACCGCACCTGTTACCAATGGTAACGGCACACACACCAAGAAGATGCACCACTCTTCGTTTTTGCCGTCGAATATTCCGGCGAACCAAGTCCATTCCACCTTGCGCAAGCATATGCTCGCCGACGGCTTTGATATGGTATTGGACTTGCACGGTAGTACAGGTTCGTACATGACCGATGCGGCGACGGGTGATAAATTCCTTGACCTCTTTACTTGCTTTGCCTCCATGCCGATTGGCATGAATCACCCGAAGCTCACCGACCCTGAGTTTATCTATTATCTCGGGATGGTCGCGCTCAATAAGCCATCCAACTCCGACCTCTACACCGAAGAGATGGCAGCATTTGTTGACACGTTCTTCAAAATCGCGGTGCCCAAACACTTCAAATACAGCTTTTATGTAGAAGGTGGCGCTCTGGCAAATGAAAATGCCATCAAGGCAGCATTTGACTGGAAAGTTCGCAAAAACTTTGCTAAGGGCTATCAGCACGAACGCGGACACGGTGTGATGCACTTCCTTCAGGCGTTCCACGGGCGCTCAGGCTACACAATGACGCTCACCAACACGGATGAGAAAAAAGTAAAATACTACCCGAAATTCAACAACTGGCCCCGCGTCTTGAACCCCTCAATGCGCTTCCCACTTACGCCGGAGAATGTCGAGCACACGCTCAAACTGGAACAGCAATCACTTGCCGAGATGAAACAAGCGTTCTTTGAGCATAAAGATCATATCTCCTGCATGATTCTGGAGCCGATTCAAGGCGAAGGCGGCGACAATCACTTCCGCCCTGAGTACCTCCAAGCTGTGCGACAGCTGTGCGACGAAAACGAAGCGCTCCTGATTTTTGACGAAGTTCAAACGGGCGTAGGCATCACCGGCACATGGTGGGTGCATGAGCAACTTGGCGTACAGCCTGACATTATGACCTTTGGCAAAAAAATGCAGGTCTGCGGCTTGCTCGCTGGCAGCAAACTGGACGAAGTTCAAGATAACGTTTTCCACGTGCCGAGCCGTATAAATTCGACATGGGGCGGCAACTTGGTAGATATGGTGCGCGTTGCACGGTATTTGCAGATTATCCAAGAAGAGAACATGGTACAGAATGCGGCGACTGTCGGCGCATATCTCGTGCAGCAGCTTGGTGCAATGGCAGATGAATTCCCGAATCTGGTTACGAATCCTCGCGGACGTGGCTTGTTTGCTGCCTTCGACCTACCAACAGCGGAACAGCGCGACGAGTTCCGTCGTATCTGCTACGACCACAAAGTTATTCTGCTTGCGTGCGGCGTTCATTCCATCCGATTCCGCCCGCCTCTTAACTTGACCAAAGACCAAGTTGATGAAGGTATGGTTATTATGAAAGAAGCGCTTCGCAAAATGAAGCAAAATGTAGATTGTTAAGAAATCATCAAATCCTTCAAAAGCCGCACCATATCTTTCTTGGTGCGGCTTTTGTATTATTCTGACCGATTTCTCCTCGGCATTGTCGGTAACTTTTCGCTATTTTTGTACGCATTTTTTTTCTCAACCATTACGTGTATTCATGCAAGCACTTGACCGCGATTCTGAGCGCCTCGGTGTGGCAATTCTGCTCTTCGACGACGTAGAAGTGCTGGACTTTGCCGGACCATTTGAAGTTTTTTCTGTTACCGCCGAATTAAACGGCTATAAACATTTGCACGTCTTTACTCTCGCTGAGGAACTACGTAGTATCACTACCCGCAACGGACTCACTGTTACTCCGGCTCATACCCTCGAAGATGCACCAAAACCCGATATTATCATTGTTCCGGGCGGGATTGGTTCTAAGCAAGCAATGATGCGCCCTGCCATTATCGAATGGCTCAAGGCGCACGCTGCACACGCCGAAGTCGTTATGTCCGTTTGCACCGGCGCACGTATTCTTGCCAAAGCGGGCTTGCTGGATGGCTTGACTGCTACCACACACCACGAAGCATTTGCTGATATGCGCGAACTTGCGCCAAATACAACGTGGGTGGAGGGTGATTGGCAAGACACACGCTTCGTGGAGAATGGACGTATTATCACATCCGGTGGTATTTCAGCGGGCATAGATGCATCGCTGCACGTCGTCGCAAAGCTCCTCGGACGCGATAAAGCACGCGCTACGGCAGAGTATATGGAATATGAAACAACACTACTGTAAACTTACAGTGTGGAATTTCCACGCTACGATTTTACGAAGTATCTTTTCACCATTTTTTTATTTTCTTGAAGGACTCGTTGAATGAAACGCACTCTCTTGGCTACACTTGTCGTGGCAGTAACTCTTGGCGCAAATGCTTTTGCACAAACAGGCAAATGGGCGCTTGACCGCACACACTCCCAAATCAGTTTCTCGGTAAGCCATATGGTCGTGGCTGAGGCAGAAGGTAAATTTGATTCCTTCGATGTCGCTGTTCTCGCCGACAAAGAAGACTTGACCGACGCAAAAGTAGATGTAACCATCCAAGTCGCAAGCGTCAACACGGACAACAAAGACCGCGACAATCACCTCAAAAGCGCTGACTTTTTTGAGGCAGAGAAATTCCCGACCATTACATTCAAATCTAAAGAATTGAAAAAAGTCGGCGATAACAAATACAAACTTGTCGGCGATTTCACTATGCACGGCGTTACCAAACCGGTAGAGCTTGACGCAAAATTCGGCGGCGTTGTCAAAGACGGCAAAGGCAGACTCCACGCAGGCTTCAAGGTAACAGGGCAAGTCAATCGTCAAGATTACGGCGTAAAATGGAGCAAAAAAATTGACAACAATGGTCTTGTTGTCGGCGATGTCGTCGAATTCAAAGGTAATGTCGAACTTGTCAAACAATAACGATAAAAGCAACACCAATCATGCACCACCACGACCTTATCCGCTCCGCCAACGCCGCACACGAGCAAATGCGCTCCATCCGGCGTACGCTTCATCGTAATCCTGAACTGTCGTTCGTGGAGTATGAAACGAGCAAATTTATTCAGGCGCGATTAGCGGAATTGAACATTCCTTTTCAGGTAATGGCAGAAACAGGCGTGGTGGCGCATATTGGCGCAGGCGATAGATGTGTGGCGCTTCGGGCAGATATTGACGCACTCCCCATTGACGAAGAATCCGGCGTAGAATATGCCTCCACCAAGCCCGGCATTATGCACGCCTGCGGACATGATGCCCATACTGCTATGCTGCTGGGTGCGGCACAAATACTCAAGGAGCGCGAAATCTCAGGCGGCGCCTCGGCGCTTGGCGGCGTCATCAAGCTCATCTTTCAACCCGGTGAAGAAATGTCCCCCGGCGGTGCTTCCATTATGATTCGCGAAGGTGTCCTACAAAACCCACGCCCCGAAGTTATTTTCGGGCAGCACGTCAATCCTGATGCCGTTTGCGGAACAGCAGCTTTTGTCGGTGGAATGATGATGGCTTCTACGGATGAACTCTATTGGAAAATCCACGGCAACAGTGGACACGCCGCCCAACCGCATAAAGCCACAGACCCTGTGCTCATGGCAGCGCATCTTATCACGCAACTGCAAGCATTGATTTCACGGCGTCTGAACCCTTTTGCGCCTGGTGTACTTTCGATTTGCTCCATTCACGGCGGTCATGCAACCAATGTCATTCCCGACGTGGTCGAACTTTCGGGTACGCTCCGCACCATGAATCAAGCATGGCGCGAAGAAGCTCTCGGCACTATTGAGGCACATTCTACAGCACTTGCTTCTTCGCCTCTCTATGGCGGAGGGCGCTCCGAACTGCGCATTGAACGTGGTTATCCGCCGCTTGTGAATAATAACGAAACAACACGTTTTGCCCGCCAGATCTCAGAAAATCTTCTTGGTGCGGCAAATGTCGAAGATTTTGAGCCTAAAATGTGGGGTGAGGATTTTGCGTATTACACACAGGAAATTCCGGGAACATTTTGGATGCTAGGCATTCGTCCGCCGCACTTGGAGTTTACTCCCGGACTGCACAATTCCAAATTCATTCTTGATGAAAATGTACTTCCTGTCGGTGCTGCTTTGCTTGCAAATGCAGCCTTATCATGGCTTGCAGCATAATTTCAGTAAAGAGCACCATGCCAAAGTCCCCGCAGAATCTTGACGCAAAGACTATCGTTTTTTTCGATGGCGTCTGCAATCTCTGCAACGGCGCGGTGAATTGGCTCATTGACCGCGACACGCATCACCACTTATATTTCGCGCCACTTCAGGGTGAAACATTTGCCACAATGCGCGAAGATAAAAACATCTCTCCCGATGACCTTTCGACGATTGTACTTTGGTCGGAAGGGCGCTTCACCACACACTCCGAGGCTGTTCTTCGCACGTGTGCAGCGCTTGGTGGCGTTTGGCGTTTGGCGGTTGTGGGGCTGATTGTACCTGCCTTTCTGCGAGATGGCGTGTACCGTTTTATTGCCCGCCACCGCTATCGGTGGTTCGGTAAAGCAGATGCTTGCCGCGTGCCTACACTCGAACTTGCCAAAAAATTTCTCAATTAACCGCTATTCGCCGATTCAGTACTGACCGATTCAGTATTCACTGATTTGCTGTTCGCCAAACTTCTATTCTCACAACCGCTCATTCATAATCACTCATTCTTTATGCCTCCTTTTGTTCGTCGGCTTGGCTCTATTCTTGAAATTCTTCTTGCTATGAGTGGTATTATTTTGCGGCGCATGACGTTTGCACGAGGCGTATCAATACTGCTTTCGCTGGGGTTGTATATTTACCTGACGTTGTTGAATAATCTTACGATTGCTCTGTGGTATTTCGCCGCCGCAACCCTTATTCACTATGTGCTACTTTTTGGAATGTTTGCGCCTAACGGCTGGTCGCAGCGCTTCATTGATCGCTTTGGCGAGGAAGAGGGATTTCGGCGCTACGAAGCCTTGATGGCATTTGTCTTTTTTCACAATGGCGCAAGTATAGCTCTTGCTTGCACAACATCGGCAGGGGCACTGAACGCCTTCGCACCCAGCTATGCACTGACAATCGGCGGCTTTCTGTTTTCTTTCATAGGATTACCAGCAAAGACTTGGGCAACGTATATCGTCGGCATTGACACATACTACTATCGCGACTTGTTTTTGCGCCGTCCTGTCGGGGAATTTCGTGTTGCAGGACCGTACAAAGTATTTCGCAATCCTATGTACGGTGTTGGGCATCTACACGGCTACGGCTCGGCGCTCGTGGCGGCTTCACTGCTGGGTTTAGTATTGGTTGCATTCAATCAAGCCTGCGTGTGGATTTTTTATTGGACTGTTGAGAAGCCGCATATTGAAGCTGTGTACGGAGCACAGATGAGCGAATAATTCGCTGTAACTTTACACTCCTACCAACGTATAGCACAAACACTTCTCAGTTTTTAACCTCAGAGTTGTAGGTTTGCTCGGCATATTCCGCATTCTGATTATTCTTCACTACCACGATTTTCTTGTAAGGGTGTTACAGTGGGATTATCGCATTTTCTTCGTTGGTGTTGTATCATCACACCGATTGTTTTTTTACACGTGGCAGCCTCCCTTTCTCTTTGTGCGCAAATGTCTGCTTCCGCACAACAAGGAAACAGCGTCCAAGCCTCTGTATTTGACAATTACGTTTTGTCCATTACGCGGGCTTCGGGGAAAATTACCATTGACGGCAAGCCTACCGAAGAGGCATGGAAAAAAGCACCCTTCATCAATAATTTTTTTCAGCACTACCCCACTGATTCACTTGCTGCACGAAGCCAGGTGGAAACCCGCGCGTTGTACGACGACGAGTATATGTACTTCTCCGTCACGTGCTTTGATTCGACTGCAGGACAATATTATTTTCGATCACTTCGGCGCGACTTTGCTGCCGATGAGTCTGATGGCGTCATGATTCTTCTCGACCCCCTCGGCACAGGACAAAATGGTTTTGGTTTTCGCGTCTCGCCCGTTGGTGTTCAGTGCGAAGGCTTTGTAGCAAACGGCGGCAACTTCGGCATGGACAGGTCGTGGGATAATGTCTGGTTCTCGGAAGTTCACACCGAAAACGACCGTTGGACTGCCGAGTTGGCAATACCATTTCGTGCTATTCGCTTTGAAAGTGGTCGTCAGCGCTGGCGTATCAATGTTGTACGCTGGGACTGGGGACGCAACGAAAATTCTACTTGGACACGCTTCCCGATTAACTTCAACTCTTTTTCCCTTGCTCACACCGGCATTCTCGAATGGGATACACCACCCAAAGCAGGGGGGTTGAATATGAGCATTATTCCTTCAGCAGTGGGAATCGTGAGCCATGATTATCAAGACGATAACCTGACAAAGTTTCGATGGAATCTAGGCGGAGACGTAAAATGGGCAGTTACTCCCTCGCTTAACCTTGACCTTACGATTTTTCCTGATTTCTCTAACGTCAACGCCGACCGACAGGTAACAAATTTGCAGCGCTTTAGTCTATTTTTCCCCGAGCAGCGCCAGTTTTTTATTGAAAACAGCGACCTTTTCGCACAGTATGGATTTTCACAAATCCGACCCTTTTTCTCGCGTCGAATCGGCTTGTCCGATGGGCAAAATGTCCCAATACCCGTGGGAGCGCGTCTGAGCGGAAATCTTGATGATAATTGGCGCGTGGGACTCATGACGATTCAAACCTCCGCTAAACCCGAACAAACGCTGGAAACGCAGAATTACACCGTTGCAGCGGCACAACGGCGGCTGTTCGGGCGCTCGAATATCGGAATGATTTTCGTCAATCGGCAGGGGAGTAATTTTAACCAAGAAGCAGGAAATGATTTCAACCGCATTCTAGGTATGGATTTTAATCTCTTGAGTAATGACGGTGTTTGGTCGGGGAAACTCTTTTATCACCAGAATTTCACCCCCATCAACAAACCCGACCAGTTTGCATCGGCAGGATGGCTTCAGTATAACGTTCCGGGGCTGAATATCAACTGGAATCATGAATATATCGGCTCAAACTACAACCCCGAAGTTGGTTTTGTGCCGCGCAAAGGCGTATGGCGCGTGCAGCCGAACTTCAACCAAGTGTTTTACCCGACCGACCGAAATGTTGTCAACGAGCATGGCTGGGGCGTGGAGGGCGACTGGTATTTTGACAATACCGGGCGCTTCGTGCCGCTCGACCGTGCGAATTTTGCGTATTATTATGTGAGTTTCACCAACACCATGAATACATCAATTTTCGCAGGAGATATTTTTACGAAACTGACAAGCCCCTTCGATGCAAGCGGCATGGGCGATGACGAGAAAGCGCTGCCGATTGGCGATTACCACTACAACGTCATTGGTATGGATTTTTCCAGCGACCGCCGTGCCCCCTTGACTTTATTTGCCTCTGCTCGCACAGGAACCTATTTCAATGGTCAAAGCAGCCGTATCAACGCATCGGTGGCATATCGTTTGCAACCATTGGGTTCGATAACGCTCAATCTCCAGAAAGATTATATCACACTTCCCAAACCATACAACTCCAATGAATTGACCCTGATGAGTATGCAAGTGGAGTTTACCCCCACACGCGAGGTTTTCTTTACCACGTTCCTTCAATACAACACCCAGATAAACAACGTCAACCTCAACGCCCGTATGCAATGGCGCTTTGCACCAATGTCGGATGTATTTCTGGTCTATACCGATAATTACGATGCCACGTACTGGAAGATACGCAATCGCGGAATAGCGCTCAAAATAACATACTGGCTTAATGTGTAAGCAAATGAAGTTTGAATTCACGAAGGAAAATTTCTGCGAAATGTCCAATTTTTTTGCGATTTTGCCTTCCAATCAATTAAGTGTCGTACTATCTTTCTACGCGCCATGGCAGCAATGACCACTCACCCCATTCTTAACGTCTCAGAGACCTATATTCGCCAAGCATTATACGATAATCTTTCCGAATCCGTTAGGAACAGCATTGATTTTGAATCATTTCGCCCCTTTGTGAGCCACGACGATTATCGCTTCTTCGCCAGCGCTATGTCCGACCTCGTCAACGATTATATGCACGAGAATAATATCTTTGCAGAATTTATTGGTCAAGCTGCCCTGGAAACCATCTCGCAGAGCGAATCCCTCTCGAAATTATATGTTCCGGGCGGAACGGAATAAAGCAACCATTGTTTGAGTATCTTTCCAATGCAGCGCTGTACTTGTGGCAAGTCGGCGTTGCATTTCTTGTTTGGAGGGCTTCTCGGGGCAGAGGCACTAAAAAAGAAAGCAGAACTGAGACCAAGTTCTGCTTCGGTTATCACGCTATTCTGCACAATATTTCCCCTCAAAGAAACTCTACAAAATTGTAGAGGCTGTGCATTTTCATACCAATTTCTACCACGTTCATCACTTCAAATTTAGGGGAGACGAAAGAGTTCGCAAAGGGCTGAATGGTGGAAACCACTTTTGACTTTGAACTGTTGCAAATATAAATAATTAGCAAGGGCAGCGCTAGTGTCGGATGTAACGAAAAACCCGTTACAATCGTTGTTGCAACATTGAATTTTTTCAAAAAAAAACGCCGCAACAAAAATAAAAACAACAACTTGCAGCGTTTTTTTTGTGAAAATTTTTGAAGAAATTATTTTTATTTTTTTGAAGATTTTTGCACTTTTTTGCACTTTTTTTGCGTTTTTGCACAAAAACATGGAATGTGATTCGAGGGTGTTTCGTCGAAATTTGAGCAAAAGGCACTTTTCATTTGCTCTTTTCGGTGATTTTGAGGGTGAAGCACGAGCAAATATCGTCAGAATGACGGTTAGGGAACCACGACCATTACATTTTCGATTGTCCAGCGCGGACGAACTTGGATTTCGCTTTGCAATACCACAAAGCGCTCGGCGGGCACAAACGGAAAGGCGGAACCGTAGTCATAGCGCCCGTTCCCATTCGCATCTACAAATGCCGTTAGTCGGTATGCACCGGGCGGAATATTGCTGAACTCCCACGCACCTGACTTTTTGAGCCGCACCTCAAAGCGCTGTTCGGCAAATGGTAGGCTTATAGGCGTGGCTACTGGTGACGATGCTGTTCCTGGCGGTCGGCTTGTCGGATTCTGCACACTTTGACCATTACCACTCGGAGCCGTTCCCAGCGACGCTTGCAAGGACGACAATGATTCTAAAACGATAATATACTCCACTTGCGTCGAAACAAGTTTCTGCACACTCCCCGTTGTGACAATACTGACCGTAGTGCTGCTAACGTACGCAGAAGTAGAAACGGCAAACACAGAATCCCGCACGATTCCCGATACACCGCCATAGTCACGGGCATCTTCAGTTTGAAATCGCAGAACCACCACTGAGTCCCGCAGTGGTGCACCGTGCCATGCTTGCAGCGCCTGCGCTCTGAATCCTAGTGTGTACCACGCATTTGGCGCAAGCGCCGACGATGGCTCCATAACCAGCATATTTGCTTGCTCAAAGGTTGTTGTGTAAGCAACCTGTTTGCCATCAGCGCTTTCCCATACAATTTCTTTCACCGAAGCCCCCGTTGCAGTCAGAGCAAGCGCAGCAGAAAATGTAAAGGCTATACGAGGCTTTTGTGGGACATTCCGAGAACTATCTGCTAAAAGAGGTGCTGAAAATGGTGAAGGCGCTCTGGGACTCAAAATCTGTGTCCGTACAAGCGTTGGCAGAAGCGTATCGGGTGGCGCGTCCGCGAGGATACTGAAATATGCTGTTTTTCCTGAATCGGCAACAACATTTCCAGCCGAATCGCGCACAGAGGAAACATCCAAGCGCCATCGGTCTATGCGGCGTGTGGACACGGTTTGCAAGACTTTATCGGTGTAGCAGAACACAATAGCGGGATTGCTAATATCAGCATGAACTGCCGTAACGCGGGGCAACTCGTTCATAGCAAGAGTTCCCGCCGAATCACGAAAGAGAAAATTGGCAGGTCGAAGCGAAGCAGGATGAATTTTTTCGCTGAACTTGACCGCAAACCGCGTCGCAGAAAGTTGGCGAATATCGAAAACACGGGGCGGGGTAAGGTCTTCTTTCGGAGCTATACGCAAGAGTGCATCAGATGTGCCGCCTTCTGGCAGCATCAAATCCTGAGTGGCAGCACCAAAAGCATCCGTGCCTTTATCAATGAGGTCATTTCGGTATTCGTCGCGGAGTACAAACAGGCGATATGCACCTTTTGCCAATGCAGGAAACTCCAGTGTTTTGTTCGAACCGACTTGGGTTTTGTACTTGGGTTTTGTTGTGGCGGGATTGAGTGTATCGGGTTTGTCGGTGAGTTGGTAGAGAAACGCCGTGATTCCGTCCGGCTTCTCCGTCTCTACGCGGGCGCGAATTGTACCGCTATCCAGCTTACTACCCGTTGAGAAAATGAGCGTGTATGCTGCTTCGGGCTTATTGCCATCCCAGTCCGTGTACTGTGTGCCAAGCGTGAGAGCGACTGTGGTGTTAGAATCAAGTGGCTCTTTGAAATTGACAAAAACCGTTTTTCCCGACCAGACGTATTCTACCTTGATGGGCGGGGTAAGGAAAAGACTTTGCTGCACTTGGCTGCGCTGCTGCACAAACTTAGAAAATTCTAACGCAATATACTGTGGATGCACATTGATAGCACGTTGCGCAGGCTCGGTGAAAACAATTTTAGGAGTAGTCTTCTCCGGCTCGCCACCGGTGGGCGGCACCGCATTAGCACAGCCAACACACAGATAGGAGGCGGCGAGCAAGAGCAATGCTATTGCCAACGATGACGCGCGGTACAAACGAAGCTCTTGTGTGTTCATTGGGTGTTTACGGCATTTCTATTGCACTATTTCTGAATCGTAATCATCGCCGACACACGCTTGCCCGACGGCGAGACAACAACCACGCCATAGACTCCGCTCGTAAGGGACGTAAGGGGAATAGTAATGATAGATGGCGGAGCGTTTTGAAGGTCGTTGCTTTGTACTTCCGGCTTCCAATCCCGCATGAACAGACGCTCGCCGAGCATATTGACTATCTGCACCGAATGAACGCCCTCCTCAGGCACTTGCGCTGATATGCTCAGTTCATCACGCGCAGGAGTAGGATAAACGCTGACAATAGCCATCGTACGGCGCTGCACGGCATTATTGGTCAATCGGGGAACAAGTGAATTGCCAATTTGCTGCAAGACAACATTCATTACCATCAGCCCGTTTCCATAGCGACTGACATCGTACACGCTGTCTTTCCGCGACCAACTTGTTTTGGCGAGCACCCATTCAAAAGCACTACGCATCGTATCGGTAACAATGGGAGTGCCGCCAATAGTCGCAATCAGGGTCGTCGTGGACAAAAGGCGAACATTGGGAATAGTCATCACGACAAAGCGGTCAAGACTATCAGCACGGTTCGTGTCAAGTCGCACTGTGCCAAACGGCGAAATAATCGCTTCAGCACGAGGGTAGAACATTCCCCGTCGAATCTTAAAAGCGGCAGTGAAATTATCCACGCGGTTAATTGCCGTGCCGATAACCTGCCCAAAGAGACGAATACTGGTGTCGCGGAGCATATTCACATCGCGCAAGGTATCCAACCAGATACGTGCTTGCATAGCAATTGGACCCGTCGGCGTAACCAATAGTGCTACGCTATCAGGCTTGAGAGAGCAGGGAGCAGTTACATTGCTATAACTCAGCCGCAGAAAGCCCCTCAGAGGCACATCAGGGACTTGCGCGTCGGTGGGAAGCACTTCTATCACAACGGAGTCCTGCGCCCCGCCAGCGAGCTGCAAAAGGCTTTGCGCCGGATAAACAATTCTGTATGGAGCACTCAGACTGCCGATAGTAACGGTAAATGGTGATGTGCCGGAATTGGTAATTCTCACGCTGCGCCTCACCGCATTAAAAAATCGTACCGCCCCAAAGCGCACCATATCGGATGGCACAAGGTTCACTTGCGCAAAACTACTGCGTACTTGTACCTCAAATGGCACTCGTCGCTCTTTTGCTGCGGGGCGCGGATCGTTGGTGGTCAGAATAAGCGTATCACGATAGACAGTATCTCGCGTTGTCGCCAACGCAGTGAACTGCACTTGTACCTGCCGTTCTGTGTTGGGGCTGAGGGACAATGCTATCGGCGAGAGCGTAAAACGGGAAGCAGGATTTGCCATGCGCACTTGAGCGCTGAGAATATCATTTCCACCACTGGCAACCGTGAACGTCGCTGAGGTTCTCGCAATATCGGGATAGCATAAAGGAGGAATACTACCGAAACTCAATTTGCCGGTCGTATTTACAGTATCCAGTTCTGGGCGCGTTCCCTCGCCGCTGAGAGTAAAGCGGAACGACGTATTATCGCCCGTGCAACGTCCGACACCGCTCACTCGTACAATCACAGTCTGCGTTGTTGCCGCACCCGCTACGTCGGGCTGAAAGCGTATGCGCAGTTGAAGGCTATCAGATGTGAATGTGCGCTCAGTAAAGCGAAACGGCGTGGAAGAGAGCGGCTGTTTGTCAGCGCTCACTACAAATTGCACCGCATCACGACTTGCATTAGGAATGGTAATAAGGGTATCACGACTACTGCCAACGGCGATTTTGCCAAAATCAATGAGCGCATTGCCGTTATTGAGAGAAATACCAGTCGGCTGAACAATAAACTGAATGGTCTTTATCGGCGCTCGAAGTGCGATGTTGATCGGGTTTGCACGGGAAATAAACGTTCCATTTGCCCCAATATCGGGAATAGTATCGTTGTGATAGATTTGAAGCGTTGAAATCGCAAAAAGACTGTCTGCTGGCAATGCAGATGTAGCAGTAAAGCGAATCGGAATACGAACAGAGTCTTTTCGCGGAATAAAAAATGGGCGCGCAAGCATTGTATCAATCGTAAAGTGCGGACTGAGCGAACGAACACTATCAATCCGAAGAAACCCTGCTCTGACATTTTTAATGGTTAGATATGCTCCTGTCGATTGAGCATCTGCTACACCACAACGCTCAACTTGCTGGAACAAAAGTGGCTGGGGGGTTACTTCAATGAGCGGGAGAGCTTCGACGGTGAAAATAGTTGTACCCGATTGCGACATTACCCATTCCGGTATAACTTCTTTTGCAATCGGCTCAGGAAAAAACGCGCGCTGCACAGAAACGACAAATAGGAGGGAATCTTGTTCAACATCTGGCTGCGCTACGCGGGGGGTGAACAAAGTGAAAAAATTTACCTTTGAATTTTTGCCCTGACCATCAGGGTTTCCGAGATTAGTAGATTCCGTTCTTTCCCACCGACCACGTAAACTACGTCGGAATAAAAAGATGCCACCTTGCGCCCCGCCATAACCGCTAATGTTCACCAAGTTCGTATCCGGGCGTGCATATGGGCTGGCGACTGTTTGAATTTGCTTGCTCAACGTGATTCCAGTATAAGAACGATAGAGACTATCAGCCGGACTAGAAGTAATTCCGCGACTTTCAATTGGTCTAATTTGTGTTATCCGGTTCGGTGTATCGTACCGAACACGCCCGGCACCCAAATATCGGCTTCGCAACGAGTCTCCACCAGAGACGTTGAGAAAAATATTATCAACATCCTCGCGCGAGTGAATAGAGATATGTCCGCCGGAACCTGCGCCGCCATTGGGGCTGCCCGAAAGTCCCGAAGCGCCTCGCGCTTCAAGAATAAGATTAGTCACTTGATTACCCGCAATACGAATTGCGCCGCCGCCACCGCCGCCATCACCACTACAGGCAAGAAAAGTTCTCGGATTCCCACTAGCACCACCGGAGCCACCTGCAATAGGAACAACTGCTTCATTTCCATGCCGTTGACCACCTGCGAAGCCACCAGATGCGGCGGAATATCCCGTTGTGCCATAACCGCCGCCATCACCGGAAACTCCATTGTCACGACCTATACCGCCACCAGCCGTTTCGGCAGGTGCTCGGTCGTTTGGAACAAAATTCCATGCCCGCCCCGAAAGCCCGAAGGGATGTCCGGTGCCTCCTCCCGCCGCTTGTGGTCCTTCATTTCTAAGGCTACGCGAAGTCGCACCGCCCGCACCGTTGAGACTGCTGCCCCCAATTGACGGAAATACTGCTGGGTCAAGAGACAAATTTGTTGGAATCTTTGGACCGGTGCCGCTTCCACCATTATACCAGCCGTTTGGAAAAATGCTACTACTCGCATTGTTACCCCCACTAGCTCCGCCAGTGAATCCGTTGCCACCACTCATGGTTGTACCACTTCCGTTTAGTGCATCACACACCTGTCCACCGCCGCCGCCGCCGCCTGCACCGCCATTTTTTCCCGAAGCATTTGCCGAAAGTATAGCACGACCACCGTCTATCTTTCCGGTACTCAGCATCACAAACGGCAAATAGCCTTGATTGCCGTCGGTACGTGGGTCGCAATCCAGCGTGGAGACGTTGTAGCGATTTGTTGCACCACCCGTACCGTTTCCTTCCAAACTCACATCGCCCACCACCAGCGCACCACGCCGTGAGCGAACAGATTTCGGAGTAGAGCCATTTTCAAGAATTTCACCAATGATGAAGGTATTTGGAATAGTTGGGTCTTGTCTCGTGAATTCTCGTGCATTTGCAAACGGGCGCACAATGTAGAGTGTGTCGGCAGCCGAAACAGAGTCCGCCCGCCCACTAACAACGACGCGAATAGGAATACGAAACTCTCTAGGAAGGTCGTCCCAATACGATGTGGGCGGTTGCGCCACGCTTGGCAGCACAAAAACTTGCGTCGAAATCAGGCGCCCGTTCCATGAGATCACCACGGGACCAATGATAATTTTATTCGTGTCGGCAGCATTTTCCACTTCCACCCGCACAACATCTTCTCGGTTATTAGCATACAAGCCATCTTTCCCAAACGTCGTCGTATCTGAGGGCGCAGCCACAATCTCAATGTACGTGCTCATATTTCGGGCACACACATCGGGAAGGATGTATTGAATTTTTGGCGGGAAAACCTGTTGCGCCGAAAGGAGAGCGGGAAATACTGTACACAATATAGCAATAGCCCCAAGCAACAAGAGCGCTGCTTTATGGAGACGTTTTCTGTATGGTGCTTGCAATCGAGTGTTCACGTTATTTTTCCAAAATGACTATTTCAGTTCGGCGGTTGAGTCGCCGCCCCACATCATTATCGTTACTCGCAATAGGACGCGATTTACCAAAGCCAAGTGTATGAATCCGATGCGCAGCCACGCGGCGCTGAATAAGATACGCCTTCACTGCCTCAGCACGCTGGAGCGATAGACGAAGGTTATATTCGGGGCTACCAACGCCGTCGGTATGACCTTCCACGCGAATCACGACAGTTTTACGATTACTCATAAATTCCGCAATGCGTTCCAATTGTGGCTGAAACGTTACAACAGGAACGGATTGATTCGTCGCAAAAAGCAGGTCTTCGATGATGAGCTTGCGCCCAATTTGCAGAATGGGAATGGTGCGCCGCACTAGTTCCAAATTACGTTCGTTGACAATGGCAACATTGATAGAATCCGGTATTGCCGGCTCTTCGGAGCGATAGGTGATGGCATACATATTTGCCAGTGTGCTGGTGTAGGTGTCCAAGATTGTCCCAAAGGGCTTTGAGATGTCAAAGGTAGAGGCACGAGTAGCATCAGCCATTTTGCTGTATTGCTTAAAAACTGGCTTCGTGATAGGTACAATCTTCATTTCCTTTGCTTTTGCCGAATCAATAATGTTCTGCGCGGTAAAATTGGTAACTCCGTCGCCATCTTCGCCTTTTTGGTGATATGGTGCGTCAGTGATAAGAAGAGCCATTCGACTGGCTGCCGGACGAAACTTGAGGTGCATCGCGGCATTCAGCGCATCAAGCGCATTTTCTTTCTCGTCTTTTCCGCCTTTCGCCTGTGTGCCGGAGAGCCACCAGAGAAATTCTTGCACATCGCTCGTGGGCTGGCGAATAACCTCGACAGAATCGGAGTACGTTACTAGCCCCAGACGAAAATCTATACCTTTGGCGAGAAGATTTTTCGTAAATTTGTCCACATTTGCTCGAACTGCGTTGATGTAGTCACCCATTGTGGCAGTTACGTCCAGCACAAAGACGAAATCAATGGGGATGCGCTTATCGGACGAAATCTTTTTCACGGACACCACATCACGGCGTTTACCATTTTCGAGAACGGAAAGTTTTTGCTGCTCAAGCGAAGCGAAAGCGGCACTATCGGCAGTCGTCGCCTCCACGATAAGCCCGACTTCGGGGAAGCGCGTAATATCAACATTCTGGATGAAGAGCTTCAAACGGTCATCGGCAGACTGAATACTGGCACCTTGCTGTACGCCTTGCAAAATCCCGACACGCTTGATAGAATCTGCTGTTTCCATCTCGCGCCGAAACAAGTTCGGCGGCAAGCCCGGATTGGCGGTCGTGGTGCGCAAGGGAGCGTTTTTTGCTGCCGGAAGTGTGCTCGTGGTGGTCGAACGAGCCGTTTTACTCTTGAGCAGTGGTTTTATTGTTGCGGTGGTGCTTGGTTTTTTCTGGGTGCTGGGCAGCCCCCCGGCGGTTTTCGTCGTCTGCGCTTTAGCATGGGGAACATTTACGGACACCGCCGAAGCTAATGCAACGACGCACAACGCCACCATGCTGGCAATGCGGTATTGTGCCAGAAAGAAACGAGATATGATACTAATACGCTCTATCGAAATTTTCATCACATTCTCCATCAAAAATACAAAAGCCCTACGCAGGCAATAATTCTCTGCTAGGGCTTGTGCAAAAATACAGTTCTCTTATCAGAAAAACAACTTTATGCTGGATTGGCAATGTTGATTGTCGGTCATTCGGCAGATATTAACGCGGAATCAAGATACGGAATACCGGGGAAATCATGAACAGACTTTGCTGCTCATAAGGACGCAACTCGCGGAGAATATGCGCATATTTTGCTTCTATGTATAGCCAATTACCGAAGAGCGGTAAGTACCCGATACCCATAAAGGTCTGATTAGAATACTGCAAAGTAAAACCAAACGGGTAGGTGGTTTCATTGCGATACTCGAACTTAATAAAAAGCCAGTCTAAGACACTTTGTGGAGTATAATTCACAAGTCCACGACCGCCTCTATTGGCAGCAGAAACATTATCTGAGGTTGCGAAGTAGGTAGGACCAAATTGACCACCCGTTTGCACCAATGCGGTCTCTCTGACCTCGGAGTAGTTAATACCTGCATCAATGCGGAAAATGTTATCCGGTGGATTCTCTGCACCTTCGACCTCTAACCACCAAGTGTAGAAAACACTCGCTTGAGCAACCGTGCGCAAGAGTGGCGTAATGGTTTGCACATCAACCCCACTTGAGTTACGATTTGTAACAAACTGTGCATTTTCCGAAAAGCGAGGATGGCTGGCAAGAAGCTGCAAACGCTCACTGCGCCCAACACCGTTACTTTCGTCAAAATTGACGCGAGAGAAGGTTAATGGTTCTGCAATCGGAACACCTTGATTGATACTCTGGACAGGTATTTCGGCATTAATTCGTGCACCAAAAACGTTAGTTTTATTGTCTTCGCCTAGCGGCAGAACACCTTCAAAACTGACGGCAATTTTCGGATCCGGTCCCATATTCAGTCTTCGCTTGCCCAAGAAGTCCGTTAGTCGAGGGTTTTGATTCCCAACGTCGTCGTTTAAGCGGTAAACAATACCACCGCTCAATTTCAAAAGGTTTGGAATAGCGCGACGGGTATTATTATCACCGTTGTCAATAAGTGAGCGTGTCGCCGTTATTTTGGCTTCGCCGGCATACCAGAAGTGGTAACCTGCATTGTCATTACCAATAGTATTATGAATCCACCAGTTGGTAGCACCTACTCGAAGCATTTGGTCAAATACAGAGAGGGAATAATACTGACGACCACCGGTGGGCATACGGAAGTTGTTCTCTCCTACGCCGACTTTTTTCTCAATATCA
The DNA here is from genome assembly GCA_014654705.1 of Ignavibacteria bacterium. Lineage (GTDB taxonomy): Bacteria > Bacteroidota > Ignavibacteria > Kapaibacteriales > UBA4661 > PH2015. The sequence continues at coordinate 89,059 of JACVZY010000093.1, forward strand.
GAAGTTACCTTACCGCCCACATTGGATACAGCCACAAAGTCATGGCAGTATTTTTCTTCGCCATCGGGACCGACAGGTTCAGCAATAAGGTCGTTTACGCCTTGAAGCATATTATCCACGAGTTCTTTTTTTACGGCAATGGCACTACCACATTTGATTTGATAGATGTCGTATTTGCCATTTTTTTTAGGCTCGCCCCAAACGGAGATTTTTGCCAAATCCGGTCCGGGATCTTTACCCACAGTCTTAAAATACTGCTGGATAATTTTTTGAACCTGCGCCTCGCACACCGTCCATCGGCTCAAGAAAGGTATTGCCCTATCATCTATGGTCGAAAAGGCTTTGGGAATACCACTCGAACCACCCGTCGTAGAGTCTGGAGCCTGCCCAAAGAGTGATGACGTACTCGACACAACAAGCACAAAGGCGCTGAGAACCAGTGAATATCGTTTCATAGTGCTTACGCTGAAAATCGTAAAAGTAAAGATGTTCTGAACAGTTAGGGAAAAAGGGAGGTTTGGCAACCGCGTTCTTTTTCCTCTGACAATACGTTTCTATTGCTAAATCTAAAGTAAAAGTTTTTTGCTGCGACTGTATGTCGCTGGCATTGAGAAACTGATACTTTCTAAATAATTATCATTTTTTGTGCCATTTTGGGAGTACTCAACAATCCTTGAAAATTGCTAGCACACTCTCGCCCCAAAACCATATTACCATCGGAAAATAAATCGCAGCGATGGCACGGCAACCAAGGATGATTCCCAGGCATACGGTCCGCGAATAATTGGTACGAAAAGTCGTCCGTCCAAGCGGATTGCTGTGAGAAATCCTGTATCGCTGATGGGAACTTGCAACCATGCCATACCGGAGCCTGCGCCGTCAAAATACTGAATATAAGCGCCAAACGGTACTGAGAGACCATACGACATATACTCAATGCGGAAGAAGGGTCCAAATTTAAGAGTTGAGTTTCTATCGGTTGCGGCAACAAATTCGTCGCCTAATTTACGCGGCACCCACTCTTCCATCTGATAACCGGCAGCACCGATTTTGAAGCGGATGTTATAGCCAAGATTGTCTTTGTCAGGGTCTTGAATACCAATGGAGAATGTATAATTCAAAAGCCCGTGCCAGCGCATCAAGAAACTTTTTCTGAGGCGCAAAGAGTCTGGAACACCAGTTTCTTCGGGGTTCACAAATGGACCCTTGTCATTATAGCGAATGTTGTTGCCGAGCATGACAGAGCCGGAAGCAGTAAAGACACCGCTACGGTCAATTAACTTAAAGGGAAAATCAAACGATCCATTCAAGCCGACACTGTTGTTAATCGTTGTAAATCGACTTGGGAGCGTGAGTATTGGAAGAATATTCGGCGCCCAAAGCGACGTTGGCAGAATAACACCAAGTTTGTTTGCATCCCAGAGTGCATTGACTGCCACGCGCTCACTCCAGAGCGATGGATATCCAATGTCATCATTGCCGAACCGCATCTCTACGCCATACTGAGGAAGGTTGGTCGGCTCACCTTGCACACTGGCAGGGTCTTGATAGTGTCTCCAGCTAATAAGGTCGGCTGCACCAATCACGATTTCATCGCTAAATTGTTTGTCATTATCAACTGCCTTGTGCGGCTCACCCTCGGTAATCATTAAATACTCATTTACTCTGTCTTCGCCGATCATCTTCGTCACAACTTCTTTATTGATTTTCATCTGTACGCTTTGCGTTGGGCGAATAGCCTGAGTTTTTTCAGCAGGATTCTGCTTAATGTTGTTCTTAATATAATCATACATATTCTCGTAGCCGGTTCCTTCTATCGAACCTTTGACCGCTACCATTGCACCGGTAGAATCATCTTTTTCAAACTCTTTGGTCTTAAACTGGCGCAAGTCATTTGCGTCCAGAACAGAAGCGGAAATAGGACCGTTGAGGGCGTTTTTTAGATAATCTGGGTCGGACGCCTGTGTTTGTGATGGTGATTGAATACCCATCACACCAAGAATAACCGGCTCACTACCTTCGGTAAATCGCTCACAAAGGACATAAACTTTTCCTATACGAACCAAACCTGCAAGGGCAGTATAGTAATTTTTCACCGCTTCGCAATCCGCGGGGCTTCCACCATCGTCTATCATTGCTTGCGGAACAGGTTGCTTTTTTAAAACACGCTTTTTAATATCATCGGTGTTTGTACACTCTTGCTCTGCGGTTTCAAGGGCAGCCGTGCGTGGTTGACCCGGCGTTATCACTTCGCTAAACCGCTTAACAGCACTAGCATCAGCTTCATAGAGTGAGATATTGGAGTACTTATAGTAGTCCATCTTTCTCAAGAATGCTTTGGTCAGTTCTTGCGCCTGCAATGTACTACCACAAAAGAAAAGTATTACCGTGCAGAGAGTAATGCACGAAGAGAACATTATACTATGACGGTTTGATACTAAAGTGCGCATGGGTAATCCTGCCGTAAAAAGTTCAGAGTTAAAAATTATGGCAAAAAACATTCAAAAATTCACCACGATGTCTTTCCTCAATTCAGCAACATAAAATGGCTTCCGAGGAAAAATTCAATTGTCTGTTTGTTTTTATTGATATGGGATATTAACGGTAATTATGCATGGCGGGCTCGACGATGCTGCCGAAGTACCTGCTTTTCGGTTTACAATTTTTGCGCCAACTTTTATCGCAATCGTGCCACGTAATATACGGCTTTCACCGGGTGGCTTCGGCGGAAGGTCTTTGACTTGAATTGTTACAGGGAATGCACCTGTGCTTGCGTCAAACGCACCGGAAACAACGCCGAAACTAGTAGCATTAGCAACCCATGTGGAGGTTGCATCAGGCTCATCACCATTATAAATTCTCAGCACTGTGTCTGGGCTATTATAGTCAATTTCAGCGTCGCCGGAAGGTTCAACATCGGAAAGTGTTGCCTTAACACTTTTACTTGCATTTGGATCTTTGTTATCCGCATCTATAGGAACCTCAAAGTCAACACCAATTCCCTTAACGACGATTTGGAAATTATTGGGTTGTACGGGTTTTTTGCTAGATGTTTTCTTTGCTTTGACATCAGCGGAACCACCGGATTTAAGTTCTGTAATTGCACTAGAACATGAAATGTCTGGAGGTGATTGCTCAGGAGTCGTCTCTTTGGAAAAGAGTGGAACACGCTCACCGGTTGGTGGATATATCCAGACGATATCAGTTTTAACTTTTTTAGCTGCTGCCGGAATATTAGGACCAGTCCATCCTTCGGCATATGCATTATCTTGATTCTTCTTTTCATTGCCTAATTGATAGTCAATCTTAAATTGCGCCAATGGCAACTCAGCAGCGACAAGAAGTTTGCTGCGCAACTGCAAGCGCTTGCCATAGTAGAGCTTAAGACCTGCCAATGTCTTCATACTCTTCGGATCAAGGCTACTGGGAAGAACTGTCAAGTCAGTTGAGGCTGTATCAGATTTACCACCACCAGAGTATTCAAGTTTGATATTATACAATCCCGCTGGGATGGGACTTTCAAAAACCATGCGATACCGGCGTTTTTTATTATTTGCCTGGGGATCAACTGGTCCGCCTGCATTTGCCTCATCCAACTCTATTTTGTACTTACCAGCAAGCGATGGTGTGCCTTTAATATCTACATTGGGGTTTCCGGGTTTGAAATACGATCCGGGGGTAAGAGCAAATGTAATAATAGTCTTTTGTAATTTATCAAAGGTGATAATCTTCGGCTCAAGTTCGCTGATACCGGGCGCTGGCTGCTGCTGCTCAGGCTTACGCACTTGCACATCAATATCCATCGTGCCGCTATTCTGATCAAGGAAGGATGAAAAACCGGGGGTCATCAACTTTACGATATAATCATACAGCGTAATCCTATTCAATACTTCCTCATCAGCTTTATTATTCTCACGACCTAGTTTAATAGCTGCATTAAACTCCTCGACGGCTTTATATCGAGTGTTAAAATCACCCTCACCATCAAACCATTTATCACGCAGCTCAACTTTCCCATCAAGTTCCTTTTGCAGTTCCTGCATAACAGAGCGAAGTGCTTTCACTTTCAACTTTACTACACCTACATTTACTTGATCTTCATCAGAGATATCCTTGACACCACCTTCAAAATCCACGCCAAGAATCTTATTGGTGCTTGAGAAAAAGCGAAGTTTATACCAACCATCTTTGCGCTCGTCACCCGGATCAAAATTGACCGTAAAGGTACGTGCAACCATCTTGCCATTGTTCACAAGATCTTTTTCAGATTTCAAGCTATCATAGAAAAACACAGTGTCTTTCATCTGACTAGCTCTCTCTACGGGCGTGCTATTCACGGCAAGATTGTAGAGAGGTTTGCGCCAGCCACCTTCAGATTTGTTATATTCATATGTTGCGGGCACGTCAAGTTTCAACTGGCGATTATCTATTAATGTCCAATTAAAATTGCGACCAACTTGCTGGTCAATATAGGTAGCAACATCACCTGTCTTGAATTCTCTGAGGCGCTTGCTATTGTACACGCTATCCGGCAGACGGGGTGCATTCTCTTGTGTTTCGCCTTTGGGCGTTTCAGTAAAGAAAAGTTGATAGGTCAATTCCTGTACATTTGCCAATTTGGTGAAGGTATAATCCTTAAGACCTTCGGCGGCTTCGGCGGCAGCTTCAGCATTCTTTGCCTCGCTAATATCAGTTACACCAACCTTAACACTATACGTTTTCTGACGCTTAATACGTTGATCTTTAGGCAAAGACTCTACGGTTGCCTTATCTTGGATAATAATGAGGTCATTCGGAGCAACGTTCATATTGAAATTGCCCGAACCACTTTGTAGTTGTGAAAGGATATTCTGCACAATCTTCATAGACTCTTTCGTCTTTTTATGCAGACCTTCTTCAGCTTCATCGCGCTCGACGATGATGATGAGAAGTTCCAAGATAACGGCAAGGTATAATACAAAATATACTTTGCCTGCACTGCCTTTCGACATAAACTTCAACCTATAGAGATTGGGAAAATCGTAAGTTTGGGAGGAGAGGCACAAAGACTTACTTTCTTGCCTCACTTCCAATATGCAAAAATCATAATACAAAACAAAAAATTTGTCATTTTCCACAAAAAGGACAAATTTTCTGCTGATGGCGATATATTCTACCGTTGATGCACCAAAAGGCAAAAAACACAGCCCTTTTGATGAGTCTCCATTTCTTGCGCCAGCCGAGAATGTGTTACATATTTAATAGCCATGCAAAAACAAGCGGTGCTACTATGGTCGCATCAGACTCAATAATAAACTTGGGTGTCGTTACGTCTAATTTCCCCCATGTAATTTTCTCGTTTGGGACTGCTCCGGAATACGAACCGTAACTCGTGGTCGAGTCCGATATTTGGCAAAAATAACTCCAGAAAGGAATATCAGTCATCTCCATATCTTGATAGAGCATTGGCACAACGCAGATTGGGAAGTCTCCAGCGATGCCACCACCGACTTGGAAGAATCCCACACCTTTACCTTTGGAGTTCTCAATATACCACTTCGAGAGCCACATCATATATTCAATGCCTGACTTCATGACCGATGGCTGCAATTCACCCTTAATGCAATATGATGCAAAAATGTTGCCCATAGTCGAATCTTCCCAACCGGGTACAATAATAGGCAGATTTTTCTCTGCCGCAGCAATCATCCATGAGTTTTTAGGGTCAATTTCGTAATACTGCTGCATATCGCCCGAGAGCAGCATTTTGTACATATATTCGTGGGGAAAATAACGCTCTCCACTATCTTGGGCAGTTTTCCATTGTTGGAAAATGTGCTTCTGGATGCGGCGGAATGCTTCCTCTTCTGGAATGCACGTATCGGTAACACGGTTAAAGCCATCTTCCAAAAGCGCCCATTCATCCTGCGGCGACAGATCGCGGTAATGCGGCACACGCTTATAGTGCGTATGCGCCACAAGATTCATTATATCTTCCTCCAAATTTGCTCCGGTGCAAGAAATAATTTGCACCTTATCTTGCCGAATCATTTCTGCCAGCGTCTTTCCAAGCTCCGCAGTGCTCATCGCACCAGCTAGAGTTATCATCATTTTGCCGCCTTCAGCCAAATGTGTTTCATATCCCTTTGCGGCATCTACAAGAGCAGCAGCATTAAAGTGAAGGAAATTTTCTTCGATAAAGCGCGAAATCGTATTGCGTTGTATAGCCATAAATCGTCAAATGAGAAGAGAATGAAAAGAAACTTCGGACAAAATATTGTGAAAGCAGGGCAAAAATAGGAAATTTTTTCGCAAGCACGCGCATAAAATCATGCAAGACTCCAGAAAAAGTCCTTGCAGAGACGCAGAGCATCTTACGGTAGAGAGATTTGCACCACAATCGGACAGTGGTCGGAAACCCGCTTTACTTCATTCTCCGGCAGCGCTGCGCGAAAATTGATAGCGCGAAGCGTACCAGGTACAACACGGCGCAGCAAGGAATCACTCACGATGATATGATCTATCGTCGGTAAGGCGCTGTATGTGCAACTTCTCATCTCGCCTGTAAGAAAGACAAGTCTCGAAAAGTTTACCAGTGTGTCCAACGTACTTTGCTTTTTGTGCGGCGAATCATTACAATCACCCAGAATAAGGATATTGCTATTACCTCCCTTTTGCAAAACCGAATCAGCCCATACTCGTAGCTGCTCAGCTTGCGTCCTTCGGAGCAAACGAGAGCGTTCTACCAGCGCAGGCGTGGAATCTGCACGCGATGTTGATTTCAGATGCACTGCTAGTAAAAGCCAACATGCCTTTCCAATAGAACATTGCACTAGCAAGCCCGCACGAGTACGCCCATCTTCTACCGCGAGTGAGTGCACCTCCCCCAACATGGTCACTTGCAACGGGGCACGATAAAGGAACCCGATGCGCTGCTTGCCACCGCTTGCGCCCATAATGCAACGATACTCCGGCAACAACCGAAGAAGCCGCTCCATTGCTTGAGTATTTTCTATTTCTTGCACAGCAAGTATATCGGCATCCGCACACCGAACAGCATCAGCCAAAAGCCTATCATCAGCACCAGTGCGAAGTTTGCGGTCATCCGAAGAATTATCCCCGAACCATTCCATATTAAATGTACCGACGGTAATTCGTTCCAGCACTTGCTCACGAGCCACCTTGCAACTTTGGAGCAAATAACCCAATACGACAGACAAGGAAAATATCATACATAATGAAAACCATTTCCTGCACATAGTTTCTCTCTATGATTTCCTGAAATATCGCACCATGTATAAGTATGGTTGCGGGACAGCATCTTCTTTGAAACCCGCCATCGGCAATTTGAGCAATTGCGCCTTGAACCAGACATCAAATGCAGTCTGGCGTTGCAAAGGTTGTTCCGCTTCAAGTTTGTATCCTAAGCGCTGAAGAGCTTCGGCTAAACGGTCGGAATTGGTATGGTAACGATTACGCTGTACAATCACGAACTCCGGCGTTTGCGCCGCAGTAACAAAGCGCTCACACGAATCAAGGGTAAATTCCTTTGTTAAATCTGTTTCCACCCAAAAAAGCGCATGAGACGTTGGCAAATAGCGATCAACAGCAGTTGCAGAGCCATTTGTCGCAGAACCAACACTTTCCATACCGTACCGATACCCAAACGGATGCGCTATCGTCAGGCGTGAAGCATCCTTCACGTGCGCACCGACGAAATCACGCACTTCGCGTATAGGTGGTGTTTGCTGCGTGGCGACAGTGTTCAGATTCCACGTCGCAATAGCGTAGAAATTGCACAGCATGATACTTACCACTACACCAATACGCAGTTCTCTTTTTGTAATTTTTGCAATTCCCATGCCCACCACTATCCAGAATAATGGCGCAACAAATCCCACACGCTGAACAGAAGGAATCAAATAGAACTGAAGCGGAGGATACATTCGCACAACAACCAGCGACATAAAGACGAGCGGAAATGCCAGAAAAAATAGCCCAAAACGGTTACGTGCAATCCACTCAGTACGGAAAGCCAAAACACTGAGTACCACAATCAGCACCAGCATCGGCAGCACCACCCACACCGTCCACGGGGCAACGGCAAAACCATTCATCAACCCGAACACCGTTGCTCCGAAAAACATAACTGCCGCTAACGGTTTTTTAACATTCGTTGCTGCAAGAGGGCTTGCACCTAAGTCCATCTGAGAATAGGTTGTCAAAATCGTAATGACTATCGGCAAAATAAGAACAATAATCAACGCTTGCGATGCTGCCCACACGCCAATCTGTCTAAGTGAGCGCCTGCGGAGTGTCGAAAGGTAATGAAAACCTGCGCACAGTGCAAACACTGCTGCCGAAAGGTAATGAAAATAGAAGGTTGCGCCCGTGAGAACGGCGTACAGCGCCAGATTGCGCCACGAGGACTGACCGGTTTCCTGCGCCCTGTACCACAGCGAATAATAATACACTGCCGCCAGCCCAAGCAGCATTACGATAGACTGGTACCGAGCAAAGTTCGCACCCATCCAGACAACGGGCGTTGTGGCAGCAAGACAAAAGACGGCAAGCCGCATATTATCAGTCAGTTGTCCGGCAAATAGGTTCGTCAACTTCCAAATGTACACAATCGCTCCAAGCGCAAAAATCAGCGCCAACACACGCAATGACTCATCGCTAAAACCGAACAGGCTTCCCCATGCGTGTTGCAGAAGACTTGTGCCGGCAGGATTATTTTCGTGGGGCGAGAAATAGAGTTTGAGAATAGTCGGAATGGACTTGGGAGCTGCCCAAAACATCGAAAATTCATCCGCCGCCACCGAGCGTTGTCCAAGCGTGAGAAGGGCAAAGAGCGCAAGCGCAGCAACGATACCGATAGCCAGCCAATGTGGGCGTTGAAGCATAAAAACCAGTGTTTGTTCGTAAAAAAAATCTGTGCAAATCTGCTTTACTTTCGTCATTTCTCCGCAATATCCGTCCTATCCACCACGAAATTCGGTCTGCCACGCGAGGCATCAAGCGCCCGCCAGACGTACTCGCCGATGACACCAAGCGCCATCATCTGAAACGCTGAGACCATCACGAATACAACCATCAGCGATGTCCAACCTTGCACGTAGGGAATCCAACCGAACAATCGCGCCAGCATGATGAAACCGCCATAACCAAACGCCGCCAAACCTAAAAGCAAGCCTAAAAACGAAATAGCGCGAATCGGGAAAAAGGAAAATGCAATAAAGGAATCAATGAGCAGTTTCACTTTCTTTGCCAACGTCCAGCGCGAAACACCGATGTCGCGTTTGCGGCGTGTGTAGGGGATGTTCACATATTCATAGCCTAGCCAGACCAGTAGATACAGGATGTGCGTATTTTTTTCGGACATTTTGACAAGCTCATCTTTGAGGGCTTTGTCGAATAGAACAAGGTCGAAGCCGCCATCCGGGACGTTTTTTAGCGCCAAACGCTTAATAAGTGCGTGGAAGGTCGTGGCAAAAAAACGCTGCCCGAAAGATTCTTCGCGGTCGGTTCGGTTTGCCAGCACCAGCTTCAAGCCTTGCTTCCAATAGCCATACATTTTAGGAATCAGTTCCGGCGGGTCTTGCAAGTCAGCAGCGAGAATCACGCACACATCACCCGTCGCGTAGTGGAGTCCCGCGAGAATGGCGCTGTGCGAACCCACATTAGAAGCTAGCTTCACGGCTTTTACGTTCTGTGGGTATTTCTTGTGAAACGTCAAAATCGCGTCGTAGGTGCGGTCTTTCGAGCCGTCGTCCACCAGCACGTATTCAAACTCCACGTCTGCATCGAACTCTTTCTCGTTTTCGATGAGTGTTTGTGCGGTAACGGGTATATTTTCTTCGTTGAAATAGCAGGGAATGATGATGGAGAGTTTGGGCATGATGTTTTTGTATTGAATTCAAAAAGCTATCAATTTTTACGACGCTGCAAAAGCCAGTAGTCACTTGTGCGTTGAAGGGTTATAAATGCTGAATCCAGCTCGGCAGCATGCTTTTCAGCATCCGCAATTACATCGCGCTCTTCGCCGAAGCGATTCACAATGACATATTCAATAGCGCGAATATCGCAAAACTGTTTGAGACTGCCAGCAGTAATCGTTGGACGGTCGCCTTCCATCGTTGCAAATGCTTGGTTGAAGGCGATAAGATGTAAGCGCCCAATTTCGTTGTACATAAGATTGAGTGGCGCTAAACACCGCGCTCCATCGGGAATAGAGTGTGTGATGTCACGGTTCAATTCGCTCACATTTTCTTTGTGCAGGGCATCGGTTATCTGAAAATATATGCCATAGCCTATAAAAGCAACACTGCAAATGCCGCATACAATCTTGGCTATGCGCCCCTTCGACCAAACATCCGGCGCTGCATCGGCAATGAGAAGTGCAAGGAATGGCGCGTAAAGCGCGAAATAATCACGTTTATCTTCCAGCATCACGCCTAACACAACAAAAAGCGCCGCGCAATACCACCGCAAAAAGCGGCGCAGATGCGAGGGATTACGCCACGTAGCGACAAGAAGTGCAAGCGAGAATACGCTCACCATGATAAATTGCGGCTTACGAAAAAAACGCTGCTGTTCGTCCAGCAAGTGTTGAAGCGGTGTCCACCAATGCCAGAGAAATTTTGCTTGCGATTGAGGTTGCGATGCTTGCAATCGTGCGAGGTCGGCATGAAGCCACATATCTATCGGGTAGGGAGAAAAAACCACAAGCGCCACACAAGCAAAGAGCGCTGTGCTTTGCCAACGCTTTACTCGGAGAAGCATGAGCACTCCCGCACCCGCATACATACAGCCAGCCAGATGCGTCAACATAGCAGCACCGGCAAATGCGCCGGCAAGAATCACGGCAATCGTGCGCTTTTGCTTGGAAATCTGCTCGTGCATCAAGCCGACAAAGAGCGTAGCAAAGCTCAAGAAGCCAAAAGCCGCCGTTTCAACTTCCGGGCGAAAACATTTAACGTGGTAAAAAAAAGACGGAATGAGTAATAATGCGGCAAGAGCGAGAATTGCTTGCTGCTTTTGCCAGCGCCAAGAGCGGGTTGTCAGTTGCCAAAGCGCAACCATAATGACACCGCCCGAAAGCAAAGAAACAAGCCGCACTGCCCAAAGATGCACACCGAAAAGCTTTAGCATCAATGCGCCACTCCACGTGGCAAGGTGGTGATGAAGAACGACGTATTCATCCTGCCGCAAATACCCCTCCCAAAAATGCGAATGCACATAGCCATCGCGGGCAAAGAAATAAGCATATTCGCCAATGAAGGCTTCATCCACATAAAAATCGTGGTACGGGATGCTCAAGGCAAACAATGCTGCGCCAAATGCTGCACAGACAAGCCCAAGGCGATAGAGCGTTGATGGAGTCATGGATGGGAATTAGTACTGTAAGTGAGTGTGGGCAGCTTTACAAGAACATATCCGGCTTCCAAAGATGCTTCTCCAGATTGACCGCCTCGCCGATAAATTCTACGCCCTCTGCTTCTAAAAGCTCTCGCATGAGCGTGGGCGTAGCAAAGTGGTGCTTGCCAGAAAGCTCGCCATTGCGATTGATAACGCGGTGTGCCGGAACATCGGTGGCGCGGTGCGCACTGTCAACGGCATTCATAGCCCATCCGACCATACGCGCCGAAGACTTTGCGCCAAGTGCTTCGGCAATGTGTCCATATGTGGTTACACGCCCGAAAGGAATTTGCCGCGCGATTTCGTACACGCGTTGGTAGAAATCGTCCTGCTTCGTAGTTTTTGGCGCAAAAGCGCTTTCCATTACTTCCCGTCTTTTCTGAGGCATACCGTTTATACTTTCTGTCGCGCCGATTCGCGGGTAGTGAATGAGGAAAATTTTTCGCAAATTTGCGGAAAGAATCTGATTTCTCAAACCATTTGCTTTCCAAACACCGTTAATGCTTGATTTACAGCCTTCTCTTCCACGCCGAATTGTTTGCCTCACCGAGGAAACGGTCGAAACATTGTATCTTCTCGGCGCGGATGAGCTTATCATAGGCATATCCGGCTTTACTGTGCGCCCGAAAGAAGCGCGAAAGACCAAGCCCCAAATTAGCACATATCTGGATGCTAACATTGAACAGATTCTTGCTCTCAAGCCAGATGTAGTATTGGCGTGGTCGGATTTGCAAGCAGATATTTGCGCAAACCTGATGCGAGCAGGCGTAGAAGTCATCGGATTCAATCACCGTTCGGTGCAGGGTATTTTATCCATGATGCTTCGTCTGGGTGCTCTTGTAGGCAAGCAGAGTGAAGCTACACATTTGGTTACAAAACTACAAGCAGGGCTTCAGGATGCTCATTTGCGGGGCGAGGGGCGCAGACAAAAGCCGCGCGTCTATTTTGAAGAATGGTACGATCCTCTTATTTCGGGCATTTGCTGGGTGAGCGAGGTCATCGAACTTTGCGGCGGCGTAGATATTTTCGCCGAGAATCGCCATTTTCCTGATGCCAAGCGGCGCATTATTGCCGACCCCGATGAAATCATTCGCCGTAAGCCTGATATTATCGTCGCTTCATGGTGTGGAAAGATGTTCAAGCCTGAACGCCTCATCGCACGTGAGGGCTGGCAAGAAATCCCCGCCGTAGCGAATGGATGGTTGTTTGAAATTCCCTCGCCGATAATTTTACAACCCGGACCGGCGGCTTTGACAGAGGGCGTAGAGCGGTTATTGAAAATTTTCGATGAATGGGAAGCGCGACAAGCACAATAAATTGACAATCACTTTCATTCCAATACTTTCTCCATACTTTCCCCCTAAAACTATGACCATCGCAATCGGCTCCGACCACGCGGGCTTCGGCTATAAACAAGAACTTGCTGACTTTCTGCGTACTAATGGGCATACCGTTGAAGACTTCGGCACACATTCGCTGGACTCCGTAGATTATCCTGATTTTGCTGCGGCAGTTGGTCGTGCTGTGGCAAATGGTGGTGCGCCGTTAGGCGTACTGGTCTGCGGAAGCGGCATCGGCGTTTCGATTACCGCCAATAAAATAGCGGGTGTGCGTGCGGCAAATTGCCTCACCGAAGAAATGGCACGTCTGGCGCGGCAGCACAACAATGCGAATGTGGTCACGATTGGCGAGCGCTTGATGACGCTGAATACTGCTAAGGCAATTGTCAAAGCATTTTTGGAAACAACCTTTGAAGGTGGGCGACATGCAAACCGCGTGGAGAAGATACACCTGCTGACAGGGTGCTAGATTTCGCTCATGTTTTACTCGCTCATCCTTTTAGCCGCCAAAGAGTTTTTTCATCACTTCCATCTCTGAGCGCGAGACATGTGTGGGCTTATCGCTGGTGGCAAGGCGTTTGTCTTGCGGGCTGGACTTTGTGCCGGAGACCGATGCACGAGCCTCGCGCAAAAATGATTCTGATGATTTGACCGTACAACCACTGCGTTTTGCAAAATTGTGCACTTCCGTATCGGACGAAACAACAGTGGCAAGGTGTGGCTGCTCCTCGCGGCGCACGAGGTCTTTGATGATGTCGTCTGCTTCTTGGAAACGCCGCGTTTCTCGCACAACCACATTGCGGAGAGAACTTGCAACACCAGCATTTACACCATCGAAAACGAGTGTGAAATACACATCTGGGCGCTTGCGGGCAAGCCCTTCCACCAAATACACAAGCGACTGCCTTGCTTCGGTGAGCGAGGAGTCCATCTGACGCTTCATTGTTGCGTCCTTGTGCATGATATTGTGTGCGTCTAAGATGTAGTGTTGCATGGTGCTTACGTTGTGATTGCTTCTCACCTCAATATACGCATTTACCCGATGATTATTGCCTTTTACAAGCCCTACGGCGTACTTTCGCAATTCACCGGCGACGGCTCTGCGAATCGAACACTCTCGGAATTTGGCTTTCCACCTCATATTTACCCCGTTGGACGCTTGGATGCAGATTCTGAAGGCTTTTTGCTGCTTTCGGATGAAACGTCTATGGTCAAATACCTATTAGAACCGAAATACGCCCATCCACGCGAGTATTGGGTGCAAGTGGAGGGCAATACCGAACAAACTGCCTTAGAAAGCCTTAAAAAGGGGATTCAAATTCAAGGCTATACGACAAAACCATGCCAAGCGCGATTACTTTCGGAACACGATATTACCCACCTACCTGAACGCATACCGCCTATCCGTTATCGCAAGAATACTCCTACCTCATGGATTTCGCTCGAATTGACGGAAGGTAAAAATCGTCAAGTTCGCCGTATGACAGCTGCCGTGGGTTTACCAACCTTACGCCTTGTCCGCGTGAGAATTGGTGAATTGTCATTACCATTTTGGGAAACAGGCGCTTGGCGGGAAGTGACCATGAATGAGCGACACCGTGTTCTTGGTCGCTTTATCTAAACTGCTTTTCTACCGTAATACCTCACCGCATAGCCCTACCATGACTTTTGGTCATACAAACTTCTCACTCTTGTACACTACCCTTCAAGTGTCTCAATGTGTATTTTTGTAAAATGAGACAGTGTAATGTCGGCAATGTGGAAAAGTGTCAGGTAAATCCGACACAATATTATAAAGTGTCAGGAAAACTTGACACTTTTTCCTCCAAACACCGCATAGAATCATGCGAAAGCACTTTGGCATGGATATTGAAATAGAGGGAGTATTCCAACAATTGAAAGTACGGCTATGAAAACAATATCAACTACAACTTCGCATAAAACCACAAGCAGTATCATTACCTTGCCGCGTATTATTATCGGCATTGTAATTATCTGTCTTGCGTTACAAATTCAAAAAAGCAAATCGGTTGAACTGCCCAAATACTCCCTTCCGGAATACGTGAAGGAAAGTGTATTGGAGCGAGTCAACAACCACCGTTCTTCCGTTCATGCTCAAGAATTGACGCTGAATGATTCGCTTTCCGCCGAAGCGCGTCGCTATTGCGAGATGATTGCAAAAGGCAATCTCCAAGCGAATCTGGCAAGTGTCAATCTCAACATGGCGCTTAATAAGCGCGATGTAGAGGCATGGGACAACCAAAAAGGTGTACTTCGCAATGTCGCGGTGTTTGAATCCACGAGCGGTAGCCCCGCTTTAGATGCAATGCGCACGTGGCTCGAACACAACGATGAAGCGAATAACCTTGAGAGCGGTGAGGTAACGACGACTGGTATTGGAGTGGTAAAAAAAGGTAATACCTATTATATTTGCCAACTATTTGCACCCCGCAAATAATTATCCAATCAGGTGTTGTGCCGAATTGCAGCACATTGATATAAAGTTTGTATATTTGCCAGTGTATTCACAGTTTGTTCAACAATTAGAAGGAGAATCTGTTCATGAGAAACTTCCGTTCATTGCTTGCGGTGGCTGCTGTTGCAGCTTTTAGCTTCGGTACCGTGTTTGCTGGTGGCGACAACTGCAAAGACAAAGATTGTTGCAAAACAAAAGCAGCAAAAACTTCAAAAAAAGCAGACAAGTCAACTGACAAAACTGCTGAAACGAAAAAATCGTAAGCACGTTCAAGTATTTAGATAAAAAGCCGTATCGTTCGCCAAGAATGGTGCGGTTTTTTTTGCCCCGTTCCGCACCCCTAATCCGCATATAAACTTGTCTTGGAGCACGTACTCATTAAACTTTTCTCGCCTACCAATGAATCAAAGAATTACATAGTACGCCGTAGTATGAAGCCGGACAAGCAATTAGAACTGGTACTGTATCAGCAATAAATTTTGATTTGCTTTTCTTCAAAAAACGTGTAGTTTAGGGCTTTACAAGGCAGTAATTGTGTATTATATGTTCGCATTGTATCGTCGTTATGAAGATATATCAGGTTCAAACGCATTCAATGTACTATGCAATCCAAATCAAAAATTGTTTTACCTACCCTTGATCGAGAAAAAGAGGAGTGTTTCATGCACCGCTATTTTGCAGTGATAATCGTTTGTCTCTTTATGCTGATGCAATACAATCAGGCATATGCTCAAAAAAAAAGTAAAACAAAGGTAACACCTTCTTCTAACGGTCAATCGAAGTCCCCAGCACCTGCTTCCTCAAGTTCAGGACAGGCACAAAAAGATAAAGCCGGGCAGATACAAGTTGCCCCTGAACTCAAGCCCGGTCCACTTCTTGATTCGGCACAATTACTCATTCAGCCAACATTTACCTCGCTTCTTGATGCGCTCCCACGTGCTGAAAAAGTCTATAAACTACGGTTGGATGAAAACAATCTAACAACACTTCCGGCAACAATCGGGCAGCTTGTTAATCTTCAAGAACTATCTCTGGACCGCAATCTCTTAACGACCCTCCCGCCGGAGATTGGCAAACTTACCAATCTTCAAGTGCTTGTGCTTGATAAAAACAAGATTAAACGCTTGCCACGTGAAATAATGAACCTACGGAATTTGCAGAAGTTATACCTCAACAATTACAACCAAATTGAAGAAAGCGATGATGCCACGCCTGGCGAAGAACTAAGGATGCTCTGGGCTGGAATAGATAGTTTAACAAAACTAGAAACGCTTGGTTTGGGCGGCAACAAATTCAAAGAGGTTCCCCCTGCCATTGCAAAGATTAAATCAATACGTCATCTTTACATTAACGACAACAATTTAAGCGAATTACCGTCATCTATCGCTAGCCTTGAGCATCTTGAGCATCTTGATGTAAGCAATAATCAACTAAAAGCCTTACCGGAAGTAATAGGAAGGCTCAAAACCTTGCAAATGCTTGACTGTCGCTTGAACAGTTTGCTCAAAGTTCCTACTGAAATTGGCGGCTGCGCAGGACTAATAGAATTAGATTTAGGGTTTAATCTTCTTAAAGAATTGCCCGATGAAATTGGCAATCTTAAAAATCTTGAAAAGGTCAATATTAGTAATAATCGCCTTACAACACTTCCGGCAACTATCGAGAAATGGGAAAAACTCAAAAAGCTTAAAATGACTGATAACTCGTTCAAAGACGATGCTTATATCAGCGCTTTGTGCCGAAAACTTCCCCGTAAAGCCTCTATTGATAGAGACATAAAAAAATAGGATATTGCCTCTCCAACAAAGGAGTGAACAGAGTTGCAAGGGTACTACCTTAGCGATGTTAGTCTTTATGCGACTGTGCAGAGATATTCAACAAAATGCCCAGCGCTGCTGCTGAAAAAAGTATAGCCGTACCGCCATAGCTAATGAAGGGAAGTGGTAAGCCCGTTGTAGGAAGAAGACCCGTTGTTACGCCCATATTTATCACGGCGTAGAGTGCAAACGTAATCGTGATACCTCCGGCAAGGAAACGACCAAAATCGTCTTTCGCTCGGCGGGCGGTAATGAAGCCGCGCCATAATATCAGGGAAAATGCCAGCACAATCAGCATCACGCCGACAAAACCATATTCTTCCCCGATAATCGAAAAAATAAAGTCCCCATACGATTCCGGCAAAAACCAATCGCGCTGACGGCTTTGTCCAGGTCCCATACCAAAAACGCCCCCATTACCGAAGGCGAGAATTGCTTGCTGCAGCTGATAGTTGACATTGCGAATATTTTCAGCATAGAGCATCGTGCTGAATTGCTCGGTGAAATCTGTAATACGCTGCATTCGATATGGCGCTGACACGCCGTACACCCCGCCTCCCACCACACCAATAGCGAACAATCCCAAAATATGCAATACATTGGCATTGCCAATGAAAAGTAGCAGCACACCCAATACAAAAATCACGCCTGCCGTCGAAAAATTTGGCTGTAAGGCAATAGACGCAGCCACTAGACCAATCCAAAAGAGCATTGGCACAAAAGCACGTTGAAAATCCTTAATGTAGGATTGCTTCTCAGCAAGAAGTCTTGCCAAATGAAGCACCAAAGCAAATTTTGCTAATTCCGAAGGCTGAAAACTGAACGGTCCGAGCCCTATCCACCGCTTTGCACCTTTGATACTTGTCCCTGCAATTAAGACAAATACCAAGCAAATTAATGAGAAAAAAAGAAGGGATTTGGAATATCGCCAGAGAATGTGGTAGTCAATACGTGAAAATATCAGTACAACGAGTAAACTCAGCGCAACGCGAATAGTATGGAGTACAAAAAGATGTTCCGTTGAGCCAAATTTGACATCAGCAAAGTACGAACTGGCACTATACACAAATGCCACGCTAAACAGCATCAACCCGACTGATGCTAAAAAGAGCAACCAGTCTATATGAGAGCGCTGAAGCGCTTGCTGACGAAGATTTGCCACAAAAGTTGGAGTTGCCATTATTTCAGCCTCGTCTTTGCGTTTTTGCGAACCACACGCGACACCATAGTAGAATTTTTGCTTACAGCGCCATTACTGCTTCCTTAAAGACTTGCCCGCGATGTTCGTAGTTGGCAAACATATCGAACGACTTGCACGCAGGAGAGAAGAGGGCAATAGAGCCAGACTCGGCGTATTCGGCTGCACGATGAACAGCTTCCTCCATTGAGGCAGCTTTCACGCAACGTACTACGCCGCTAAAATGATTAAAAATTGCGTCGGCTTCCTCACCAATAGCAATGACGCACCGCACATTCTGACGCACGAGGTCGTCAAGCGTGGAGTAGTCGTTGTTGTCGCCACGACCACCGGCAATCCATACAAGAGGTTTGGAATAACTGGAGAGGGCATACCACGTAGAGTTGATGTTGGTCGCTTTGGAATCGTTGATATACTCAACGCCGTTCAAGGTACGGACATATTCCAAACGATGCTCAACACCGGCAAAACTCATTAAGCTGTCCCGAATATTCTCATTGCGTATCTCAAAGGCGCGTGCAGCAAGGGCTGCCGCCATTGAGTTATACACGTTGTGAATTCCGGGGATACGGAGTTCATCAACCATCATTAATTGTTCCTCTTTATGCTGAATATCAGCACGTTGTGAATCAGGTTGCCCACGGGGAATGAGCATTTTGCCTGACGATACGTACAAGCCTTGCTGCAAAGGATGTACGCCGAAGTGAAGTATTTGTGCGCGAGAATGTGCCGCTGCTGCTAAAGACGGCTCATTATCAGCGTTCAAAACTAATACATTTTTTTCATTTTGGTTCAAAGAAATTTTATACTTCGCTTCACAGTATTTTTCAAAAGTGCCATGATAGCTGAGATGGTCGGGGGTAATATTGAGCAATAGAGCCACGTCGGGGCGAAAATGCACGATGCGGTCAAGCTGATAACTACTTGCTTCTACCACTAAAATTGTTCCTGCTTCCAATCCACGCACCACCGATGTTATTGCCGTGCCAATATTCCCGCAAGCAATCGCCTTCTTGCCGGATTGATTGAGAATATGTGCCGTCAATGCTGTGGTCGTCGTTTTACCATTCGTGCCCGTGATAGCGATGACGGGATTGCGCACCGTGTCGAGCTGTCTCCACGCAAACTCAATTTCGCTGATAATCGGAATTTTTCGCTTCTCTGCTTCCTGAATAAACGGATTCGTGGGCGGCACACCGGGCGAAACGACGATAATATCAGCCTGTAAGCCTTTATCGGTGTGCCCGCCAAACTCTGCATCAATACTGTGCTGTGCAAGTTCTTTTGCGGCAGCCTCAGCTTGCTCTTGAGTTTTTGCTTCGGTAAGAAAAACATTGTGTCCGAGGTCTTGCGCAAGAAACGCTGCGTATAAGCCGCTTTTGCCCGCCCCGATGATAGTATAGTTCATATTTTTTCAGAGTTTCAATGTTCAAACAGGGTTTCGATATTCAAATAAGTGCATTATTCCACATCTTCATAGATTTCATCCATAGTGAGCGTGCATTCGACGGATGCTAATTCGACATTATCATCTTCGGTAAACACATACAATTCCCACCGTTGCTGCTCGTTGCGACGAAAAACCTCTACAATGCGCTCATTCTGCGAGACAAGTACGTATTCCTGCAAGGACGAAATTCTACTATAAAGATGAAACTTCGTTCCTCGATCATAGCTTTCTGTTGAGTCCGATAAAACCTCAATGATAACGACAGGGTTCATTAAAGCATGATCTCGGAAAAACTCTTGTTTACCGCAAACAACGGAAATATCGGGATAGGTGAAGTATTGCAGTGCGGGAATATGAACCCGCATATCACTATTGTATGGGCGACACGACTTTCCTGCAAGATGCTTACGAAGAGCGTGGTAGATATTGCCGCCAATATCAGAATGACGCGGGCTTCCACCAGCCATAGCAAAAATCTCACCTTTGTAATACTCACTTTTATACTCGGCTTTTTCTTCACGTTCCAGATATTCTTCTATCGTGAAAAGCTGTTGTGATGCGGGATGTGCGGACATTGGGGATTTCCTTTTGTAACAAATCACCGTTGTAGCCAACATTCCAAGAGCGCTTTTTCTTCCTCACTTGCGTCTTCGCGTACAGTAAGCGCGAAATCCAGCATTTTCTTCGGTGTGAGCGGAAGCGTGACCAATCCCGTATCCGATGCAATTACGAGTTCTGAAAATTTGTTTTCACCACGCTTGGCAAGAAGCACATCAAATTCATCCGCGGACGTACACCGCGAGGAATTCACAAAAATAATTTCATCGTCCGCACCAATTCCCGCTTCAAACGCGGGCGAATAATCTTCTACCTGCGCTACCACAAGCCGACCGGCATCAGTTTTAAGCGTTAGTCCGGTAAAGAGTTTCGGAAGCGTTGGCATAGTTGGAATATCTTCGCCAATTTTCAACATCTCCGTGGGTGCCGCTTCTTTCCACTGCAAACCCACACGTGAAAAAAGCTCATCAAACGGCAGATCATCGCCCTTACCATTCAGCCACGTAAGCAGATTTTTCCGAATTGCCACGCCCGTTGCTTTCTCAACAGCTTCGATAAATTCTTCTTCGGTAATGCCCATTTCAGGACGTTGTTTGTATATTGCCCACAGTGCGCGGAAGCCGTCGTCAAGGCGTTTTGTTCCTTTTGACTCTGCAATAATCCACAAGTCTAAACAGAGAAACACCAAACCGCCGTGAAGATAATACGATACATTACGGTTCAATGAGTCTTCATGCGGCAGATAGAGCTTTACCCATGCTTGAAAACTGTTATCCTTAATCGTTGCTTCGTTCCGCCCCGGCTGACGGAAGAATGGCGATAAATGGTCTTTGGAGAGGATGCGTAAGTAATCAGCGCGAGTGTAGAAGCCGCACCGATACGTGAGATGATCGTCATAGTAGGATGTTGCACCCTCTACGAGCCAAAGCATCCGCGTATAATTTTCGCGGTTGTAGTCGAACGGACCAAGTTCGCGGGGGCGAATACGTTTGACGTTCCAGACGTGCAGGAATTCATGCACTAGGAGCGACAACAAACGATGGAGCTTTGCCGTGTCGCCCCACGAATCCATTGCGTTGACCGATGAGCGAGCGTGTTCCAACCCACCGCCACGCATCCCCGGAAAGAGATGAATAATAAAGACATAACGATCGAACGGCAGACCGCCGAAAATACGTGCTTCAGTCTCGACAATCGTTTTAATACGTTCCTCAAGCCACTCAGGATTGAAATTACCGCGATGCGCAATGGCAACCTCCACCACAGAGCCTTGATGCTCGAAACTGTTTACAAAATGATTCCCAATTTCTATCGGTGAATCCACGACAATATCATAATTGAGCGCTCCCAGCACGAGTGGTTCATCCGGCGTAAAATCTTCCTTCACGGGCGAAAGCGAGGTGGAGACATTTTTCCAGAGCGAACGGTTGTGATGAAACCAGAGATGATGCACTTCCTGTTCGCGTCCCTCCACGTAAAGGCAGCAGGTAACAAGATTCAAGAACGCATGATTGCGCGTAACGTGCGACGAACGAATGGTACTGTCTTTTTCGTAAGCATAGTACATATATTCCACACGCAGCATACCTTCCTCAGCTTCTACTTCGAGCCGATTTTTTGAGAGCCACTGCCATGAAAGCGACTTCCCATTCTGATTCGTCAGACTAAAACTACCAAGTGTTGAGATATAATCCCGAATCTTGTAGCTACCGGGAATCCATACCGGCAATCCTAACACGAGTGCGCCATTGCGAGCAACATCTACTTCCATCACCACGCGCACAACGTGGCGATGAGCATTTTCAAAATGTAGATGATAACGAATAGCGGCACTTGTGCCGAGTAATTGTTTGTCTGTTTGTTCGATAGAGTACATGAAAATATACCGTAGTTTTGATTCAGAAATAACAATGAAGTTGGGAAGTTCTCGATTTACGCCCTCAAAACCGCTCCAACACCTGCTTGTACGCTTTTGACAATCGCACCGATGCTTGCTTCTATCTCAGTATCTTCAAGTGTCTTTTCGGCAGAATTAAATTCCAGCGCAAAAGCGATGCTTTTTTTACCCTCACCAAGTGCCGCTTGTGCGGACTTTCCGGCAAAGACATCAAACGTGCGAACCGAGCGCAAATAACTACCGCCGTTTTTGAGAATAAGGTCATGAATTCGTGCTGCTTCCACACCCGTTTCGACCACAAATGCAAGATCGCGCGCGACCGTCGGGAATGGCGAAACAGCCGTGTATTTTCGCACTTTCGTCGCTGCTTCAGCAAGAGCGGCAATGTTCACCACGCACGCCATAACAGGCATACCAATATCAAACGCTTTCAGTGCTGTGGGAGCAATTTCACCCGCACAGCCGATAGATTTGCCGTTCACGACTAATTCAACAGTATTTGCCGAAAAGAGCGGGTACAACGCAAGATTGGATAGGGGCTGCATAGCTGCTTTTTCCAAGCCGCACACAGCAATAATACTTTCCAATATACCTTTGGCATCATAAAAGTCCGCGGGTCGCTCCGGCGCGTCCCACGCTTTGGCTGGCAAAATGTTGCCCGTCAAGGCAGCAATCAAATGACGCTCCTCGCGCACCCCACCGATAAACGTTTGCTCTGTGTGAGAAACGGTGTGAAATACCGCGCCCAACTCGAAAAGCCGCACATTTTTTTGTCCGTAGCGGTGATTGCGCTCCAGTGTTTTAAGCATGGACGGCAGAAGCGACGGACGCATACACGAAAGTTCCTCACCAAGCGGATTGGCTATGCGCACGGGGGCTTCGGTAAATAGTGCTGCGGACTTGGGGTCTATCATATTTTGCGTTACAATATCCGTGAAGCCGTTTGAGCGAAAAAAGACGCTGAGTTCTTCCACAAATGGTAAGGGTGCATACCGTTTTGGTGTCTGTTCACCGCTCAGATTCACGCGCGAGACAAGAGCAGGCAGGATGTTGTCGTAGCCATGCAATCGCGCAATTTCCTCAATGCAATCGGTCTCCGTATCAACATCTACGCGGTAGCTTGGTATGCGGTAGGTAGCACCCGCGTCGTCATGCCTGATAACCGCAAAGCCAAGTCGCTCCAAAAGCGAACGCTGCTCGTCAGGCGCAATTTCCTTGCCGATGAGCATATTTGCTCGTGCATAGCGCACGGTTGCATGTTTTTCGGGATGCTTTGTTGGATAAATATCCACCACACCACTTGCAATCTGCCCTCCTGCTACTTGCTGGATAAGTTGCGCTGCACGGTCAGCAGCAAAAACGACTGTTTCCATATCCACTCCACGCTCGAAGCGGTATGCTGCGTCACTTGTGATTCCCAATTTTTTTGCTGTACGGCGAATGGACGAGGGCTTAAAATATGCTGATTCTATCAGTACATTCA
Organism: Ignavibacteria bacterium; assembly: GCA_014654705.1. GTDB lineage: Bacteria > Bacteroidota > Ignavibacteria > Kapaibacteriales > UBA4661 > PH2015. The sequence goes on from JACVZY010000093.1 coordinate 112,678, forward strand.
CCGTGGCTTCTGTGATTTCACTATGCAAGCCGCCCATGATACCGCCCACAGCACTGCTTTTTTCGTTGTCGCACACCATCACCATTGACGAATCCAACGTTCGCTCTTTGCCATCAAGTGTGGAAAATTTTTCACCTTCTTGTGCTTGCTTGATGATAAGCGTTTTTCCGGCAATAGTATCCAAATCAAAGCCGTGAATAGGCTTGCCGCACTCCAGCATCACAAAATTGGTAACATCCACTACATTATTGATAGAGCGCAAACCGCAAGCTGTGATGCGATCTTTCAGCCATTTTGGCGATTCGCCGATGCGCACGCCACGTACCACGCGCCCAGCAAAACGGTGGCATCCATCCGCATCGTCGATACAAACCGTGATACAATTTTGTACTTTCAGTCCGGCATCTTCTTTCACCTCTGCAACAGGCTTCAGAAGCGGTATATTAAAGTAAGCAGCAATCTCACGTGCAACTCCCAGATGACTCACGCAATCGGAACGATTCGGTGTAATGGAAATTTCATAGAGAACGTCGTCCATACCGAGATACCCTGCAAGCGCTACACCCACAGGCGCATCGGCAGGCAATTCCCAAATACCGTCGCTTTCTTCGGACACGCCGAGTTCGGCTTTGCTGCAAATCATCCCGTTTGACTCCACTCCGCGCAGTTTTCGCTTTTCAATTGTGAAGCCGCCATTGGGCACGACCGCGCCGCCAAGCGCAACGGGGACTTTCTGACCAGCCGCCACATTGGGCGCACCGCAAACGATAGTATTGACAACCCCCTCGCCAACGGCAACGGTACAAACCGAGAGTTTATCAGCGTTGGGATGTTTTTCTTTGGTGAGGACTTCGCCTACGACAAAACCGTTCAGTTTTTCGCCCGGACGTTCAATTTTTTCGACCTCAAGCCCAAGCATGGTCAAAATACGTTCCAACTCCTCAGGCGAACAGGAAAAATCAACAAGTTCTTTAAGCCAGTTTTGCGAGATAAGCATATTTTTTTGTGTTCAGATGAAACAGTTACTTTTTTATTTTCACAAAGATACGAAAGCAAACGTTTTTCCACAGGCGTTTTCTCTGCATTTTGCTCCATTACTGAGTAAAAAACGTGCGGTAACTTCTATAAATTCGGTTTGTTTTATCCGAATACTTTTGTATCTTTCATCTTGCAATTCACACTATTCACATTTTCTTTTCTAAACGTGGTGAGGTTAATATGCGTAAATTTTTCGCAGTCATGATGTTGGTTGTCGCTCTTAGCAGCATCTCTGTATTTGCTCAATCATCATTTTTACCTGGCGGCAATCCTAATTTCAAGGGCAAAGATTTATATCTTGGGGCGCATCTTGGCTTGGGTGGTGGTTTTTATGGCGGTATTGGACCTGTTGTAAATGCAGAGTATGGAGTTCTGTCCAACCTCGGTGTCACCGCAAGCATTGGCTTCTTTGTAACATCAGAAAGATATGCAAGCTATACATGGACATACACATCCATTCCCGTTATTGTCGGTGCAAATTATCACTTCGACCTTTTGCGGGTAAGTAAACTTGATACGTGGGTTGGTATTGGCTTGGGAAATGTTTTCGGCGGAGTATCATCTAGTGACGCCCAATATTCCTATTCCAACTCTTTTGGAGGTTTTACATGGGATGGTCGTCTTGGTGGTCGGTATTATTTTACCGATAGACTAGCTGCTAAATTGGAGCTTGGCTATTGGTCGCTTGGTTATCTTCGGGTTGGTGTTGATTTCAAACTCTAAGTTTAGTACACTTAAATCTCAAGCCGCTTTTGCTACATTCAGCAAAGGCGGCTTTGGTGTTTATAGCCGTAATTGTGGCATAATTTTACTATTTTTGTGCAATCCCCTTCATTATTCTGAACGTATTCTTGTCATGCGCATTCTTTTTTGCCTTCTCTGTTTTGTGTTTGCTTGCTTGCCAGCGCATCTTTCCGCACAAAGCGGACTGACACTGGAGCAGATGAACGAAAAGCTCAAGCCCTATTTTGCCGACGAACTCATCGGCGACATCAAAGACCAGCTTCCACGTGGTGCGCAATACCGCATTTGGGGCTGGGATGTAGGCGATTTCACGGGCGATGGCGCACCAGACCTTGCCATGTCCGTCCGCATGAGTACCGACAAAGGGCGCAACGTACAAGTTTACCTTTTTGCTGATATAGATGGCTATCTGACGCGCGTCGGTAAATTCCCCTATACGTTCGTCGAAAGCCCGATTGAAGTCGGGGTATTGATTAAGGACAATGGCTGCTTTGTAATTGAAAAGGCACAGGATTTTGATTGGACAATTAGCGGTTACAGGCTGGACAACGGCTCACTGATGGTGCTCGATTCCTTTAAGACCGAGCGCGTCCGCACGATGACCCACGAAGCGTACCGCAATTTCCAAAACCTCTCCGGCTACGAAAAATACCGCGATACCCGCACTAACGATGAACTTTTCCAAAGTGATTTTCTATGCGTACCCTCGTATCCGCGCGGGAAGTATATCTACAAAGGCTTTGCGTCCGATGCCGTGAGCAATAGCGTCAAATATATCTCCAAAGGCGCATACTACTGGTCTGGTGCGGATGACTTGGCATTCAGCGTCCGATCCGCCCATAACGAACAATATCTCTATTTTCTGGTAAAGGTTACCGATGACCGCATCATAACGGAGGCGAAGGAAGGAGCGGCACACGATAAAGTAGAGGTCTGGCTGGATATGTCTAACGTGGCAAATCGCTTTGTGAAAAAACGCGGCAAAACCGAGAACTTTCGCACTCGCGCCGAGGGAAGCATCTTTGCGTTTAGTATTAGTCCCGGAAATTTCTTGGATAAAAAGCCGACTGTGCGCCCTAGCGCTGTGGATGTGCTGACGGACGTACAAAAACAAGCCATTCAGCAGGTCAAAGCCGCAGCGACACTCTGGGACAAAGGCTATATCGTCAAAGTGCGGATTCCCTTTCAGCTTTTGGGCTTTGTTGGAGCACCGATTGAAGAAGGAAAAATCATAGAATATGGCTGCACGGTCGTTGTGCGCGACATTGACAACGAGTTCCGCCCTGAAGAGGAAACATTTCTTTCCACCTCAAAATTTGACAATTCCAATCCCTCCAGCTACGGGTCACTAATGCTCATGCCGAACGCGCTGGTATATGGGGAAGTGCGTAACATATACGCCGATGCGATTGCTGACCGCTTGAGGGATTTAGGGTTTTAGGGAGTATGTAATTGCTTACCCTTTTTGGAATTATTGCGGCAACAATGAGTGTTCAATAAAAAGCCCCGAAGCTTTATGGGAATCGGCTTCGGGGCTACTTTGTGTTTTAAGTGTAAAGCCTGACTGCTTGTTTGGCTGCTACTGCAACGCTAGCCACGCTGTTTTATCTTGACTACCTCTCAGAAATCGAAACTGTCCTTTACCGTCAAATTCCACGACAAGATAGTTTCCGCGCTGCCAGTAGCCTGTTTGGTTAAGAATATTGCGCCAGTTTGTGTTGGCGAAGTCTGATATTTCATCACCTTCAAACTGATGTTTTGATAGCTCGGAGACTTCTTCCCATTTCTGAATACGGTACGCACCTTTCAAAAGACCGCCATCAAGCCCAACAGCAAATGTTGGTTGTGATAAGTTACGGAAATCGTCGCTCACTTTCCATGCGTACCGTGTCGCATCATAGACGCTTCGACCTTCACGTAAGGCGTTTTGAATCGGGAAAATAAACACTCTTTGATATGCTTGGGTTGGATTCACGGGCTTTGCGTTCAGTTCTGCCAATAATTCTTCCGTTCTTCTGATGCCTTGAACGTGATGATGTCGGCCCTGAATGTTGGTTAATGCTTCTGGGTAGATAAAGTTCACAAGGTCAATCAGGCTTGCTTCTACGGTGAAAGCGTCGTCTTCGGACAAGCCCTGCCGAAAAATCACGTGGCGGACGTTCCCCGCGCCAATTTCGGCAATGAGTGCCGCCTTAGCGGAAAGTGCGCCTTCTTCGGATTCGATAGATTGGATTTCTTTGGCGACACCTTGGGCATGGCTAAAGACGCGGTTTCCCGTACCTTTGCCAATGTAAAAGGGGATATTGTGCGGGCTTCTTGGGTCAAACAGCCCGTACACGTAAGATTTAAGCTGTTGTTGTGCTGCTGTGTCGAACATGATATTGGAGTGAAGAGTGAAAAAAATGATTATTTGTATTCTTGTTTGATTGGCACGACAATACGCTTCGATTCACGCACGGTTGAACCATCAGCTTTTTTGCGGTTTATGACAGTTTTCAATTCTACGCTGCCTTGCAGGATGCGCTCTTCGTCCCTTATTTTGGGTGGAAGGTCTCGAACACCAATACTGACGATATATGAAGTGCCTTTGATTTCGCTTTTGTTTATCCCAAAGTTTAATACACCCGGCGACCAAGAAGCGGTCAAGTCTGGCTCACCGTTCTTCAAAAAAACTCGTATATCTGTATTATCGCTGTAATAGTCCATTGCTGTCGTTACGCTTGACACAATGTCTGCTTCTGCCCAAGATTCACCCTTGCCGAGAGGAGCAATCTTACTCAGGTCAATTTGTATCGTGAAATTGCTTGGCTGCACGGGTTTTCTGAATGTGCGCGGCGCGTTAGGGTTCGCTAGGAAATACTGATAATCTTTGTACGCTTGAATAGCATTGCGTCCCGTCAAAACATCAATGTATGCGCCTCGAATTGAGTATAAAGAAGAAACGCCATCTGTCTCAAATTTTTTCGGATACATTGGCTCGAATTTTTTACTATTACTTGACGGTGTGGCGTATTCTTCAGGAATAAGCGGCAAAGGAAGTTCTTTCAATGCGACAGTCAACACGGCGTGGTCGTAATTCTGCACACACTCATCAGCCGGATTTCGCAAAACATCTAATATTCCGTTCGGAACATCATTGGCAATTTCCAATTTGTTCATATACTCCGCACCGCATCGTATTTCGTAGATGTCATATTTGCCATTCTTTTTAAGCACACCTGTCAGAATGAGCGTAGAATCAACATTGGGCTTGCCATTTTGGCGAAAGAGCGTGTAAATGCTCTGAAGCAATTCACGTCCCTCTGTATTATCAGTACCAAGCCACTGCCAGCGCGTCAAATGCGGCAAAGCCTCATCATCAATCACCGCAAATGCTGCTTTGTCAGGCGGAAATGCGGTAACAGATTTCGGTACAGGCAAGATTCCGCGAGGCTGCACAACAAACACACCCCTTTTTGCCAAATCAGCAACTTCAAGTGAAAACTGTGGACGTAAACTTGCCGTAACATTAGCAAATACGCCTTGTTTGATGCTTGCTGCGCAATGTTCAAGCAATGTCTTTCCAAGCGGCTTTGCTATGAACTCTTTCGCACTTCCGCTTTGCGACGGAAAGCTGTGTAGTTGCTCAGATGTGAAAATACTGCCGATGTCCACCCGCGCTAATTTCGACGACACAAAATCGGGGTCGTTTCGTTGCGCGGGGGAAGGTTTAGGCGTAGCAACTGCGCCGAGTATGCTTGATGCTTCGCCACTGTTCGCTTTCGTTGTAACCACGAAGACCTGCCAAATATTTTCTTTTGGGACGAGTTCCAAAAAACGTTGTGCCGTAGCGCGGTCGGTCTCGAAAACGTGGACATTGGCAAATTTGTAGTAGTCAAGATTTGCGAGATAATCTTGCACTCCAAAACTTCTTTGAGCCTTAGCAGATGTAGTGCAGAGTACAAGCGTAAGCAGCACCATAAGGGCTTTTTTCAACATAAAAGCTTCATGAATAGATGATTTTCACGTCCCTTGCGGAACGCTGTGAATTGTGTAGTTTTGTGTTATCAAGAATTTTGCTCATTGACTTTCAAAAGCGCATGAAACCATACCATTTTCCAATTATCATCGAACACGACAGCGACGGTTATTTTGTTTCCTGTCCAGTGCTTCAAGGATGCTATACGCAAGGCGATACCTACGAGGAAGCAATGACCAATATTGCTGACGCTGTGCAACTCTACATCGAAGATGTTTTGGCAAGAGGCGGCTCACTTCCTGAAATTGGGACTATCTCCCTAACCACACTGGATCTGGAAATTGCGGCATGAGTGATAAATCTCCACGTATCACTTCCAAACAAATCGTATCGGTTTTTGGAAAAACTTGGTTTTGCCTTTTCACGTCAAAGCGGCAGCCACAAGATTTACTACCATCCCGACGGTCGTCGTGTGGTTGTGCCTATGCACAGCACCGTAATCTTAAAGCCGAAAACGCTACACAGCATTCAACGTGACGCAAATCTTTCCAATGATGAACTCAAATCATTATTGTAAGCAGACGTTTTCCTTCCACTGTTGCCCGCAAACGCACATCCAATGCGATATGCTGCTCTCGCATCGTCTCCAATGCGCTCAAAAGCTCCTCACGTGAGGGCATATCCAGCAAATATCCTTGTGCGCCCGCCGAAAACACTTCTTGCACCAGAGAGATAGCCATTGTAGAGGCAATAACTAAAATCTTAAGGTGTGGCGCGGATTCGGCGGCACGGCGAATATGCTCAATGCGCTCCGTTCCAAGCTCCATGAAGTAGGCTATCATCACATCAGGAACAAAGCGACACACCGCGTCCTCGATATTATCGAATGTGTGCAAACGAGCTACCACACGCATTGCAAGACCATTAAAGATAAACTGCTCCATTGCTTGCGCGACGGGAGCAGAATCGGAAACAAGAAGAATTGTTTGACTGTGAAATGGAGTGGTTGTTGTCATAGCTTTTGTGTGCTTGCGAAATGTGAAGCATTACCACACAAAAGTAGAATATATGAGGCGGGAAAACTATGGGTGTTTCCACCTAAGTTTTGAGGAAAAATGTAGGTGGAAACACCTATTGCGATAGGAGAACACGTGCACAGGAGAAGGGTTTGGCAAGAACGGTGAAGTTTTCACCACCCTTGTTCTTTTGCGTACGCAGTAAGTTCAGCGGCATTACGGATGTTCAATTTTCGATAGATGTTTGTCCGATGATTTTCAACGGTGCTGAGAGCAAGATTCAGCTCTTCAGCGATTTCTTTTGAAGACCTCCCCACAGCCACCAGTTTTGCAATACTCATTTGCGCTTGTGTGAGTGTTTTGTTTTGATGTGTCGGCTCATCCATCAAGGCATGGCGAACGGCACGAGAAGTGGGGCAAAAGTACGTTTTCCCCGCAGCAACGGTGCGGACAGCCTCTAACACTTCTTTTTCACCGACACTCATTTTGACCAAATATCCCTGTGCCTTACTGTTGATGGCATCTGCAATATGGTGTTTATCAGCGTAAAGACTGAGCATCACAACACATGGTTTCCATGTGATTGTTGTAAAAGCATGAAGTTCGCGCAAAATCTCAAGACCGTTTTTATGTGGCATATTAATATCCAACAATATCACGTCAGGAGTGAGCTTCTGTGCGGCTTCTATCACTTCCTTTGCATGAGAGATTTGCCCGACAACAGTAAATTCCGAAGCACGGGTGTCAAGGATTGTGCGGATTCCATCGGTTAAAATGGGTTGGTCATCAACGAGAAGAACACGAATAGGCATGGGAGTATCAAAAAGAATGTAAAAGAATGTGTATTATTGTATGCGGCTATTGAGACTTCACGCAAAGGAATTTCTGCCACAATGCGTGTTCCGCGACCGATGACAGAATTTATTGCCAATGTACCACCGAGCGCATGAACACGGTTCTGCATTGTGGATAAGCCAAGACCTTTTTTCTGCAACGTTTCCTGATGGAAGCCAACTCCCTCATCTTCCGCTGTTACTGTAAGCCATTCTTCTTGCACATTGTTTTTTATGCGCATTTCAAGGGCAAAATTTAGCACAAGCGATTGCGCTTTGGCGTGTTTGAGGCAATTATTCACAATTTCTTGTGTCAAGCGATAGACCGATAATTCGTGCTGTGCCTCGAATCGCTTGCCCCTTAGAGCTTTCACATTGAGCAGAATTTCCGGCGAGACGACGCCCATTTTTGCAATGTAATCTTCCAGAGTTACCGCCAAACCTGAACTTTCAAGAAGTGTTGGTAAAAAATTCTCCGAAATACGCCTCACTTCTACAACTGCGTCGCTCAGTGACACCGTTGCTTCCATAAACGTTGAATAGTGTTCGGGTTGCTTCATTTTGATGATTTCTTGAGTGCTGCTGAACTTCAGTCCTGCCAGATGAAGTTGCGTACCAACGCCGTCGTGCAGCTCCCGTCCGACCCGTTTCCGCTCTTTCTCCATGCCGTTGAATGTCGCTTGCACGACAGCACGGCTTGTGCGTTCGGATTCTTCCAATAAACGCCGCGTGAACGTCGCACGGTTACGGAAATACAACGTGCCGCCAACACCTCCAAGAACAAGCACTGAAGCAAAACCAAGAATAATTGCCGTGTTGCGCTCCTGCGCCCGCCGAAGATTTTCTACAAGAAGCGTTTCGTTTTCACGGCTCGTTTTGATGCGGTGTTCGGTTTCTGTGATAGCACGAAAGGTATTCAGTTTTGCCAACGAATCAGCCAGCAAGCGTGATGCTTCTTGAAAACGAAATGCCTCCATTGTGTTGCCAAGCGCAGCATGAGCAAGTGCGCACTCTCGGAGCGCTGCACTTTGGCTGTACATTGCCTTAGCGCGTTTTGCCACTTCAAGAGCGTGTTTTGCTTCCGCCAATGCTTCACGATAAAAGCCCAATGAACGCAGTACGGCAGCTATATCCGTCAAAAGCTGCATTTGGTAAGTGTGCGTATAATCCAAACGACGGCTGTACACAATCGCCTCGTCTAAACATCGTTTTGCTGCTTGCTTATCGCCTCGTTGCAGGTGCAGTCGCGCAAGATTTTTCAAGGCAAAGCCGCCTGATAAGGCTTCACCTGCTTTTTTAGCGATATTCACCGCACGTTGCATGGATACAAAAGCCGAATCGTTGTAATGAAGCGCCTCGTAAATAAGCCCCAGATTATGCAATGTCCAAACGAGATTTTCTTGACCAAGATTATTTCTTTTCTGAAACGTCTCGCGCACAACCAGCGATTCTTTACAATATGGTAATGCAGAATCAGGATTCCCTGAGCGCAAATAAGCATCGGCAACAAGATTTAATGCCAGTCCAAGCATTGTTGTATCACGCTCAGCGCGTGCGCTTTGAACGGCTTGCAGAGCGTAATCAAAGGCAAAGGCAATATCGTGCGTACCGTCCAACGCCGTCATAGCAAGGTTCGCAAGGATTTGCGGCTGAAGTGAAGTAATGTTGTCGGCTTGAGTACGACGCAACAGAGCAAGATACTGAGTGAGTGATTCGTTTGCCGAGATGTTCGACAAATCAGATTGACAGGTTATGAAGAAATGCTCCGCCTCAAGCTCATAGCCTTTTCTACCAAGTTTTTGTGCTAATGCGTGGTATTCAAGCAAATAGACCGGATGCTGTGAGCTTGCTCTCGTGTAATCAAGAAATTTTCGTGCATGGAAAAACTCTATTTTTTCCACGTCGGCGAGCGTTTGCAACACAGAATCCAATGCGGGAACGCGTTCTTGAGTACAACACGCAGCACGTGCTGAAACTAATAGGAGCAAGAGTGTAAGAAAAAAATACTGCATGGAACTAGCCCGGATTATTGTGGCTTGAGAGACAAGAGGTTTTTGCAAATATACTTCATTTCTATACTACCCATCAAGCAAAGCATAGGAATGACACCATACAAAAAGCCGCCCCAAAGGGCGGCTTTTTGCATTTGCGGATACATTCGTTTTTGGTGGTGCTTCAGGTGAGTAGGGAAGCAATATCAAACAGGAGTGAAAGGTGAAAACGTGTCTGTCTTTATCGGAGCAGAACGGAGTATATTCGTAGCGATTGTACTTTCAATTGCATCTAATTATATGCCAGTATTATTATTTCTTATATTTCAACAACTTAAAACGTTCTCGCGAAAAACACAAACAAACTCTACACGTATTGTGCATCAAAACCTCTCACTTGCGAGAGTATATCTCTCATTGTGGAGCGCTAATGCTCACGGTGCGAAGAAACGCCGCTTCTTCGCTTTTGAAAAAACCAAAAGCAAACAGCAAAAACGGATACACTAATATCCATGCGCACCGTGCCAACAAGCCACCCCAAAGACCCATACCGCTGGTGGTGAAAACTGCTAAGGCAAAAATTATCAAGCAAATACTGACCGAGAGAAAAACGCGCCGCCATTCATAACGAAGCGGATAAATTCTGCGCGTCAGTCGGTACATCAGCACGGCACTCAGCATATACGCACCCAACGTCGCCCACGCCGCTCCCCAAATGCCGTAGTAGGGAATGAGCAAAAAATTGAGCGCCACATTTGCCAGCGCCGCCGTGCCGGTAATTGCGGGTAAGTAACCAGTACGCTTGCGGATATAGACGCTTGCAGCAAAATTCACGTACAGACCATTGAAGTAATATGCTCCCAAGATAATCGGAATTATCGAAAGACCGCTCCAGTATGCAGGATTCACAAACCGCCCGCCCAGGAAGGGCATCCGCACGACGTATTCTATCAGCAAACTCCCCGACAGAAACACCACACCACAGACAACTGTAAAATACGTTAGCACCCGTGCAAGCATAGCGTAAGTAGAGCGGCGCTGCTTGCGTACGGCAGGAGGCGAGTCTGATAAACGGAAACGAGAAGTTTCCCGCAAATAGAACGGCTTCCATGCGTACTCAAAGACCGTCACTGCCAGCATCATCGGTATTCCCAAGCGATAGTTTGCCTGATACACGCCTATTGCTGCGTTGTCCACAAAGAGCTTGAGAATAGGGCGGTCAGCGACTTGCAGCATCATTGCCGAAAAAGCCGCAGGAACTGTTGGCAAACCAAAACGCCACATTTCGCGGAACAAAGAAGCATCGAAAACAATTTTGCCCATAAGTAGATACCGACGAAACTCCGGCAAGAGCAGCAGCACCGCCACAAATGACGATAACAAACCCGCCAAAAATATCCCGCGAATCCCTAAATGCAGATTTACTACCAACACTAAATTTGCCACAACATTCAGCACAATAACAGAAAATTTCAGCACGGCAAAACGCTTTGAGCGAGATTCCATGCGGAGCGCAGCAAATGGCACGAGTACGAGCGCATCAAAGAAAGCAATCAATCCCGCATAGACCACCATCGTGCCGACACTCTCCAAGCCAAGCCCCGAAGCAATACGCGACGGAAAGGCACAGACAAAAAGCGTTACCGTCGTACTCACAACCGCAATTCCCATAAGCGCGTGTGCAAAGACGCTGCGGTTATGCGCTCCGACATCCCCCCCTTTTTCACTGCTTTTGAAAAACTTAAAAAAAGCAGAATCAAAGCCGCATGAATACACAACATTCACAAATGCTATCAGCGAGTAAAGATATGCCGTTTCGCCCAATTCAGCTTTGGTAACGTAATTGGTGTAAAGCGGGGTGAGCATAAAGGTGAGGAATCGCCCCAGAATAGTGCTCACGCCATACACAACAGTATCGGAAGCAAGCGAACGAAGTTTGGCAATCATAGCATAAACAGCAACAATGGTCAAAATAGTATTCATCAGCAGCACAGTACCGGACACGCCGGCACAATTCAAATCGAAAAGAGCATGGAAGTCGTTTCTATGCGGCTTCCACGCTCTTTTTTAAGAAATGTCTCACTGCTTATACCGTCCCGTGATACCTATCGCCGGCATCGCCCAAGCCCGGTACAATAAAGCCGTGCTCGTTCAGACCACGGTCAAGGGTGGAAGTAAGAATTTGCACATTCGGAAAAGCAGTTTCTATACGCTTCACGCCTTCCGGCGCAGCAATCACCGACACAATCACCATACGCTTTGCACCACGCTCCTGAAGCCGCTCCAGCGTAGAACACATACTGCCGCCTGTTGCCAGCATAGGGTCTAGCACGAACACAAGTGATTCAGGTGTCAGCGCTGGGATATTGCAGTAGTATTCGTGAATGGCAAGTGTCTCTTCATTCCGGCTCAACCCGATGTAGCCAATACGCGCTTCCGGCATTAGATCAATAAATGCCTGCACCAACGAAGCGCCCGCCCGCAAGACCGGTAGCAAAATCACATCATGCCCGATTGCATAACCTTCCGTCTCTTCAAGCGGTGTCTGCACGCGCAAAGTACGCATACCGAGAAACTTCGCTGATTCTACCGCAAGTGCCGTTCCGATGCGCTGCATAGCTGCACGGAAACGATCGGGAGGAGTGGCTTTATCACGCAAAAACGTGATGTCGCGCCGGACAAGAGGATTATCAAGGACTGTGAGCATAACGGGCGAGAATTAGAAATTGAGGATAAAAAATTACCACTTGAGCTAAAACCACAAAAGATTAGACTATTTTCCCGAAAAATTAGGGTACCATTGCAAAGTAACACGAGGAATAGAAAAAACAAATCCGTACAGTGTCCGCAAATCCGTTGGACCATAACGCTTACTTTCATTGAGCCCCAGAACAACATTAGCACGGTATTCCACGCCCGGGTAGAATATACCGATTGGTGTTTTCAAGTTCAAACTTATACCAATGATATTCATATGGAATCCCCAGTAGCTTTGCAAGGAATCGCGATTAAAATTGTTCGTCAAATATGAAGCACCAAGCATAAAATGAAAATTGAGGATATTCGACGGATTCACTACATATTGGAGCGAGAGGTCAAATGCTTGATGGTCATTCGGGCGAAGTTGGCGTGGCATACCGGTGCGGGGATCAATTCTTGTCGGGGTAATATTGGTGCCTTGCCAATAGGATGCGTTAATCGCAAAGTGGTCGCTCAAGAAAAAAGAGAGGCTCGCTCCGGGACCAACAGAAGAGCCATCGTCAGCAGTATTACCGCCACTATTAAAGTCCGTCAACGTATTTAATCCGAACAAGCCACCGATACCAATAACTTTCTTATATGGATTCGGTGGTTCAACATATTTTTCATCATCGTCTTCATCGGCGGTGCTTTGAGCAAATGTTACCAAAGGCGCAGCAATGAGCGTTAGAACCAAAATACTCAACGCAAAAAAGCGCTTGGCGTTATCAGTTGTGCGCGAAAGAACATCTTCCACAGTCATTGAACGAATTTCGGCGACTTTTTCGGCGACAAGGCGCACAAATGCTGGTTCATTGCGCTTGCCGCGATGCGGCACGGGCGACATATATGGCGCATCGGTTTCAATCATCAATTTGTCCATCGGCACAGTAGCTACGGTTTCGGAAAGAGTGGATTTTTTGAAGGTAATATTTCCCGTGAAGGAAATGTGAAAGCCTAGTCGAACAGCTCGTTCTGCCTGCTCCGGCGTACCGGAGAAACAATGCAACACGCCTCGCAGTGAGCCATCTTGTTCATCGTCCAGAATGTTCATAAGGTCATCGTCGGACTCACGATTATGCACAATCACCGGCAAATTCCGCCGCTTGGCAATCTGCAACTGCTTGCGGAATACCGTCTGCTGCACATCGCGTGGGGCAAAGTCGTAATGATAATCCAAACCAATTTCGCCGACAGCGCGGACTTTTGCTCCATAGCTCAGTTCTTCCACCCGAGCAAGCGCTTCATCGCTTGCTTTGAGAGCATCATGCGGATGTATGCCCATACCGCAGAATATCCGCTCATCCGACTCGGTAAGCGCCAAGACCGCATCAAACCGTGAAGGCTCAATGGCAGGAATCACTAAATGCGTCATTCCATCCGCAAACGCCCGCGCTGCTGCTTCGGAGCGGTCTTCATCAAATTGCTTGTGGTCGAGATGACAATGCGTGTCAATCATAGTGTCCTCTTAATAAGTACAATGAAACAGAGACAATCCCGCCATATCGTGGTCGTGATATGGCAGCAATGCTCGGAGATTTACGGGTACAAGAGGAACGTTGTTTCATCGGATATTTGCGTTTTTTGTTGGGGGAAGTTTTGACGCTTCCGTTGGCTTCATTACTTGTTTTTTTGTTGGCAACAGATTTGGGTTTGATTGTTTGGCGACTGCGGGCTTGGGCTTCTGTAAGCCACCTCGTTCCAGCACTGGTCTATCATTCATCCACGCAAAACCCTTTAGTCGTAAGGTTTGAATCTGCTTGCGGGTTATATGCTCAGGAATATATTCACCTTCGACTTTGCCACGCCAGACGATTGTTTCGATTTCACCTTTGGCAAAAAGAACTTTGATTGTGTCGGCGGCATTGCGCACAGCGCCGTCGGGCTGCTTTGTGCCGTCATCATTGTCGGATGAGCCAAAATATAGATTAAACGCTTTTCCTTCCGCCACGACCGAGCGCATTGTATCGCGCCGTATGGAGATAATGATATTTTCTCCGGAAAGTTGGTCTATGCGGTCTTGGTGCGCAGTATCGTTTTTGCTCGCGGCAAAAGCGTTACCGTAAGCATCTATGCGCTCCAAACGTTTTTCTTCCAGGAGCACTATCAGCGAATCGGAACGCAACTGTGTGGAATCAAGCCAAAGGCGCGGACGCTCTTTACTGCTCGAAATACCGACTGGTAATGCCTTTGCTGTGTCTGTAGTCGTGGCTGTTGCCCCCGTTGCTTCAAGAGTAGAGCTAGGCAGCAACCGAATACGATTAAACGTTTTTTCGTACACACCGAGGTCAGCGCGTCCTGCGAGTTGACGGCGTGTCATCTGCACGTTACCCGTGGCAAGATAGACTTCGTTGGAATCAGAACGAAATGCTTCTAACAAATTACCAGTTATGCAGAGCGTATCCAAACGTTTTTCGGGCAATTCGACCGTAGCGCTTGTCGCTGCTTGCTTTTTGGCGGATGATTTGGAAGCATTTTTTTTCTGAGAAGACTGCTGAGAGGACTGTTGAAACGCTCGGTCGGACTTATCGGCATCAACCGTGTCTATCTGGCTTACCATCGGCTGCGCATTATTGCGATAGCTGGTAATACGGGAATAACGCCTGCTCGGAATATTCACCAGCGAATCCCCTTGCAAGTAAGCGCTTGAAACTTTGCTCACCGCCACTGCCTTGCCGGAGGCATAGCTATTCTGCGTTGCGCGGTGGTATTCAAGTGTATCACATGAAATAATGAGCGAATCGTTTTCAATATTCACCGTGCGGTAAAATCGCGCTATTTTTGTTGCGGCAGAATATGTGCCTTCGCGGGCAGTTAGGGTGCTATTGCGGTCAAGAAGCATTACGCCGCCGGAGCCGGAGATTTGCCGCAAAAAACCGTCGTACGTGCCTTGCGCGGCTTTCATCGTGACTGTACCTTGCTTCATAACGACGTTTCCAAACATATCGGCGCGGTTTTGCTCAATGTAATGCACGGCACGATTGCACGTAATCGTTACTGCGCCTTGCGTCAGCACCACATTCCCGATAAGTTCTCGCACAAAGCCGTTTGGCGTAGCATTGCCGATAAGTTTTTCGGCTTGGAGAAAGAGTGGTTGATTGGGTTGCACATCATCTGCTTCTTGCGCAAAAACACTTTCGCTTTGCCAGAGCAGCATTATTACGATGGAGAGCAGACCAAGTGCTGCCTGCCAATATTTTCGATGTATATTTGTGCTGCTATTTTGCTTCAAAATCATTTGTACCTTTATATGCTTTATGCGCATTCTTCACCTTGCTGTCGAAAATTTTGCGGGAATCCCCATGCGCCTCGTGCATGAGGAGCGTAGGCGCGGACACGAGAGCAGGCTCGTCACCTTACTCTCGCCGATGCAAAAATACGAAGAAGATATTGCTTTACAGCTTCCTGCGCTTAATCTTGTGCAAATGAAGCAATTACGCCGCCTTGTGCGCGGTACACCGACAGAGCAAATCGTCAACACACGCCACGCCGGAACAGCAAAACTCTGGCAACCCGCCAATATGTTGGATAATCTCCTTTTTCGCGTGCGCGATGCCGCTTGGCAACCCGCAATACGACGCGCACTCAAGGAAATAGGCGGCTTAGAGAGTTTCGATCTCATCATAGCCGATGGCGGACATGATTTCACGCGCTTTCCACGACTTTTTGCAAAAACCTCTGTGCCGATTGCAACGGTGTACTACGGCTCGGATATGCGTACACGCGGTATTATCGCTGGTGTTCAAGAAAAAGCGTGTTGCACCTTCACTTTTGAACACGACCATACATTACTATTTCCAGAGGCAGAATTTTTATTTTATCCTTACGAAGCACCCAATTATGCGCCATTCGTACAATATCAAGCGCCTATTATCGGCGAGAGCATTCGCATCGGGCACGCGCCTACGAACCGCGCAGCAAAAGGCACAGAGCAAATTCTTGGTTCACTGGAACGGCTCAAAAAAGATTTTCCCATTGAGATTGTGCTCATTGAAAAAATGCCACACCCGGAGGCGCTTCGCACAAAGGCACAATGCCATCTTTTTATTGACCAAATCGGCGAACTGGGGTATGGCGTGAACTCACTGGAAAGTCTTTCAATGGGTATTCCGACGGCAGTAGAACTCATGCCCGACTTCGAGTGCTTTCTGGAAAATCACTCCGGCGGCGAAGTGCATCCATTCTACACCATCCGTCGCGCACGACTAGATGAGGATATACGGGTTGTTTTAAGCGATATTCAGCAATGGCAGAACAGAGGTCGAAAGGGCAAAGAATGGGTAAAGCGGCATCATGCGACCGAAGCAGTGGTCGATACATATCTTGAGTGCATCAGGGACACCCTTGCTTTATGAGTCCAGTTTTGGAAGGGACTTGGGCACAAACTCTTGTGCATAGAGCGGCACAAAGTCTTCCGCAGGCGTAAAGGCTTGCTTTTGAAAGAGCATCATCGCGGACTCAGCAATCATCGAAGGCGTAATTCGGCAAAATTCAGAAAGAGATGTAAAACCCAGATTTGCCGCAAAAGCGGGCTGAGCAAATGCCGCTCCGGCATAGAAGGTGTTTGCATCAGGGGTGATAAGGGTTTCATCAAGAAGTTCAATCGTTCCCTGTGGTGTGGCATCCAAGGAAAAATTCTGCGCATAAATCAAATGCTTATGCGACGGGATACCAACGCATACTCGTTTTTTGCCCAAAGCCACTGCTACGGGGGCAGCAGCAAGGGCGATAGATTGAAGCGTAGGAACAGCAAGAAGTTGAGGCGTGTTGTCAAAGGCGAGTGCTTTTGCGAAAGCAGCACCAATGCGCAGCCCTGTAAACGAACCGGGTCCGGCAGAAACCGCCACAGCCGCAAGCGACGAAAACTTGATGCCCGTCATGGCAAGCAGAGAACGAGTTGCCTCAGCAAGAAGTTTATCGTGCAGGAAGGGTTCAAAGAACGAGAGTTCGGCAAGAAGCACACGGGAAGTAGCATCTGCAAGAGCCACTCCGCAGAGAGAACCGGAAGTCTCTATGCACAAAATCGGGGACGATACATGATTGTGCTGCACAAAAATTATTCTGGAATAATCTCAAAATCAGAAAGTAACTCATCTATCACTACGTGCGGCGAACCAAATTCTGTCGGAAAAATATGGAGGTCGAGCGTGTTTGGGTCTTGTCCCTTCAGTTGCGTTTCTTCGATACGAACTTGAGTAAGCCATTGAAAAAGAACAGGCGAGACGTAGAGACGCTCCGGACATGAGCCGTCATGCTTGTCCATGAACTCGTGTATGCTGCCATAGAGTTCTTCGGTTGCATCAAAGTATTCCATTGTCTAAACCTCCTCAAGCAGAAAGTGTTGTAATATCCTATTGAATGAATATACGACGACAATGGCTTAATGGTTTCTCTTTTCTGTGAAGAAAATTGTCGCGCATACACACGATGTGTTGCAAATTCCGTGCCTACAAAGTCGTAATTTTAGCGGACTCCTGCAAATCTTATCAATCAGTGGTTTTCAACAGCACCGATAAACCTCAACAGGAATAGATGTTACGGCATCGCTGGTAATAATTTTTATCTCATCTTGATTCACGCCTTCTTTTCTCGCCCTCGCATTTCACGTAAAAGCTCTTGCATCTCTGCTGAACTAAGACTGTGCTGCGTATCGGACTCCGGCGCAGAGCCTATTTGGAGTGCACGAATTGGCATCGGGATAACAATACCTGCTTTCTTGAAGGTGTAATACACTTGTTTCATAACGTTACTCCGTGCCTCGAATTGTAAATCAAAATGACTCACTGCCACGAAAAATCGGAAATTCAACGTGAATTCTCCAAACTCGCGGAAGCGCACAATCGGCTCCGGGCTAAAGAGCAAACCGCGAATTTTACCGTCAGTCTTTTCTGCTTTGAATGCTTCTTCGCTGCTGGCATAACCAAAGGTATGCACCATATTGACAAGAACGTCCTCAACTAATTGCGGGTCGGTGTTGTGGTGTACGCCAAAAGTAATTGGCAAATACTGGGTTTCATTCGGTAGATTGTAATTGATAACAATTGCTTGCGACAGTTTACTATTGGGAATAATCACAGCGTTCATCTCTTGCATCTCAATTGTCGTATTTCGCCAGCCAATATCACGCACATAGCCCTCGAAGCCGTCGCTAATGCGGATATAATCACCCACGCGAATTTGGTCGGCAAGCGTGATATAGATTCCGGCAAAGAGATTTGCAAGCGTTTCTTGCAGCGCCAATGCCACTGCCAAACCGCCCACACCAAGCGCTGTAATAATAGGCGCAATATCTACCCCAAATGACCGAAGCACCATTACCCCCGCAATAGTATAGACCACAATTTCAATCGCCCGGCGAGTAAGCGAAACCGTCGCCACGCGGTTGTGATCGTGTTCAGCACGGATTCGCACTAACATCTTCAGCACTTTGGTCAGAATATATGCCAACAAAACAACAAAACTTGCCGTTAGGAACGGTCGTGCATATGGCATGATGACTTTAGCACGGGGTAGTTCACGCAGAGCGATATTGAGACCTGTCAAAAGCACAACATAAAGAATACTACGCCGAAGTGCATCCACAAGAATATCGTCGTATGGATTTTCTCTCTTCGTGGCAATGCGCACAAGCCACCGCCCCGTTATCCAGCGAAGCCCAACCCCCAGCACCAGCGCGGCAACACTTATTACCACAGAAGGCAGGTATGGATTTGCTAAATACGGTAGAATAAAAGTGTTATAGAGATTATCGAACATAACTCGGAATCGGCATTAGTGAAAGAGAAAAGCCCGCTTCTTGGAGACAGACTTTCGGCGAACACAAATATACGTCGCTTTGGTGTTTGATGTGTAGTTTCAAAGTGATATTTTTACGAACTTAGTAAACCGCAATTTTTTTAGCCTAAAGCGAATTATTTCCGATTCCTGTGGTAAAGACCTTTTTCAAAACGTATTTCAACACCTATCGTCGCAAAACCGGCGTGATTGCTGTTCGTACAGCCCATAGTCTTGCTGTATGCCTTCTTGTATGTGTTCTTTGCGGCACTCTTGCCGAAGTCCACGCACAATCTCTCACAATGTATGATATTAACGCGTCGGCATTCCCGCTTATCCGAGCAAAGTTTTTTGCATTAGACGCTGATGGCAAGCCAATTCCAGACCTGACGGCGCGCGATTTTGCCATTCGTGAAAATAGCATCCCACGCACGGTAACAAGCGCCACCTGTCCGTCACAGGGCATTGCAAAATCACTCTCCGTTGTGCTGACGATTGATGTATCGGGGTCTATGAGCGAAGGCATAGGAGGTATTTCCAATCTCACACTTGCTCAAACTGCTGCTCGTGCTTGGGTTCAGGCTATGCCGGAAAACAATGTGGAATGTGCTATCACCAGTTACGACCACAACAACTACCTTAACCAAGACTTTACTCAAGACCGCAAGCGCCTTTTGAAGGCTATTTCGTCGCTCAAACCACTCGGTGGGACTGATTATGACATGGGTCTGCTCCGTCCCGTTGCCGGAGGCTTGTACGTGTCGCAAAACGCGAAGAACAGCCGCCGTATTATTATTTTCCTCACCGACGGGCAAGGCGGCGGCAATGAGGAGCAAATCATAGAAGTCGCAAAAAATGATGGTGTAACGATTTATTGCGTCACCTTGGGCATGGCTGCACCGGAAATTTTGCGCAACATTGCTCGTAAAACAGGAGGCGAATGTTTTGAAAATGTTACCAGTATTCAGCAGGCGGAGCAGATTTATCGCATACTGCTCCAGCTCGCGCTTGGTAATCGTCCCTGTGAAATTGCATGGATGAGCGAAAAAACCTGTAATGTCAGTCGTATGAATACCACATTCACGCTGCCGTCGCGTATGCTTTCTCAGTCGCTCTCGTACGATATTCCCGCTAAATCCATTACAGCATTAGAATTTTCGAGCGAAAATATCGGCTTTGGTGGTGTGCCACCCCGCACAGCGCGAGAACTCAAACTCGTCGTCCGCGCCAGAAATGCTTCCTTTACCATCAATAATATCGAAAGTTCCGATGAACGCTTTAGTATTTCGCCAACCTATTTCCAACTCAAACCCGGTCAGCGAAAAGTTCTTTCGGTAAAGTTCATGCCAACTGATTCAGGCTATGCGTACACAAAATTTACGTTTAATGAAAATGTCTGCGGTGGTCGTACACTCTACGCAAGCGGTGGTTTTCCGGGCAAAAAACCGAATGTACCCAGCCTCGGAATTCTTGAGCCAAACGGTGGTGAAAGGTATGTTGCTGGAGGCGATACAACGCTCCTATGGACAGGTATCATGCCGTCGGAGGCAGTCAGCGTTGATTTTAGCGCCAACCGTGGCTCAACATGGCAGCCTGTGATTGCTGCCACAAGCGGTTTGCGTTCGGACTGGCGTATTCCGAATCAACCCACAAACCAAGCCCTAGTGCGCCTGCGCCAAATCCCAAGCCCGAAACTTTCCAGTTTCAAAGACTACATGAGCAGCGCTGCATTTTTGCCAGACAGCCGGACAGCCATTACGCTTGGGGCTGGCGGTATGGCGCGGGCGTGGGATATTCAGTCGGGTTCTATGGGGCAGATGTATTTCAGCAATCAATTCGGTCAGCGAAAAAATGCGGCTCTTCCGGGAAAAATCATTACCTCTCCCAACGGCAAATACGTTGTGGCTGGTTTTAACGAAGGAACGGTGCGAATATGGGATGCTCAAAGTGGCGACTTAACGGATGTGTATTACGACCACTTCGACGGTATCACGGCACTCCAATTCGCTCCCGAAAATACCGGTGCAAGCCGCGTCCTGACAGCAAGTTTAGACAGCACAGCAAAAATCTGGTACACCGAAAACGCCGAAACAATTCATAGCTTCAAGCATAATGGTCCGGTATATGACGCAGCATTCTCACCCGACGGTTCACTGGTAGCAACAGCAGGCGCAGACAGCGTTGCGATTATTTGGGATGCAAAATCGGGCGATCTTCTCTACAAGCTCACCGCACATACAGACGTAGTATTCAGCGTTACCTTTTCGCCCGACGGCGCAAAACTCCTTACTACAAGCGCTGATGCGACGGCGCGGCTTTGGGACACCCGAAAAGGCATTCCGCTTGAACGGCTCGCCGGACACCGTAGCATCGTCATTTCAGGCGCATTCTCACCCGACGGAAACCGCATTGTTACAAGTAGTGCCGATAGCACTATCAAAATTTGGAATGGTAGAAGTGGCGGCTGGGTGCAGAATTTGCGAGGGCATCTTGGGGTGGTGCGCAAAGTGATCTTTACCCCCGATGGCTCCGCACTGGCAAGTGTAAGCGCCGACCGAACGGCAAGAATTTGGGATGTGGAAACAGGCAGAACCGTGCAGATTTTAGGCGGTAGCGGCTCTACAACGGAGGCTTGGCTGCGGGCGCATGCCGACCAGAACATAAGCAACAATCTTGGTCATGCAGGCGAAGTCTATGATATCACCTTCTCGCGGAACGGACAGTACGCTGCGACTGTCGGCACTGATCGTAAAGCATTTTTTTGGCGCGTCAATACCACCGCCTCAGTGTCTGCGGGCAGTATCTTTCAATCTCGCCCCCTTTCGTGGCTGCCGGACACAGGTGCGACACAAGAAGCTATTTCCGCTGCGCCTTTTACCATTACAGCACCACGGCTTGCCGCCCGCAATGTGGATATGGGACGACAACTGCGCGGTGAAGCAAAAGATTCGATTCTAAGTGGCTTTTTCCAGAATAACGACACTTCGCCTGTGCGCATTGAGAATATCTCCTTTCTCGGAGACAATGCCGCTGATTTTAGCATTGTCTCGGGCGGGGCACCGCTCATGGTTCCACCCAAAGGTACACGAAACCTTGAACTACGCTTTCGCCCGACAGGTACAGGCGACCGCACAGCCACAATGCGCATTATTTCTCAAGCCGATACCCTTCTTTACACAATGACCGGTACAGGCGCGGCTCCTCTGATTGTCGTTACCAATCGTACGGTAGATTTTGAAGAAGTAAAAATCAAGCAGCAACGAGATACTCTTGTGGCAGTATTGAAAAATATCAGCTTACAGCCTGTTATCATTACGGGCATTACATTTACAGGACCGAATATGACAGACTTCCGCTTGGTCGGAAATGCTTCAACATCGGTAAAGACCGACACAACATATATTCTTTATCCGCAAGCAACTATGTCGCTTCGTATGCGGTACAAGCCCACAAGCGCGGGGCGAAATTCCTGTCAGTTGCAAATTGCATACAGAGGTCTCGGCAGCCCCGCCACAGTTCAGCTATTCGGAACAGGCGGCTCTACCATTTCTGCGTATATTCAAGCGTACGGTCTGAAACCAAACGCTAATCCTGCCCGCAAAGACAGCGTTGAATATCCGATACAATCACTGCGGGTGGAAGAATTTTTGGCAACAACGATGCACCCACTTTTGAATTACATTTTTTTCGAGAACGGTTCATTTACGGTACCACTTCGTTACAACCGTCTTTCGCCGGAACAGGTGCGACGCATCGTTGAAACCAAGCAATCGTTTGAAAACATCCTTTCTGCTGAAACTACGCTTGAGGTTTATCGTAACGTCTTGAACATCATAGGCAGTCGTATGGCGCTCAATCCCACATCAAAACTGACTTTGATAGGCTGCAAATCTGCAAAAGAAAAATTTATTTCTGCCAGCACTTCGCCTTTAACTTCATCAAAAATTAAAGCTACCACTAGCGCGACTGTACACACCATAGCCACACTTACCTCAACGCAAGCAACCTTGTCCACAATGACAACCACCCAATCACCGTCTATCATACAGCGACTAACTGCGCAGGATGATTTGAGGCTTTCGGAAGCACGGGCACTCGCCGTGAAGGACTATTTGCACACTGTGTGGGGAATAGCCGACGAGCGCATTGCTATACAATTCCGTGTGCTGCCCGAAAAATTTTCTAACGAGCAAACACCAGACGGCATTGCAGAAAATCGTCGTGTCGAAATCATCGCCTCCATGCCTGCGATTACGGATGTCGTCATTGCAAACGATACGCTCAGGACTGTTGTGCCACCCGTTGTGCGCCTGCGCACGAACGCAACTTCGCAGGTAAACCTCACGACATGGAATGTTAATATCGCTCAAAGCACGGGTACAAAAAGCAAACGCTCGACCCAAACACTTAAGAATATGAACGGTACAGGCAAGCCGCAAGACCGCATAGAATGGAACACTTCGCAGGAAAACAATACAGCTCCCAAACTTACCGTGCCCGTACAATACACCCTCAGCGTCAACGACGAAAGCGGCGCAAATACGACGGCTTCGGGTGCACTTCCCGTAGAAATTGTTTCTATCGCAAAAAAACGTGCTGCGAAGATTGCCGATAAAGAAGTGAATACCTTTGGTCTGCTTCTGTTCGATTTTAATAAGGCAGAAGTAAGCGGTCAGAACACCAGTATTCTCGACTATGTTCGTGAACGGATGCGCCCTGAATCGCGCATTACCATCACCGGCTACACCGACCGCACCGGCAATGCTATCATGAATAAAACACTTTCGCTTCAACGCGCAGCAGCAGCAGCAGCCGTTCTGAACCGTCCCGACGCAGCTACGCAAGGGCGCGGACAAGAAGGGCTTTTGCACGACAATACCACACCCGAAGGACGCTTTTACTGCCGCACTGTGAATATTGTTGTCGAAAATACTGTGCGGTAAATGCCAGCGCTTTTCTGAAAATACTGAATTTTGAGCCGTCGGTACTGAAACGCAGAACCTATCAGAATCGCAACAGTGAGCCTTTTCGTCCGTCACTCAAAAACTCAACATTCAAAATTCAACACCTCGCTTTTTAACCCAATCACCAACAATGACTTTCCTCAATCCCGCCATTCTTTTCGGACTTATTGCCGCAGCAATCCCGATTCTTTTGCATTTTTTCAATCTTCGCAAGCTGCAAATAATTGATTTTAGCACACTTGCCTTTCTCAAAGAACTTCAAAAAACGCGCATTCGACGCTTAAAACTCACGCAGCTTCTATTGCTCTTACTACGCATTATGATTGTTGTCTGCGCTGTGCTGGCATTTGCCCGACCGACCGTGCCAACATCGTTTCCTGGACTGGGCACAAAGGCAAAAAGCTCGGTTGTGATTATTCTCGATAATTCTTTCAGCATGGAACTTGCCGATGAACGTGGGGTGCGGATGAAGCAAGCTAAGGAGGCTGCTCTACGGATTATACGCTCACTGAGCGAAGGCGACGAAGCAGCACTCGTCCAAATGGCAAACCTTGACGATCGGCGCTACTTCGAGTTCACGCGGGATTTTGGCGCACTTGGTGAAGCGGTGCAAAATGTGCCAATCGCCTACACCACCGGCAAACTGGAGTCGTCGCTACGACTTGCTTCATCGGTACTTGGCAAGGCGCGAAATATCAACCAAGAAATTTTCATTATCACAGACAACCAAACAAATATCATCACCGACGACCCCGGTGCACAGCGTGATTCGGCAAAGATTTTCCCTGCATCTGCAGCGCTCTACGTCGTTCCGATTGGTGCCGATTCCAAAGCTGGCGAGAAAAATTTGTCGGTAGATTCTCTACACCTGATTACCCGCATATTCGAAAGTGGTAAGCCCGTAGAGGTAGAAGCCCGTGTTCGCAATAGCGGCAGTGAAGACGTGAAAGATGTTATCGTGAGCCTCGTGATGAACGGGGAGCGCGTTGCGCAGCGCACCGTGAATATTCCCGCCGGCGAAACCCGCACCATACCTATCGCAGCTGCTGCTCCTGAAACGAGCGGCGAAAAAGGAGGATATGGTCTCGTGCGGTGTATGGTTGAAGTCGAAGGTGACGTTTTGGAAGCCGATAATCACCGACACTTTGGCTTTGTGCTGCCCCCCAAGCCGCGTATTGCTATTATTGGCGCAACAGATGAAACCGCATTATTAGCACTTGCGCTTAGGTCGGGAAATATCGCCTCATCGCTTAGCGTTCTACCGCCGGAAGCACTCTCGGCAATGGCATTGAACGAAGTAGATGCTGTGATGTTGGTTAATCTACCTCGCTTTTCCGTAAGTGATGTCAGCCGCTTGCAAGCCTTTGTGCAGGACGGCGGGGGCGTGTTCATTTTTGCTGGAGACCGCACTGATATTGCGAATTACAACTCGACCGTGCTTTCGGCGCTCAAGTTCGGCACCATTGCACAGAGTGATTATGCAAAAAGCGCAACTTCTCCCGACGCTGAATTTACCGCTCTTGAGAAAGCACATCCGCTTTTTAGCGGAGTTTTCAAAGGAGACAATGCTGATTCTAAACGCCTTGTGGAATCGCCACGCTTCCTCAAAGCGCTTCCGCTTCAGCGAAATAGCATGGCAGCACAAGCGCTCATAGAACTTCCGGACGGGGCTTTTCTTGCCGAAAGCAAACTTGGCAACGGCAAAGCGCTGTACTGCGCAGTCCCACCATTTACGGGGTGGAGTAATTTTCCAGTCACGGGAATTTTCGTTCCTATTGTCTTTCGCTCGGCATCATATCTGACGGCAAGTGCTTCGGCATCATCCGATGCGGTCGTAGGACAATCGGTAACGATTCTTCTTTCTGGCAAACTTCCCAAGGGTGCACCTCTCACTATCACCGACCCCGCTAACGCAATATCCGTGCGGCAATCGGCACGGATGCCGTCGGGTGCTGTGCTTTCGCTTGAGGGCGGCGTGCAGCAGCCGGGAGTTTATGCCGTCAGCACGGAAGTATCGGGCAAGCAAGGTGCAATCGTTCATACGCTTGCTGTCAATCCGCCTGCTTCCGAATCCATTATGACGAGCTTTTCCGGCGATGAAATGACAAAAGCTCTTTCGGGATTTGTACCGGACAACGACCAAATCCGCGTGATTGGCGATTATCGGAAAGCAAGCATGGATACGCTTCGGGCTAGCACGGGCACGGAGCTTTGGCGGTTATTTTTGCTGGGGGCTGTTCTGGCGGCGATTGCAGAAATGCTCTTGGCGCGAAGAGTGGCGGGCAAGCAATCCTAATCAAGCATAATAGCAAAAGTTGGAGAGGCGCTGCGACTGAAATGTTTACGCCGTAAGTGCCATAATACGCCGTCCATTGGCTTTGAGCCACTTTTCTGATTCTTTGTAGGTGGGGCACCACGCTTCCACTTGCTGCCAGTACGCCTGAGAGTGGTTTGCCTGGCGCAAATGGGCAAGTTCATGGATAATAAGATAATCCAGCACGGGGGGCGGAAAGAGGATACAGCGCCAGTTCAGATTGACACTTCGCCGCGCCTTGACGCAGCTTCCCCAAAGCGATTTTTGGTCTTTGACGGCAATACGGCGTACAGGCTCGCCAAAGGATTCGGCAAGAGCAAGTGTTCGCGTTGGGAGAATTTCATTAGCACGATGAATCATCGTATAGCGCCAATACTGCATCGCAGCACTATGAGCATTTTCTTCGGAAGATATTTTTTCGGAGGGAACGGTAATGAGCAGATGGCGCGATTGTAGTGCAAGAATGCCGTCCGAATCGTGAGAAATGTTCATCGTAAATTTCTCGCCCGGGGCAATCATTAAACGCAACCATTCGCCTTCGACCAATACTTCCAAGGGCGCATTCGGCTTTTCTAGGGTCTTCTGTGAGCGCTCGGCGGCAACTTTATCTAATGTTGCCTGTACAAATGCGATATTTTTCTCCATAAAACTCCGCGCATCCTTGAGTGAAGCCCGCATAGGCACTGATACCCACACGCGTCCGTCGTGCGAGACCTTGAGCGACATTCGTTTTGCTTGGGTGCGCTTACGGATTTCGTATTTGATGCCAGCGTACGATTCTTGAACAGTCATATCGGAAGTATTTCAAGACACAAGATTCAGTATTTCTGTTACTTACGCCCTCTGGCAAAACGTTTTTTCGCCGCAGATTTTTCGCTAAAAAGGGGGTAATCTGTGTCAATCTGCCCAAGCTGAATACGGCGCAGCTTCGGATGAGCCATAGCACGGCGCATAGCAGAGAGGCGTTCAAAAAAATAGACTCCCATCAAGTGGTCAATTTCGTGCTGCATCACGCGGGAAAGCAACCCATCAGTTTCTATTGTGTGCTGGCGCATCTGCAAATCATAGAACTGTACTTGTATTTTTCCGGGGCGTGTAACCGTATCGCGGTAGGTCGGGAGGCTGAGACAGCCTTCTTCCGATTCAGACGTTTCATCAGAAAAAATAGTAATGACAGGATTAATCAGCACAATAGGCGGGGTTTTCACCTTTGATTTTGTTTTGTCTTCTTCCAGTTCGCTAATGTCAATCACGGCTATTGAACGCGAGTCACCAACTTGGTTTGCCGCTAAGCCAATACCATCAGCATTGTTCATGGTCTCGAACATATCCTTCACAAACTGGACCAGTTCATCGGTAATGTTCTCCACCGGCTTTGTCGCTTGCTTCAGAATGGGGTGGTCGTAGGTATAAATAGGAAGAATAGCCATGAAAACGCAAAAACAGAAAAGAGGTGGTGAAGTTAGCGTAAGCGTTAGAAATTAAAATAAGACAAGAGGTTAGGAGATACTTTGTTTTGTAATAATCTCCAAAAGTTCGGCAATATCGTTCAATACAAAATCTGCAACGACATTTTGATTGCCAAATGAGTCGCCATAGCGGGCAAATGCAGTCTGCATCCCAACATTTTTTGCGCCGACCATATCTCGGTCTGCCCAGTCGCCTACCATAATAGCGTGCTGAGGTTCGACACCTAGTTTTGCCAATGCCATCAAAAACGGCTTCGGGCTTGGCTTGCGTTCTTTTGTATCGTCGAAAGTAACAACGGCATCAAAAAAATGATGAAAATTGATATACGAAAGTCGCAACCATGCCTCCAAAGTCGGGGCATCAGAAACAACGGCGAGTTTGATGTTGCGCTTCACCAATTCTATCACGGTTGCCGTTGCGTGCGGGTAGGGCTTTAGCGAGGCTTCACGGGCGCGGCGGTATGCTATGACGCCTGCGGAAAGAATTTTGTAATCAACACGCCCAAGGGCTTCATGCAAAAGTTGGTCAAAAACGCGCTGATACTCAATGCCTTGTTCGTTGTAAATGCGGTCAATATGCGATTTTATCTGGTCAAATGTCAGATCGAAGCCGGCATCAATCATTGCCGTTACTGCCGCATCAATTGCGGTGCGCTTCATTGCCATAAAGTCAACAAGCGTGTTATCAAGGTCGAATACGACTGCTTTGACCATAAAAAATCTCCTGTCAGAAAAACAAATGGTGTAAGACGTTATTGAATACGGAAGGTAAAGGTAATAAAACCAAGCATATCTTTACCATCGTTTGTGGGATTGAACTGCCAGCGTCGTAGTGCTTCCATAGCAGCACGTTCCAGCGCGGGTTCGCCTTTTTGCATGGGCAAAATCATACCAACGCTGCCATTTGGCAGAACGGTAAAACGCATTTTGATTTGTGCCGATGTTGTAATACCTACCGGATATTTTGGTAGCTCCTTATGCAGCACAACGCGGTTGCCACCACCGCCCCAGTCCAAACTATACCCTTGGCCACGACCCGCGCCGGAGCCAAAGCGCCCTAAGCCTTCGCCTTCCGATGTTGCAGGAGCAGTCGTGGAGCCGATGTCTGTTTTGCTGGAGGCATTTTCGGCAAGTTTTGCGGGTTTTTCGCTTGTTTTGGCGTCATCTTTTACGGGCTTGACCAGAGACAACTGCGTATATTCGCGGGGCTTGGCTGTAGCAGTCTCTTCGACTTTACGGTCAGATTGTCGGGCATCCTCTAGTGGTTCGGGATTTTGTCGGGCTTTGCGAACGGCTCCCTCGGCGGTGAGATTGCCTGCGCTGGGCAAATTGGGATTACCAGTACCAAATTGCAAAAGTTGAATTGGAACAGTGATGCGTTCCGGTTGCCGAATGTACGGGGTAATATCAAGTAGGTTCAGCGTTATCAGAAGCAAAGCCAGCACACACAGCGCCGCACCAAAACCAATCATCGTATGCCTCCGCCGCCGCTCTTCGCGGTCGAGGGTTTCGAGCTCACGGTCAAGCCTACGCCGCGCTATTGAGCGTACGGGCTTTTGCTGCTGTCCTCCGTTAAAAGCGAACGGCAGATTATCGGAAAATTGAGCTTCCAATTCATCCATTTCGTAGTCGAGGGTGTCAGTTTCCATTGTAGTTGTAAGCGTTTACGGTTTGTGCGGTGGAAGAGATAATTGGGTGCTTACAAACAAGTATTGTTGCAATTTAGCAAAATTCAGGGAGTTTACCGCAAACACGGAAAGAGAAGAGTTTAGGGAAGGATTTACAAACATACTCATCGCAAGCGTACAACCCAGCTTCCCATATAGCCAAAGCGCTCTGCATCGCGTTCCGCCTCGTGCAAGGTATTATACAAACCAAAGCGAACACGATACATCATTTGCCCACGCACAACTTGCGACGTTACCATTGCATTGACCATACCGCGCCGTTTAAGGCGCTCCACCCAGTCCTCCGCATCCGCGATAGAAGGAGTAGCATAGACCTGAATGGCAAAAACACCGCTTATTTGCTGGGTTTGCTTGCGTTCGAGCGAAGAGGCTGCAGATGCTTGTTTAGCCTTAGCAGTCGTTGGTGCTGGTATTGAGGTTTCTTGTTTATTTGAAGCGGATTTTGTTGCTTGGCTATTGGGTTGCTTCGTTGATGAAGCTGCTGGTGTCGTTTGTTTTGTGTCGGAAATCTGTTTTGTTGTGGGTGCTGCCTGTGTAGCTTTTTCTTGTGCTTGCGATGGTGCCAGTGGAGTGTTTGCCGCAAGCGTTGTCGGTTTGTTCTGCGAAGATGCAGATACGGCACTGCTTTCGGTTTTTACCGCAGCATTGCTGTTTTGTGCTGCGAGCGCCTGAGTATTATGGGCGTCTGCGGTCTGGCTATTCGCTGAAATTACATTACCAGACGCTGAACCTTCAGTGCTTATATTGTTCGTATTTGCCGTATTATTCAGAAGATTTTGGCTCTCGTTATTTTGAGCGTTCTTCTCTTGCGATTTTTTTGTTAGATCAAGAAGTGTAAGCGCGGCAGTGTCCTGCACGCCAGATTCTGCGCGACCTCCGGTAAGAGTAGCCCAAAGATTCTGAGCACCGGAGCCAATTGTCGTTTTGCGCATCAGCATATACCCCGATGCGACGAGTGCCGCCAACAATATCCCAGCTAAGGACGCAGCAATGGCATTCCGCGACCATGTATTTCGGCGTGGGGTGTTGATATTGGACTGGGCAGCACGGGCAGCGGCTTTTTCGGCATCTTCTTTACGCTGCTCTTCTGCACCGGGAATCGTGATTACTTTCCGGGAGCCGTCTGTGCTTGCGTTCTCCGTGATAATAGTATCCAAATGAGCATACACAGGAGGAATATACGCTTCGTGCGCCGTAGGAATTGTGGCTGCGACGGAAGGTTCCTCATGCTTTTCTTCCGGCGAATCCTCAGCGTCAATTTCAGGTATTGAGATATTATCTTCAGCAGAATGAATTGTCTCAAGTTCTGATGTAGCAGACGCTTCCAACATTGCGTCATTGGACATTTCAACTAGAGGCTCCTCGTAGCGTTCCTCAGCAACCACAGCAATCGGGTTTTCTACGACTTCGGGCTGCTGTGTATTTTCTTCATCCTTTGAAATTTCAATCTCTTTCGGCGCAATATCAACCGCACCAATCTCCACGTGTGAAGCCGCATCTTGCTCAGTCTCATGCTCTTGTTCAATAGATTGAGCCTCACTGTGTCTGCCCAGACCAAAAGACTCATCATCATCGCCAAAGCCGCTTCGTGCTTCGTCGCTGAGAAAATCGTGGTGTTTTGTATCATCAAGTTCTATCATAACCGCTTGAAATTCTTTGGGAGGAAAACGCTGTCATTAAAACGTCATCATAAACCCTGCTGCAATAAATATGCCACGCTCTTGATAACCTTGCCATACAAAGATCGGCTGGTTCAAAAGGTTTGTGGCACGAGCGCTAACACTGATGCTTGACGTGATTTGGTACTCTACCCGAAGGCGAATATCGAAATAAGCAGGAAGATTCTTTCCTGCGCCTGGCGACCGCTCGGCAACATACGCACCTTCCACAATAGAATGAAACTGCGGCAACCATTGACGGCGATACTGTAATGAAGCGTCAAAAGGCGTAAGATAGGGCACGTCAGTACCTTCATTCTGTGAAAAGCCCAACACCGTTGAACTACCAAATCGTGCGTTCAACCAGGCTTTGATGTTGTCAGATGCTGTAATACTTCCATCCAACTCAGCAAAAAGCCGGACAATATTTGTCATACGATATTCCGGAGCAAATCCACCATTTCTGTCGGTTCCTCCATAGACCATAGCAAAATCACAGTTTTCTATCCCAGAACCAATAGTCAAACCAATGTATTGAGAAGGATGCAGACGTATAAATGCCCAAATATCGTATAAAACAGTCTCGAAACGATAAATATCATTTGTAACAGCTCTACCGCTTACACTAAGCGTATATGGATTTTGCTCAAGTGCCCGCAGAAAGCTATTGGTGCGAATACCCGTAAAACCTGATAATTCTAGTGTCAGTAAACTACTTGCCGCAAATGCCGCCTTCAGATTTACCGATGGGCGCATCAGATTCTGAAATTCGGCTGATACGATATGAACACCCACATCCACCGATAAAGCAAAATGATCGGTATTGTATCCCGCCAGAATACTGGGTGCAAGCAAATATTTGTCGGTGAGCGGTCGGGTTATGTGTGATTGCAATTGCACTTCTGCTTTTGCACCCAACAAGAACCCTCCCTTCAATATCGTTTTTCCGATCAAATGTCCATTGACAAGCGAATTCTCATGTACCCCGCCCAAAAGCACACTTTCCGACGACACGCCCATGTCATAGTGCCAGTTCTCAAAACTGCCGACTGTCTGCAACCCTACTTCAAATCTCAGTGCACTACGCTCTGGAACAGATTCAGGAAAAGTAATGCTATCGGCTCCAAAGAACTTGTAATTGGAGTTTTTTACCTTGAGATATGTGTCGGTGCGGCTTCCACCAAAAAAGAAGAATTTTTCCGGTGCAAGATAGCTGGATTCTATATTCAGATGAACGTTGGTAAAATCAGTGTTGCGCTGGTATCCGCCTGAGTGCAAAATTCCGCCCGTAGCATTGAGGTCGA
Organism: Ignavibacteria bacterium; assembly: GCA_014654705.1. Taxonomy (GTDB): domain Bacteria; phylum Bacteroidota; class Ignavibacteria; order Kapaibacteriales; family UBA4661; genus PH2015. The sequence goes on from JACVZY010000093.1 coordinate 145,168, forward strand.
AATTACCCACTACAGCTCGATACCCCGCTTCCGCACTTGGCGCGATGTACATACCAAATTCTCCTTGCAGAAAACCATTTTTGCCTTGCTGTGGAAGTAGTGCGCGACTGGGGGCGGCGGCGGGCAGGAGCGTAAAAGACTGCTTGTCCAGAGGGTTGAAACGGCTTACCTGCTGCTGCGTAAGTTTGGCAACAGGTTTGGGAGTTTGTTTTGCACCGCCCGGCACATCAAGCGATTCCACACCTGTTATCACAAACTCTGGTAATTCCAATGGTTGCTCCGCTTTACTTTTTTCTGTTTTATTTTTTTCCGCTTTTTCAGGCACAGTTGTTTGTGCTTGGGTACGCCCGAAAAGCAGTGTTGCGCTTACAAAGAGAGCAAGCGCAACAGTACGAAAACGAAGATAATTTGCGAGGGCAAGAGCCATGCGGACAGTAATTATTGGTACAGAACCGAGAAGAAATAGTTTGTAAAAGCAATAGTGGAGTAGCGTGAGTCGTAATAAAACAGTACAGCACCCAACACCAAACCAATAAGAAGCAAACCGATAATGTACACACGCGAAGCACGGACATCATAAATGATAGCAGTGCCACGCAACATTCGATAGATACACCATAGAATAATGCCCAAAATCAGCAATAGGGAAATCAAGGTGTAAGTATCGGTCGTGAAGATACGATATAGACCGGCAGTCATCACAAGTAAAAACCCGATTGGCAAAAATGCCCATGTACTGATAACAAAGGCATCACCTATATAAATCCGGGATTTCACAAAAAATGAGCAGGCGCGAATAAAAAGCGTTAGAAAGCCAATAATCAAGAGAAAAATTCCCGTTGCCACCAAGCACGATGCCCAAGGTTGCCAGATAATTGTATTAATAAATTCCTTCAGCGTATTGGACGGAATCAAATGCGTCAGAACATAATCCAGCAAATAACTGAAGCGCAAAAAGTAGAGCAGCGAGGCGACAATTAAGCCAAGAGTAGCCGACAGAACAATTGCAAGTGAGAACGTACCTGCATTCGAGAGGATACGTTGGTCTCGTATATCGGCATAGAAATTATAGGGTCGTAAAAGCGCTCTGAGTACATCTTCTCGGAAGCGCCGTGAAGTATTAATGAGCACGAAAAACAATACTATAAATGCAATACTGACGATAGTGAAAAGAGCGGGTATTTCTGCCTTGTAGTTTCCTGTTTCCAAAACAGGTTCTTTCTCGTCATTGAAAAGCGCCTTTACCATTTGATGAGGCAACCGCAAATCGCGTGTACGAGATACCAAGCCACTTGTAGCGATGTACTGTTCTGCGTTATTGGTTATCAGAATAGGACGCTCAGTCAGATAGTCGTTAAATGAGTTGATAATAACATTATCACAAATTTTATATTCCTGTAAAATACGGAATCTCTGACGAATATAGCGAGCCTGCGCCTCCACCGAAAGCGGATCGGAATAGCCTTTGTGGTTATCGGGTTGGATGAGTTTACCGAAGCTAAATATCGTCATTTTTTTCTGGCTAAGTGCCTGAAGACGCTCGGCTTCTGCCCGAAAATCCTGGATATCTTCGTTGTGTACAGCAAAAACGATGAAGTCTAGCCCATCAACATCAAGGCTTTGTGTCCTGCCATGAACTGTTTTATACAATAATTTTGCTGAAATATTGCGCGTAATTTCTCGAATCTTTTGCGAAAACAAAGCCTGCTCTGATTTTCCTTCGGCTATCTCCTCACTAATACCAAAAGCAAAAATAGAAGGGATGTTTTCATAGGCGGTAATGTAGTCTTTCAAGATTGTTTGGGCGGTAACAATGTAATTATCTTTACCCAGAACAGACAAAGGTACGCCACGAACAGGCAAATCAGTCATAATAAAAAGACCATATTTATCACACAAATGCGCCAAGTACGGATGTGGAGCGCTAAAACGCATTCGGATAACATTCGCACCTAGGGTTTTGAGTGCCATCACATCCCGTTCGTACTCCGCCATATTGATGGTTGCGCCTCCTCCATTACTATCTTCGATGTAGTCAACAGCCTTAATATTCATCGGCTGTCCATTCACCATAAGCACTGTTTTATCATTCGCTTGCTCGGTCTGTGTTTTATACAGCCCAATCGTCGTCGTGTAATCGTCGAGAATCTCGCCATTACGACGTATGTGGACAACAAGGGTGTAGAGATTAGGCGAGAGCGGAGACCACAATTTCGGCGATGTCACCGCAAGGTTCATTTTGACCTGTGCATTACGATTAGCACTTATCTCTACCATAGATGGTGTTCCACGAGCCACAACGATATTTGTATCCTCAAGCGAGCGTAGTTCGGCAACAACTTCTACCGTTGTTTTTTGCAGCGTAACAATCTGCGCCGGCTTGGTCGAGTCGGCTTGTATGGTTTGAAAAAGATTCCCAGAGACGAGCGAAGTTGTAATCTGGATATTAGCACTATTAAAGTCACTGGCGACCGCTATCTTCGTGTCAATATTACCGAGAAATACGCTCGGCATTCCTACCAAGAAAAGTTCCCTGATAATGCCTCCGAAAACTTTTGCATCGTGAGGAATCGCCCGCAAAGGAATAGTGCTCGAGGCATCCAGTCGGTTATTGACTACCACCTCAAGAGTATTATTTCCGCTTACCAAATAGGAATCGGGAATCCGAACACCAAAAGGGAACCCCCCGCCAACATGACTTTGGAGATATTGACCATTGACATAAATTTCCATTCGGTAATTGCAACCCAATGAATAAAGCTGCCATTCATATTTTTTAATAAGCGTTTCATCAATGACAAACGTTCTGCGGTAGCGAAATTCATCGGTTGAAACCTCGGAATAGGGCAATGTAACACGCTGCCATTCCGGTTCGCTTAGCGAGGCACGCTGCCATTCTCCGGCAAGCGGCACAATAAGACGCTGATTGGAATGGGTCAATAGTTTGATTTGTTCAGTTGTTAGAGGTGTATATTGCCCGGCTTGTGCAAGGGCATACGGTGTAAACGCAAATTGCGCAAAACCAATACAGGCGGCGAACAATCCTGCAAGGATAAAACGAACAAGTCGTTGAGAAAGAAGCGATACAGTCATAGTTACTAGAAGTTTTAATTACTGTGCTATTGGAAAAAATATTGTCCAAAGTAATACAGAAAAGTAATGCAAAGATACTGTGCATCCAAGCATTTTCAAACGGCGAATTTTGTTACAATGCTATGAGAGAGGTCTTAGGAACAATCTTTTGATAAAGCCGGAACACCAACCACCCTACGAAAGTCCCCCACAATGCGCCTCCCAGAATGTCCAGTGGATAATGAACACCACAATACACCCGCGAAAATGATACGGCAATCGCCCACACAAATAATATCTTTCCCCATCGTTTATAGCATAACGCCGACACAATTGCCCCGACAAAATTATTAGCGGCATGACCGGAAGGAAACGATTTACCCGTACCACAAGGCACGAGCAAACGAATATCCATAAAGCTATGACAGGGGCGCGCACGTAAAAATAAATCTTTCCACAGCGTTACGCTTTGGTCGGCAATGATGATAGCTACTATCAGCAGCAAAATAAATACTTGGTCGCGCACCGTGCCACGCCATATCACACCTACTATGTATGCCAGCAGAACGGGTACAACATATGTATTGGATGTAATGACCGGCATGACGCTATCAAAGAATGAATTCGCCAGAGTGATATTTCCCAAGCGAAAAAGCCAAATATCAAGACTCTGCAATCCGTCAAGCATGATGAGCAAAAAATGGTTCGTAGCGAGATTGTTTCAAAAGAACGTTTCAAAGATACCACGAAAACCGCTAAATTGATGGGAAAATCGTACTGTTTCTTTCCACTCTGCGGCAGCAACGTCTATGTTACAAATTTCCTTTCGTCTGCGTCTTACGCTCTGGTACACGGTTGTCGTGGCTCTGCCGCTTGGTATGGTGATTTTACTTGCCTATATCACTGTCCAGCGCGAACTGAATGATAATCTTGATTCCTCGCTTCAGCGCGTTGCCGAGTCTCTGGATTTCATTATTCGCAAAAAACAAAGCGAAACCCAGCAACCGCTCCTGCCTGCTCAATCCGAGCGCTCAGGCTTAGAAACACCGCGCCGCGACAAAGGAAAGGTAAAAAAAGTTGACTACTTCGAGTTTTTCCGCGCGGAGGAGCGCCGCCGCTTTGTGGGACCTGTGCTACCACCAAAGGATACATCGGCACAGCGCGAGCAGCAAGCCGATGTCGTCTGGTCTGCGGTCTATGAACATATTTTGCTGAACCCAAAAAATTATTTTATTCAAGTGGCAGACACTTCGGGAACGATTGTCTGGCGCTCAGAGAATCTTCAGCAGCATAAGTGGCAACTTCCTTTGCCATCACTCGGTATGTTGCCCGGCGATACCCTTCCTTTTCGCTACACCATTCCGACGTTTCCACTTGGCAAACAGCGTTTGCGCGTGTTTGTCTATCACACAAGTTCCGTACAAATGTCCGTCGGCTATCCGGTGGACGAAATTGAGGTAACGCTCAACGATCTCTTTTCTTCACTGCTCGTAGCCGCACCGATTGTTCTATTTCTGGCAATGATTAGCGGTTGGTTTCTGGCAAAATACTTCGTGCAGCCGGTAGAAGAAATCACCCGCCTCGCCGACGACATCACCGAGCACAACCTCAGCCAGCGCTTGCCCGTGCGCCGTGTCAACGATGAAATTTCACGACTGACCCGAACATTAAACGCGATGATTGGACGGCTTGAGCGCTCCTTCGCACAGATACGCCAGTTCACCGGCGATGCCTCACACGAGCTGCGAACGCCATTGGCAATACTCATGGGCGAACTGGAAATGGCACTCCACTCTAAACGAACAGCACGCGAATATCAAGAAATTATTGCCAGTGCCATTGAGGAAGTAAGCCGCTTGTCGCAGGTAGTGAAAAACCTTCTCGAACTTTCCCGTGCCGACGCGGGGCAAGTACCGCTCGACCTCAAAGAACTCAATCTCAGCGTATTATTGGAGGATATGGTAGAAGATGCAATGATTCTTGCCGAAGAAAAAAACATCTCTGTGCGCTCCACGATTGAGCCAGGCATTATGCTTGATGGCGACAAAGTGCGTCTGCATCAGGCATTGCTGAACATCGTCGATAATGCAGTGAAATATACTCCAAGTGGCGGAAATATCACGATTGCCCTTCGCGTACAAGACCACGAAGCGTTAGTATCAGTAACCGATAGCGGCTTTGGAATACCGGAAGAAGATATTCCTTATATCTTTGACCGCTTTTATCGCGTTGACAAATCACGCTCGGCGGAAATTAGCGGTCACGGACTGGGTTTGTCTATTGTGCGGTGGGTCGTGGAGGCGCATCGCGGCAGAATCAAAGTAACTAGCAATATCGGAAAAGGAACCATCTTTTTCCTCTGGCTACCGCTTGAGAACCCTGATATGAAGCCTGTGGATACGAATCAAGCATTGCAACAAGCCTAAAAACAAGACATACACTATCTCATCAAAAAACTTTTCATTATGAAATTCTCCGTTCTCGGCACAAAAGCAGGCGGTGCGCCACTTACCAATAAACATTCTGCCGCAACGGCTCTCATGCTTGGTTCGGAGGTCATCCTGTTCGACTGCGCCGAAGGAACACAGATTCAACTTCTTCACGCCAAAATTTCTCGTGGGCATCTGAATCACATTTTTATTTCCCATCTTCACGGCGACCATATTTTGGGCTTGCCTACGCTTCTGACCACGATGGGTGCGGACAGACGAACGGCACCACTACACATTTACGCACCGACGGGGCTAAAAGAATACCTGGACTTGGGGCTGACCATTATGGACGCTGTGCCGAGTTTTGAGATAATCTATCATGAATTAGGGCACGGTATGAAGGGCGAACTGCTAAGCACAAACAGCTTCCGCGTTACGACACAAATGCTGGAGCACCGCATTGACAGCTTTGGTTTTCGAGTCGAAGAATTACCGCACACCAATATCAGTATCGAAAAAGCACATGCTCTTGGCGTAACCGATGGCGCGATGATTGGGCGCATTAAACGAGAAGGCACAGTGATACTTCCCAATGACGGACGCACTGTCCATTTTGCCGACATTGCAGCACCGCAGCACAAACCGCGTAGTTTTGTCTATGCAGGCGACACACGCAAATGTGCCGCGACGATTGAACTTGCCCACCGCGCAAGCGTGCTTGTCCACGAAGCCACGTTCCGTGCGGACATGAATGATAAAGCAACCGAACGCTTCCATTCTACATCGGAGCAAGCGGCAGAAGTAGCGCTGGAGGCAGGAGTAGAGAGGCTTTTCCTCAGTCATATCAGCGTCCGCTATAAATCAGGGTTGCCGCTTTTGCGTGAGGCACGCAAAATTTTCCCACAGACTTTTTTAGCAAAAGAACTCTTGATTGAAAACGTACTGTAAAGTCGAGAAGAGCAAAGTAAAAGCGGATATGCAGGCATTTCCTACATATCCGCTTTGTGTTGTTCCGCCAATTCGGACAATGTGAACTCCGAAGGCGTATCAATTTGTCATCGTGAGAGACGTTGCTTTTTCGGCAAGCGTTTCTGCCGACGGCGGGCGCAGTTCCTCAATGAATGCCGCTACATCGTCCGTCAGACCAACACACGTTTCTTTGTTGATGTATTCCACGACCGCTTCCAAACTACCTGTTTCCTGAAAAACACGAAGCTGGCGGTCAGCACCGGTGCCGTTTTCAAGAATCGTATGGATATAATTGATTTCATTCCGCGAACCCAAATCGTCAACGACATCATCCACAAAATAAAGTAATTCGTGAATGAGTTGGCGCGTGGGCACTTCACGTTGCTTACCAAAATCAATGAGCTTGCCGTCAAGCCCATAGCGCACTGCACGCCACTTGTTCTCCATCAGCAAGGCACGATGGTACAAGCGGAAGCTGAGATTTTTGGAGTAGAGTTTGTAGAGTTTGGCGACAATTGCCTGAACGAGCGCCGCAATAGCAATAGTCTCATCAATACGCATCGGCAGGTCGGAAATCCGTACCTCCAGCGTTGGGAAATTTGGGTGTGGGCGGATGTCCCACCATATTTTTTTCGGATTGTCAATACAGCCCGTGCGAATAAGCAAGTCCACATAGTTTTGATATTCGCCCCAGCTATTGTAATAATCAGGTAAATTTGTGCGTGGGAAGCGTTCAAACACTTTGGAACGATACGATTTCAAGCCCGTATTAATGCCCGTCCAGAAGGGAGAGTTGGTCGTAAGCGCCAGAATATGGGGCAGCAAATAGCGAATTTCGTTCATAATTTGGATTTGCAGCTCACGATTTTCAATGCCTATATGAATGTGCATCCCGAAGATAAGCAACGACCGTGCGAGCAACTGCATATCTTCCACCAAAACTTTATAGCGCTCATCGGGGAAAATTTCTTGGTCTTTCCAATGCGAAAAGGGATGTGTACTCGCAGCACCGAGCAGAAGTCCATTTTGCTTGGCGATAGAATTGACGATAGAACGAATTTTCGTCACCTCCGACCGCGCCTGATGAATATCCCTACAAACGCCGGTGCCAATTTCCAGCATGGAACCAATCATCTCCGGCTTTATGTGCTCGTGCAGCACCAGCTTGCCTTTCGAGAGCAACTCAAGGTCAATGTGCGATTTAAGTTCATATGTCTTGGGGTCAAGAACCATGTACTCTTCTTCGATGCCGATAGAGAAAGCGGGCTTTTCAGAATCGCCAACTATCTTGCGGGCGGGTGTGTCTGTCGGGGTCATAGGCTTGGGAGAAGAAAAAAGTAAGAAATTGTTAGTTGAGCGTCGTTTTTTGGGGGCATAGCTTTGAAAGCGATTTACAATGAACAGCGCAATGAATGTCTGTTCATTTTCTAGTTCTCCTAAGAATAGGAAATTATTTTGCTATTGTCAAGTCTTTTCGTTTCTTTTTTACTGCCTTTGCTCAGAATAGTGCATTTTGGACGTTATCCTTTGTTCATGTCTCTAATAAAATCTAGCTTTGTACGTTCATTGAGAAGTGTTCAGAGAGAACCGCATGGAAAATCCATAAAGGAAAATCCATATACTTTTTTCAATCTATATCTATGTCGAAAGGACACGACTATGCCTATAACGGTTGGTCAAAACGCACCAAACTTCGCTCTCAAGACCAAAACACCGGAAGGTGCAGCAACGATAACTCTGAGCGATTACAAAGGTAAAAACGTTGTACTGCTTTTTTTCCCAATGGCATTTACGGGAGTTTGCACCAATGAACTTTGCTCGGTAAGCGGCGGTCTGGAACTCTATTCTTCGCTGAACGCTCAGGTATTCGGCATTAGTGTTGACAGCCCCTTTACGCTGGAAGTCTTCGCGCAAAAAAACACCATTGCTTTCCCACTTCTTTCCGATTTCAACAAAGAAGTATCCAAGAGTTATGGTGCACTTTATGATAATTTTGTGCCCGGCGTCTGGGATTTGCAAGGCGTTTCCAAGCGCTCCGCCTTTGTGATTGACAAAGACGGCGTTGTACAATATGCCGAGGTGTTGGAAAATGCAGGAGAGTTACCCAATTTCTCGAAAATCGAAGAAACGCTCAAATCCCTGAACTAAGCGCCAGTCCTTCCTGTCGGTTATTCATTCAGCGATAGCACTCTTTTTGAGGAGTGCTATCGTTTTTTTTGTGCATTCACCGATTATTGAAATAGGTGTTTTGCATAAAATCGTTTGCAAACTCTTCTTGAGCCTTGATGTCTTGCGGTTTTTCGGCATTGCCCCATGCCGCAGAATCAGCATGAATACTTGCTAAAAATGCTTGTGCTCGTTTGCCGTCGCGGTCTTTGGCGGCAATTTGTGCTTTGATGTTGTTACACTCACTCTCTATCCACGTCGGGCTTTTCATCAGTTCACGCAAGGTGTAGGGCGGGTTATTGACTATTTCCCGTAAACGGCGCTCTTCATTGCGAAGGCGGCTTTCGAGGCGAAGAATTTCTCCTTCCAAATATTTCTCAGCCGATGACACGTTTGCAAAAGGCGTGTTTGCGAAGGTATCGTCTTCTTCTGCCTCGCAGATCATATCATGGATTGTCTGCAATTCCCGCATATTACGGCTTTGGTATGCTTCTTGCGCAGAGTGCCAATATTTTTCAAACGTGGCGGATTCGGCAGAAGCGTCAGGATGTAGCTTTTTGACAATTGACCGATACATACTTGCAAATTCGCTCTCGTTGTGCACCTCCATGCGCTTGTTCGCTGCTTGTTCACGCTCTTCGTCGGTCATGTCGAAGGTCTCGCGCAGACGTTTTTTTACGCGTTCAAACTCGCGGTCAACCATCGTATTGACCACCTCAATCATCTTTGGCGTGAGCTTTTCTCCGCGCGAGAGTTTGATGTAAAAGAGCTCTTCGCGGCGTGTTAGTTCTGCGGTTTCCAGCGTTTTTTTTTGTAATGCAATCTCAAGCACACGAAAATGGCGGTCGTACTCGTTCACAAGGTCAGGCAGAATGTGATCTTTGAGGTGCTGCAACTCGCCCACAACATCCGTGAGCCGCCGAAGCAAGTCTTTGCGCTGCTCACGGAGCTTGGTAATTTGCGGATGGGAGAGAATTGCGTTCATTGGAATTGCTTCAGAAAATAGAGTTGAGCATTATCAATTTAGAAGTAACAGCGCCTTTTCCAGCACCTCATCTCGCCCCCCGCGTACACCCTGCAATGTCCTCACGGCAGGATGCGTGGGCTGCACCCCTATACCATGAAGTTTTGAGCCGTCGTGCTTAAAGGCTTTCATGCCCGTCCAGAGTATTTTATTTCCGCCCGGGAGATACAGCATATTCACATTGCCATCTGCTCCTGCCGTAGCCTCACCGACAATTTTGCCCAATTTGTAAGACTCCACAATGCTCATAATATCTTCTGCCTGTGAGATTGCTCCGCCGCCCGTCAAAAATACGCATTTTCCTTTCCATCGTGGCAGCTTTGGCTGCACACGCCAGCGTCGGTTTGTGTCATAGCCCTGCACGTTCTCGTGGTCGGGATAAATAATTTGCGGTACGAGGTAACGAGGTGATAACAGCGTTGAATCGGTCAAGTAGCCTAAAATTTCTGCGTTCCCGTCTTTCGGATAACCTCGCATATCGAGCACAATTCCTTTTGCTTGAGCAAATTCGTTTGCTTTTGCCTCAATCTCAGCAACACTAACCTGCGCTAAATCAATGTACCAAATGGTATCTTTTTCTTCGGAGCCGCTTATTCGCTGTATTGCCGTGTGTTCGTAGAGATTAACCTCTGATTCCGGTTTACGTTCTACAACAAAAGAAAGCGTGTCGCTATCTCGCGCTAGGCTCACACGTGCCCTATTTGATTCTGCCATTGTAAATCTGTGTGCTGCTTCGGCACGCTTGTATTGCACAGAACCTGAAACAAGGGTTTCTTCCTCAGCAAGAAGTATTAGTGCCGATTTGTCATCCACCGACAGGATAACATCGCCCTGCTGTAATCTCTTATCTTCTGAGGCGATCACAACGGGCTTTCCTTCAACATTTTCGATGAGAGCCGATATGATACGGTGGGGCACAGCACGATAATATTCTGCATGACCATCCTTCAAGCCAACCAGCATTTTGCGCATGATTCGTTCAAACTCCTCTGCCGATTGGCATTGAATCGTTGACTGGAGTGTGGCGGTAAGCGTAGAGTCCCAATTCGTTGGCATATCATCGAAATATGGGTAGAAATGCTGAAGAATATTCCATGCCATAATAACGTTGGCAAGCCGGATTGCATCTTTGTTGTATGGTTTTTCAGTAATAACTATATTTTTCAGAGAGTCTTTCAAAAGCGCTGTAAAAGCGGCTGTGCTGGTGGTTGTTGAGCCAAACAGTATTTTTCCATCTGTCGGCAATGTGAGCGGTAAAGCACATTCTATACCGCCTCCAAGATTTTTGCGAAGAATTTCTCCGTCAAAGGGTTTGGCATCAAAAAGCGCTTCTTTCTGAAAACCCTCAATATCTTCTAAACGCAGGCAATATTTTCCTTGATAAGGATTGACGGTATCTGCACGCACAATATAACTTTTTGGCTTTCTAAATTGCCAATGTGGAAACGGGGTATTCCACAACTCAGAACCACGTAGCGTATTCACAATAATAGGAACAGTATTATTCTCACGGATTTGCTCAAAACCGCCATTTTCCAGGGGGACTTCCGTCCAAGGACCAATCTGTTTTTCCGCTTTCCAAAGCCGTGCATTATCAAGCCATATTCTGCCTTTTCCACGAAACCCAGCCCACATCAAAAGTGTAACGGTATTCTCTTTTGTGAAGCCGGAAATTTCATACTCTCTCCATTCTTTCGATATAATTTTTTCAGCGTCCGGCGTTGAAACAGACCAGTCGCCGCCACCTAAAAAAGATGCTTCAAGACCGATGGTTGCGCCATTTTCAGGATTTTGAATGTCCGTGCGAATAGCGACAGAAAACCGCAAATGATAAAATTTACCTTGAACTGCTTGTATTGTCGGGCTTGTGGAGGAAGTGATGTAATGAAAAAGACTTCCATACTTAGCTTCAGAACGCTCCGGGCTATTAACAGATACACTGCGATACGGCGTATTTACACCATACAAATCTTGCACACCAAGCCCTACACCTTTATGCTGCCACACCACACTTTTCCATGAGGCGTTACTTTGAAGCGCAGGTCTTGGGGGCAACTTTAAGCCTCGTTCGTAAATTTGTAATGTTGGCGCTATCGGTAAAAAGAGTTCTTCCAAAACAGCCTTGAGTTCTTTTGTATTTTGCGCACTTTTAACTTTTGTCGCACCATAGACGGCGAATTTATCCCATGGCAGCCGCATGGTTTCATCGCTGGGATGGAAATAGCGCACATAGCCATAGAGCTTCGTGAAGGCTCGGAGGTTTGTTATGATTTGCGCTTGAGCAGTTGGAGCTTCGAATGATACAACGAAACCGGGAGTATTTTTGCGGAAAGATTTCTTCTGCGCAAAAACACTCGGCGCTGTACCAAGCGCCATAGCAAGAAGCCCTGAGACCGAAAGCAGAAAGATTCGATTCATATCCGATTATGACAACATTGAACTATGTTAAAATGGCGCATCATCATTCATCAGTTTCGCTGCATTAAAGTCGGATATACTGGTGTTATAGTCCGGCGGAGCATCGTGTCCGAATGCGAGATTCTCAAAGCGCGTGTACTCCTTCACATATGCGAGGCGCACCGAACCCACGGGACCATTCCGTTGCTTGCCGATAATGAGTTCTGCTGCGCCTTCGGTCGGAGCACCATCTTCTTCAAAAGTCGCAATGCCGTAGTATTCGGGGCGATGGACAAACATCACCACGTCCGCATCCTGCTCCAGCGAACCTGATTCGCGCAAGTCCGAAAGCATCGGGCGCTTATCGCTACGCCCTTCCAGCCCACGATTAAGCTGTGCCAACGCAACCACAGGAATATTCAACTCCTTCGCAATCTGCTTCAATGAGCGCGAAATGATAGAAATTTCCCGCTCGCGGCTGTCGCCCTTGTTCAGCGCGGCGTGCATGAGCTGAAGGTAGTCTATCATCACCAGCCCGATATTTTGTTCGGTCTTCAGGCGGCGGCACTTTGCACGAAGTTCCATTACCGAAAGCGCAGGGCTATCATCAATGAAAATAGGGGCTTTTGCCAAACGCCCCATCTGGGTAGCGAGGCGGGGCAGGTCGTCGGGCTTAATGTTGCCTGTGAGGAGTTTATGGGTGCTCACACGTGCTTCCGCACTCAGAAGGCGCATGGTGAGTTGCTCTTTTGCCATCTCGATTGAGAAAAACGCAACCGGTACATTGCTTTCCATTGCGACGTTGCGGGCTATTGATAACGCCACTGCGGTTTTTCCCATAGACGGTCTCGCCGCAATGATGATAAAATCGGACTTGCGGAAGCCGCCCAGCATATCGTCTAACTTTGTATAACCGGTATTGACGCTGCTATCATTTTTCTCACCGTTGACCATACCCGCAATCGTTGCAAAGGTATCTTTAGCCAGCTTGTTCATGCCGATATAGCTTTTGCTTAGGCGTTTTTCGGCAATGCGAAAAATCTCGCTTTCGGCTTTGTCAATCTCTTCCAAAGCGTCCGTGGCGGGGTCGTAAGCACGGGCAAGCACTTCCGATGCCGCACCGATGAGCTGGCGCTTGAGTGCGTGCTCCTGAACAATACGAATGTAATTGTCCACATTAGCTGCAGTCGGCGTTCCGGCATTGATTTGGATAAGAGTGTACGTCCCGCCAATCGCCTCCAGCATACTCCGTCGGCGCAATTCCTCGCCCAATGATACAAGGTCTATCGTAACATTACGCTCCGACATCGAAAGCATGACCTCAAAAATCTTACGGTTTGCTTCTTTGTAAAAAGACTCCGCTTCCAAGACTTCCGTTGCTTTGGAGAGCGCATTGCGGTCGAGCATAATAGCGCCCAGCACGGCTGCTTCGGCATCAGCAGAGTGAGGCGGTACTTTGTCGCCGATAGCCGCGAGTTGGAGAACATTGCTATTGGAACGCGAACGGTTATCCGTCAGTTTCGAGACAATGATTTCTCCATCACGGCGTGTTTCTTCCATGAAATTTGCCACGATGATAAGCAGTTAATAGTGATGAGCAAGCCAGTTCTCTAGGGTTTCTGTAATCCGATGCAGCAAGAATCACGCCAGAGAGCCGACGTGTATGCACAGCGAGGTTGTGCAATTTCAGAATGTACAGATTACAATATGCCGAAAAAATTCCTATCACGGGTGATGTACGGTGTAAATTTCTTTACACCGACTTCTAACATTCCCTCTACAAAAATGTGGAAAATCTGTGGGAAATCCGCCACTTTTCCACAGAACTTTCCACATCAATCTTGTTTTCTGAGTACTGTTTTGTGGAAAAGACCACCATTATACTACTTATACTGCATTTTTCCCTGAAAAGTCGTAAGTTTACAACTTACTATAACAACGCTATTTTCTCATCCAACCGACGAAACCGCCCATACGATGGAAGAAAAACTTGTAGCAATTATTGCCCGTTTTGGTGAAATCACAAACCAGCTCGCTGCACCCGATATTCTCAACGACTACAAGCGCTTTAGCGAACTTTCCCGCGAGCACAAGCGCCTCGAAAGTATCGTCAAAGTAGCCGAGGAGTATCTCACGGTGAGCAAAAACTTACGCGAAAACAAAGAAATCCTTTCCACACCCGGTATGGATGCTGAGCTAAAGGAACTTGCTGCCTCAGAACTGGACGACCTTACCCAAACCAAGGAGCAGATGGAAGCCGACTTGCAAGTGCTTCTTCTCCCGCGCGACCCCAATGATGACAAAAACTGCATCGTCGAAATCCGTGCCGGTACGGGCGGCGATGAAGCAGGTATTTTTGCCGGGGACCTTTTCCGAATGTACCAACGCTTTGCCGACAAAAAAGGTTGGCAAACGGAGGTTATTGACTTTAATGAAAGTGAGCGCGGGGGGTACAAAGAAATTGTTTTTTCTTTAGCCGGTGAAGAAGCATTTGGTATGATGAAGTACGAAAGTGGCGTTCATCGTGTGCAGCGCGTCCCGGAGACCGAGGCAAGTGGTCGTATTCACACATCTGCCGCGACGGTTGCTATTTTGCCGGAAGTGGATGATGTTGAAGTTCACATCAACGAAAATGACCTGCGCATTGATATTTTTCGTTCCGGTGGCAAAGGCGGGCAGAACGTGAACAAGGTGGAAACAGCAGTCCGCATGGTGCATCTGCCGACGGGTATCGTGGTGCAGTGCCAAGAAGAGCGCTCGCAGCTCAAGAATCGCCAAAAAGCAATGAAAGTCTTACGGGCAAGGCTCTACGAATTTGAACTGGAAAAGCAGCAATCGGAACTGTCTTCCTCGCGCAAAGATATGGTCAAAAGCGGCGACCGCTCCGACAAAATCCGCACCTATAACTACCCGCAAAATCGTCTAACAGACCACCGTTTGGAAGGTGATGCAAAGAATTATGCCTTGCAAGAAGTGGTTAATGGCGAGATAGAGCCTGTTATACGACAGTTGCAAATTGCAGAACGGGCAGAACTTCTGAAGGCAGGGGCAATATAACGTTGGAAGAGACTCTTTTTTATTACAGACTGCGGTAGCATTTCATCGAGGCAATACCGCAAATGCCCACACAATGACATGAAAAATCGCCCCATATTTTATTTCTTCCACCTTCGCTGCTATTTGCAGCTTCTCTTCTGCTTCGGTCTATACCTCAGCAATGGCGCAGTTGGAATCGTGTATGCCCAAAACTTCAATTTTGAGCGCATCTCCGTAGAGCAGGGGCTGTCAAGTGCAAACGTCAATTATATTTTTCAAGACCACAAAAAAATTCTCTGGTTCGCCACGGAAGATGGTTTGAATCGTTACGACGGCATGACCTTTACGGCATTCCGGCAGACTCTTCCCGATTCCTTGGGCGTGGGAGCGCAAAGTGTTACATCACTTTACGAGGATTCGCGCGGTTACTTGTGGTTGACAACAGGAAATCACCGCACAATATCACGCTTTTCCAGCCAAACAACTAAATTTGACGCGTTTCTTTTTCCACCTAATACCGAAACGACAGCTCAGACGATTACGGAAAAGCGGGACGGCTCAATACTTGTCGGTACAAAAAATGGCTTGTTTGCGCTATCACCTTTGGGTTCTTCTCTGCTCAAGCCCGTTTCATCTGTGCCCTCATCGTTGGATATATGCGGTATTGCCCGTGAAGGTGCAGGCTTCTGGCTGATTTGTACTAATGGCTTATACTTTTATGACGAGACAAAATCTTCCACAACCAAGATAGAATGTGGCATTCAGGGTACTATCACTCATTGCACCGTGCAGTCCAACAGCGCGGTCCATAGTGCGGCGCGTCCCGTCGCGCTATGGCTCGGAACAAGCAATAACGGACTATTTGTGCTCACGCTCGCCACGCGTCGCGCACAGCACATTACCAATGGACTACCAAGCAAACAAGTGCATACCGTCTGCACACTTTCTTCGGGGGCGGTATGGGTTGGGACGGATAACGGCATAGCAATTCTCCGCACTGCGCCCGAAGAATCGGCTTCATGGCGAGTAGTGCAGACGCTCAAGCACGACCTTCGCAATCTTCAAACACTCTCCGGCAATCGTATTCAGCATATTCAAGAAGATGCTTCCGGCGTACTATGGGTCGGAACAGCATTTTATGGGGTCAGCAAGTATTCTGCGTACAAGCAAAAATTTGTGCATTATGCTGTCAATTTGCTCAAAGAAAATCTCAGCCTAAATAGCGGTTACGTCCGTGATATTGCGGAAGATGGCGAGAGCCTTTGGCTCGCAACGCAAACAGGCGGCATAAACCGACTGAACCGCAGGACAGGTGCGTGGACATACTTTCGGAAGGATAACATTGGAACCGATACCGCATGGGCGCTGCGCTTTGACCGCAAAAAACAGCTTTGGGCAGGAACAGTAGGCAACGGTCTTTGGACATGGAACGCTTCCGCGCAAGCATTTACACGCTTTGCAAAGATTCCACCCGCAGCATCCATTCAACTTCTCTATGAAGACCGAGCAGGCACACTTTTCGCAACAGGCGAGGGAATGCCGCTCTATTGCATTTCGCCCGACCGCAGAACTGTTGACGCTTTTCCTATCAACCTTGCCAATAGCCCACAGGGTTCGGGCAAACGAGTTCTCTCCGTGCTGGAGACCGCACAAGGACAGCTTTTGCTCGGAACGCCGTCGGGGTTAGCCGATTTCGACCGAAAACAAGGAACAATGCGCCGTTTGCTTTCTGCCTACGGAATTCGCGCACTGTATCAAGATTCCGGTGGTGATTTGTGGCTGGGTACGCGCGGACACGGGCTCCTGCAGTACCGCATGAAAACAGGTTTGCTCACAAGTATAGATACAGCGCTCATCACCAACATTACCGAGCGAGAGGGTCTGCCGAGCAATTTGGTAAGCGCGATTATGGAAGATGACCGCAAGCATCTCTGGGTGAGCACTAAGCAAGGGCTGGCGGAAATTGATATTGAAACGCGCAAGGTTGTCCGTACATTTGGCGTTGATGATGGCTTACAGGGACGCGAGTTTCATCATGGTTCGGTGTTCAAAAATCCTCAGGGTGAAATATTTTTTGGCGGTACCAATGGTTTCAATAGCTTTTTTCCCGGTTCTATTCGTGTGAACACCTTTCTGCCACCGATAGAAATTACTTCAGTCAAAAAATTCGGGCGCGAAGAGATGCTCGGCGACTCCGCTGTGGCTGCAGAACGTACCATTACCCTCCGCTACGACGAAAGCACGGTGTCATTTTCCTTTGTAGCGCTAGACTACAACACCCCGGAAGCAAACGTGTACGCATACAGGCTGGACGGCTTGGACAAAGGATGGGTACAAGCCGGAACACGCCGCGAAGCCACGTACACCAGTCTTGATGCGGGCGATTACACATTTCACGTCCGCGCCGCCAATAACGACGGCACGTGGAACGAAGCCGGAGTATCGTTTCGTGTGATTGTTACGCCCCCAATTTGGCGCACGTGGTGGTTTATAGGGCTATCGGTGGGAAGCGCCATTTGCATCGGTTTTGTGACGTACCGTGCGCGGATTCGTGCTATTGAGGCACGAAACGCGTGGCTGGAAAAGCAAGTGGAAGACCGCACGGCGGAAATCAAGGAGAAAAACAATAAATTACAGCAATCACTCGATGAAATCAATATCCTTAGTTCCGTATTGGAGGGAGAGCGCAACAAATCCGAAGATTTGCTGCTAAACATCCTACCGCCCTCCATCGCAGAGCGCTTAAAATGGGGTGAAACGACGATTGTGGATACCTTTGAAAGCGCAACGGTTCTCTTTACCGACATGGTAGGCTTTACCAAAATCGCATCGCGTGTATCGGCAGAAGAATTGATTGTGATGCTGAATCGAATGTTTTCGGAATTTGACAAGCTTGCCGAAAAGCACGGTGTTGAGAAAATCAAAACCATCGGCGACGCATATATGGCGGTAGCGGGTGTTCCTATTCAGAGCGAATATCACGCCGAAGCTGTTGCAGACATGGCGCTTGATATTATGCTTGCCATACAAGACCTTGCCGAAAAAGAGAACCTACCCATCAGCATTCGGGCAGGCATTCACACCGGCTACCTGACGGCAGGCGTTATCGGCGAAAAGAAATTTGCTTACGACCTCTGGGGCGACACCGTGAACACCGCAAGTCGCATGGAATCAAGCGGGGAACCGGGTCGAGTGCAATGCTCCGAAGCCACGTACAACGCACTCAAAGACCTTTTTGACTTTGAGGAGCGCGGCACAATTGAGGTGAAGGGCAAAGGCGCTATGAAGACATATTTTGTGCTGGGAAGGAAGAATATATCTTGAATGTAAGTATCGCAAACTACATTCAATTGAGAAAGGGTGCTTCGTTGCTGCTTACAACCAATAATGATAAAGCAAAATAACAACCACGATTTTTTCTTGAATATTCCCTTTGAATTTCGTAATGTGTCGCATGAAAAACTTTCGAGGTTCTGAGTTCAGGATGAGTTTGTAGTAAGAATAGTGTAATGAGTTACCAAACGCCTTCAGAGAGCGCTCGGCACTCTATGTGTATGCTCAGAATGTCCCTAGTGCTTCCTCTAATTACTCCTTTCTTTCAAATCTTATTGTGTGGTGGAGTTATGAAAAGATTCGTTCTTTCTGTCGTGGTGGTAATTTTAATTGTTCTAGTCTTCGCAAACGTTCACGAGACTGCTTTTGCACAAACCATATCCGTTTCCGGAACCGTATCGGACAAAGAAGGTAACTCGCTTGCTGGGGTAAAAATTGCTATTAAGGGTACAGTGGCAGGAACTATCTCGAACACTAAAGGGAAGTTCACCTTGACAACATCGGTTGCCCCGCCGTTCAAACTCGTTTTTTCTATTATTGGCTTTACTTCCAAAGAAGTTCCCGTCGCGGCGAGCACCGATGACCTGAAGATACAACTGGATGAAAAAGCTATTCGCGGAGAAGATATTGTTGTCTCCGCTTCCAGAGTGCCGGAAAATGTGATGCAGTCTCCCGTAACCATTGAAAAAGTTGACATTAAATCTATTCAAAACGCCCCTACTGCCGAATATTACGATGCCGTGGCAAACCTGAAGGGCGTACAAACCTACACCGGTTCACTCACCTTCCAAACCTTCAACACACGCGGCTTTGCAACGATTGCCAACACGCGCTTCGTGCAGCTTGTGGACGGTATGGACGTAGCTGACCCGCTCTTGAATTTCCCCACGGGTAATCTTGTCGGCATTGGTGAATTAGATGCCGAAAGCATGGAACTTGTTCCCGGTGCAGCCTCCGCACTCTACGGACCTAACGCTTTTAACGGTATTTTGCTCATGTCGAGCAAAAACCCCTTTGATTATCAAGGCGTTAGCGCACAAGTGAAAGGTGGTGTGACCAACTCCGCTTCCGCCGGCGCAAATCCGTATCTCAGCGCTGCCGTTCGCTATGCCGCACAGATTGGCGAAAATTTTGCATTCAAAGTCAATCTGTCATATTTGACAGGCACAGACTGGCAAGGAAATGATTACGACACGCACCGCCAAGCGTCGGGCAACCCAGCACTCAACCAATGGCGCTCAAACTTCGACGGACTGAATCTTTACGGCGATGAAACTCCCATTGCCGTCCCCCTCACCGCCGCACTTGCGAATCCGGCACTTGCGCCCCTGCGCAATCAGGTAATTGCGCTGAACACCCGAATAGGCGGGTTGAACTTGAAACGCACCGGCATCAAGGAACAAGACCTCATAGGATCATTCGACGACGGATTTCAAGCACGCAATCTGAAAGCAGACGTAGCACTCCATTATCGCATCAGCAATTCTGTGGAAGCCTCCTATAACTACCGCTACGGAAGCGGCTCGAGCATCTATCAAGGCGCAGAGAAATATCTCTTGCGCGGTTTTTCGGAGCAGTTCCACAAACTGGAATTTAAGGGCAATAACTTTTTCGTTCGCGCTTACGCTACCTTCTCTGGCGCAGGCGATTCCTACAATCTCTCGGCATTGGGTGCATTTGTGAACGAACGGTTTAGCGCCTCCAGCACACGATGGGTGCCGACATATCTCGGCACGTTTGTCGGCGCAATGGTACCGATTTGGTCAACAGGAGCAACGCCTACGGATGCGCAAATTCAAGCGGCACAAAATGCCGCGCGAGCTGCTGCCGACAATGGAAGACCCGCGGCGGGTTCACAAGCATTCCGCGATACCGTGAACGCTGTTCGGAAATCGCTTTTCCAACGCAATCCTCCCGGAGCCGGATTTATCAACACATCCCAGATGTATCACGGCGAATTTAACTACAACTTCAAAGAATTGACGGACATTGCCGATATTCAAGTAGGTGGCAATTTCCGCCGCTACGATTTATTTTCTGACGGTACGGTCTTCAATGAAGAGCTAAGCGGAACAGAGCGTAAACGCCTCACCATCAATGAGTTTGGCATTTACACGCAAATCTCTAAAAAGCTCTTAGAAGACAAATTGAAACTCACCGGTTCGCTCAGAATGGACAAAAACGAAAATTTCGATGCCATACTGACACCGCGTGTTTCGGCAGTATGGACGGTGGCAGAATCGCATAACATACGCGCTTCCTTCCAAACCGGTTTCCGCAATCCCGACACCCAAGCACAGTTTATTTGGTTCCCCTCCGGTGCAGGAATTTTGCTCGGTAGTACCTCACGCAACGCCAAACAATATGGCATTCATGAAGGCGGTTCGTATTCTGTTGCTTCTGCAAATGCGTTCCGTGCAGCGGGTGGAACAATCAACGCAGATGGTACGCTTGGTGGAGCGGCAGCAGCACAATCTCTTCTGCAAACGGTTAATCTGCCCTACATCAAACCAGAACGTCTCCAAGCTATCGAGCTCGGCTACAAGGGTATTATTGATAACACCCTTTTTCTGGATATTAACGGATACTTTAACACCTACAACGATTTTATAGGCGCTCAAACGGTTGTATCAAAAAATCCAACAGCTCGTGCGGCAAGCGCGAGCGCAGCTAATCCCACAGGTGCGATTCCAGCTGGAACGAACTTCCGCCCCTACACCAACGCGCAAGAAACAATCACATCACAAGGCGTAGCGGTTGGGTTTTCCTACAAATTGCCACGGGGTTTTGACCTTGATGGCAGTTATGCCTACAATGATTTTGCTATCCTCAATCAGCAGGCAGGAAGCGAGTTTGAGGCGCAATTTAACACGCCCAGAAACCGCTTTAATGTCAGCATAAGCAACCGGGAGGTAGTCGATAATCTTGGCTTTACCATCAACTACCGTTGGCAAGAAGCGTTTCTTTGGCAGTCTGCCTTTGGCTCAGGCACAATTCCTTCCTACGGCGTGATTGATGCCCAAATCAACTATGCTATTAAAGATTGGAAAACGATTGTGAAAATCGGCGCGAATAATCTGCTCGGCAATGACTACCGCACGAACATTGGCGCAGGTTTCGTCGGTCAACTCTACTATATTTCGTTGACCTTTAATGAGTTCATGAACTAATTGGGTGAATCTTGAATTCACGTATGATGAGTTGTAAATTCAACCGGAAACACTTTCATACGGCAAAATAGCTCTCTCGTTTTCTACAAAAACAGTCCGTCTGGTTTTCCACCATGGTTTTCCAAACGGGCTGTTTTTTTATGGGATTTTGAGAAAAAAGAGAGAAAAATTTATGTAGATTTGCGGTTACTTGGTTGTCGGTACGACCATTCTTCTCTGCACCACTACCCCACAAGGCAACAACGATGATTCTTTCCGAAAAACACCTCGCTATTCTTCGCGCTGTCACGGACGCATTTATTCCTGCTGTGCAATCTGCATCGCAGTCTTCATCTGATGCCGACGGATTCTGGCGCTTAAAAGCAAGCGACTTCCAAGCTGCCGAGAAAATAACCCTTGCACTTGACCATCTTTCCCCGCAGCAGCAGCAAGAGTTTGTGCAGCTTTTGGATATACTTGGTTCACCACTTCTAGGCTTGACGTGGTTCGGTGCGCTTAAAGGAGTACAAAATCTCTCTCCTGAGGATGCCGAAAAAATGCTAGTCCGCTGGTCGCAAAGTCCCATAGCCCCCCTACGCCAGGGCTTTCATGTTCTCAAAAAACTCACGGCATTTCTAGTATACGGCTATTCCGACGAAAGCGCCATCAATCCTACGTGGAAAGCTATCGGCTATCCGGGACCACTCCCAAAACCACATTCCGGCGATATTCCACGACCAATCAAGCCACTGGCGATTACACAAGACACGACACTTTCTTGCGATGTGGTCATTGTGGGTAGTGGTGCGGGAGGTGGCGTAATGGCGGGCGAATTGGCGGAAGCGGGATTTGACGTACTCGTTATTGACAAAGGCAAATACGGCTCTGAGCAAGATTTCACGCAGCGCGAAGCCGAAATGATAGCGGCATACTACGAAGCGGGAGGCACATATTCTACCAAAGATGCTTCTGTATCTATCTTTGCAGGCTCCTGCTTGGGTGGCGGCACGACGATAAATTGGTCGGCAGCTTTGCGTACTCCCGATTACGTCTTGGAAGAGTGGGCAAATAATCACGGGAACCCGCATTTCCTCACACCGGAGTACCAGCGCAGCTTTGAAGCCATCGAAGCGGCAACACACGTGGACACGCAAGAATCGAATCACAACCTTCAAAACCAAGCATTAGAGCGGGGTGCAAAGGCACTCGGTTATCACACAACGACGATTCCGCGTAATTCCAATGGTTGTGCGGCGCATGAGTGTAAAGAATGTGGTTATTGCTCACTTGGCTGCCGCAATGGTACCAAAATGGGCGTTTTGAAGACGTATTTGGAATGCGCAAATGCCAAAGGTGCACGGTTCCTTGTGGAAACAGAAGTGGAAAATATTATTGTGCGCGAAGGCAAAGCAGTTGGCGTAGTGGCGAGGACTGAGGGTAAAATGGTTACTGTGAACGCAAAATTCGTCGTTGTTGCTACGGGATCTATCCACACACCGGCACTTCTGATGCGAAGCGGCTTGCAGCATCCGCACATCGGCAAGCATTTGCACTTGCATCCAACGGTTTCCGTAGCTGGCGTGTACGCAGAACCAATGAACCCTTGGTGGGGAAATATGATGACGGCGCTTTCCAACGAAGTTGCCCAAACAACAGGTAACTGGGGTGCGAAACTCGAAACGCCACCCATTCATAGCGGTTTGCTTGCAATGGCGCTTCCGTGGCTTTCGGGCAAAGCACATAAAGAAGGAATGCTGAAAGCGGCACACGTCGGGGCGTTTATTGTGCTAACACGCGACCGCGACGGCGGCTCGATTACGCTCGACAAACATGGCAGACCCGTTGCACATTACCACATCAGCGATTTCGATCTTGCACATTTGCAGCGCGGCATTGCTGAAGCCGCAAGAATTCACTTGCAGGCAGGCGCTCAGGAATTGTATTTCCCCCATAATCACCAGCCGCCGTTTGACCTCCGACAAGGTTCCGAAGCACTTCAGGCAACGCTTCGCGGAATGTCTGCGTGGAAATGGCGACCAAACGATTTCCCGCTTTTTTCAGCACACCAGATGGGAACGTGCCGCATGGGTGGCAATCGCTCCACGCATCCCGTCTCGCCGGAAGGTGAGACTTACGAAGTAAAAAATCTCTTCATCGCCGATTCCAGCCCATTTCCTGAAGCAAGCGGCGCAAACCCGATGCTTTCGATTCAAGCGATGGCGCATTTTACAGCACAAGGCTTGAAATCTCGATTTCGGGCGTAAGCCACTTTTTCACGATCCTCCAAATAATTCCACATAGATTCTACAACAATTTCGCTATGTTTTTATGCGACTTCTTCTTCAGCGCGTCAAGCGAGCATCGGTCACGGTGGACGGTAGCATTACCGGACAAATCGGTCATGGTTTATTGGCGTTTGTGGGTATTGCGGCAACAGATACTCAGCGTGAAATTGAGTGGATGTGTGGTAAAATTACCAAACTGCGCATTTTCAATGATGATGAGGGCAAAATGAACCTTTCTGTCAGCGACGTGCAAGGTGGAATCTTACTTGTGTCGCAGTTCACGCTCTATGCCGATGCACAAAAAGGCTTGCGCCCAAGCTACATCAACGCTGCACAGCCCGACATAGCAAAGCCGCTTTACGACCAAATGCTTCAGTATCTTCAGGAAACAAGCGGTTTACGCGTGGAAGCAGGCATCTTCGGGGCAATGATGGACGTAGAACTTGTAAACGACGGACCCGTAACGATTTGGCTTGAGCGCGAGGCAGAAACATTGTAAAATAGCACTTTCGGGAACTGATTAAACACCTTTGAATGTTGTAGCGTCATACGAACATTATCACTTTTTTCCATTTCTATTTCGTATAGGTGTCACCATGAAACGTATCATTGTCGTTGCTTGCTTCGCGATTATGCTCGCCGGCGTTGGTTCGTCATGTGCACAACCACGCGCTTTTGTGGGTGGTGGAGTTGCTTTTGGTCGTCCTGTTCCGCCTAGGTATTTCTACGGAGCACGCCCTGCTGTAATTATTCCGCCACGAGTGTTCATCGCTCCCAGACCAAATGCTTTTGCTCCACGACAATGGGGCGCTTACGGTCGTGGACGCGGCTGGCGACGCGGCTGCTAAGAATCTTCATAAAATTGACTATTTTATGGGAAGTGCAAACACACCCGCACCAGACGATGCAAAGGGTTGTTTGCACTTCAGTTTTTTCGACACTTTTTTACAATACGCTTATATGAAATACAAATTACTTGGCAGAAGTGCTATGCGCGTTTCCGAGCTTTGCTTGGGTACGATGGGTTTTGGCGAAGAATGGGGCTGGGGTGCTTCAAAGGAAGCCAGCAAAGAAGTCTTCGACGCTTTTGTGAAAGCAGGTGGTAACTTTATTGATACGGCTAACTATTATACTGCCGGAACGAGTGAAAAATATGTAGGCGAGTTCATCGCCGATAACCGTGATTACTACGTGCTTGCCACGAAATATACCCTCGGCATGAAGCGCGGCGACCCGAACTCAGGCGGTAATCATCGCAAGAATATGGTGCAGGCAGTCGAGGCAAGTTTGAAGCGCCTCGGCACAGATTACATTGACCTCTATTGGCTGCACGTCTGGGATTTCACTACACCGATAGACGAAATTATGCGCGGCCTGGACGACCTTGTACGCTCCGGCAAAATCCTTCATATTGGCGTATCTGACACTCCGGCTTGGCAGGTAGCACGCGGCAATACGCTTGCGGAACTACGCGGCTGGTCGCAGTTCACGGCATACCAAATTGAGTACAGTCTTATCCAGCGCACACCGGAACGAGAAATTATACCGCTCTCACGGGCATTAGACATTGCCATTACTCCTTGGGCACCGCTTGCAGGCGGAGCACTGACGGGAAAATATCTTCGCAACGACACCGGACGACTAAAACCAGATAGCGTACGCCTGAACGACCGCAGCCAGACTATTACCCGCGAGGTAATGGCAATTGCCGAAGAAATAGGCTGCTCGGCGGCACAGGTGGCATTGCGCTGGACCATGCAAGAGCGAGTTAATGACGAGATCTCGCGCGGTGTTTCGATTCCTATTGTCGGCGCAACAAAAGTCGGTCAGATTACCGATAATTTGGGAGCAGTGACTATCACGCTTTCCGATGACCAAATGAAGCGACTTGATGCGGCAAGCACGTTTGAGCGTGGTTTCCCGCATGATTTCCTTGCCACAACAAATGTCCGCGACTTGGTTTCAAGCGGAATGTATAACGACATTGTGAATCATCACCGATAAGAATGGCAAAAACGCTCCATTTTTCCCACAAAAGTATCCCAAGAAAAATGTATTTTGCTTGCCATTTACAACCAATGAATTTCACGATTACCAATTCCATTTTCACTCGATTTCCCGGAGAATCGTATGTCCATGTACACCGCACCACATCTGATATTGCCCAAGATTGCGAATTTGCACCAGATAGATACTTACATTGCCAATGGTGGCTATGAGCAGCTTCGCAAGGCGCTCAAACTCACACAGGATGACGTTATCAACGAGGTAAAAAAATCGGGTTTGCGCGGGCGCGGCGGCGCGGGCTTTGCAACGGGCTTGAAATGGAGTTTCATGCCTAAAGGCGACATGGTGAAGTATCTTGCCGTTAATGGCGACGAATCCGAGCCTGCATCCTTCAAAGACCGCCAAATCTTCGAGCATAACCCGCATCAGCTTATCGAAGGTATTCTGATGGGCGGCTACGCAATGGGCGTAACAGCAGCGTATTTGTACATTCGTGGTGAGTACCACAAGTGGGTGCGCATGATGGAAAAAGCTGTAGAAGATGCTTACGCAAAGGGCTTCATTGGTGAAAAAATGAAGCAAACCTTTGGCACAGACTTCGCAATGGATATTTATGTTCATAAAGGAGCTGGGGCGTATATTTGCGGTGAAGAAACGGCATTGATGAGTTCGCTCGAAGGCGACCGTGCATATCCTCGTGTCAAACCGCCTTTCCCGGCGCAAAAAGGCTTGTGGGCAAAACCCACCACCGTCAACAATGTTGAGACTATGGCGCACGTACCAGCTATTTTTGCACTTGGCGGTGAAGCATACAGCAAAATAGGCGCGCCCGGGCACACCGGAACGATTCTCTACGGTGTGAGCGGGCACGTGAATAAGCCGGGAGTGTATGAAGCTGAATCAGGAATACTTCTGACAGACCTCATCCATGGTACTCAATATGCAAATGGTGTTCCGGGCGGCAAAAAAATCAAAGCAGTTATTCCGGGCGGCTCTTCCATGCCTGTTCTGCGTGGCGATGAAATTGAAGGCGTGAAAATGGAAGAAGAGTTCTTGAAGAAAATCGGTACGCATATCGGCACGGGCGGCGTTGTGGTCATGGATGAAGACACCGACCTTGTAAAAGTAACACTCCGTATTGCACACTTTTATCATCACGAATCTTGCGGACAGTGTACACCGTGCCGCGAAGGTTGCGGCTGGATGGAAAAAATGCTCAAGCGCATCAGCAAAGGCGAAGCGACTTCGCAAGACCTCGACACTTTATTAAGCGTGGCATCGAACATCGAAGGCAACACTATTTGCGCCCTAGGCGACGCCGCTGCGTGGCCAGTGAAAGCATTCATTACCAAATTCCGCGATGAGTTTGAAGCCCGCGTCAAGGCTTCACGCAGTTTCGTACCACTCAATGTGGTTCACGGTGTGCGGCATCGTGCAGAGAAATTTGAAGTTATTAGCTAATTTTTAAGTGTTCAAGCGTCATTAAATACTCGGCAATGACATTCTCCGACAAACGCAGCGCTCAAGCATCCGAGGCGCTGCGTTTTTTATTGGTCTTTTATGCAAAAAAGGTGCAAATTCGCTTCGCAGTAAACGTTTTTGCGGGGAGAAACGTCGAATTAATATTCCTCAATTACCCCAAAGCATTGCTTTTCTTGGAGATACAACATGATGTGGAAAGTCCTTGCCGGTGTGTGGTTTATTCTTGCTGGCTTTATTGTTGGCGTGTGGTTCGCTCATGGCAGTCAAATACTGACAAAAGACAAAGTACAAGTCGTTACAAAGCGCGTCAATCCGACGTTTGGCGTAGAAGAGGAGATTGTTGAGTGGAAACCTCAATTCCGCTTGGGCTTAGAATACGGTGCTCCTGCAGCAGCACTCTGTCTGGCGGTTGGGGTGATTTGTGTGCGTATTTCTCGCTCACAAAAGCAGTAATCAAGCAAGTACGTACATTCAAGCAGAATACATTTTTTACATTTTCAAATTCGGAGTACAATTCCATGAAAACATCTGTTTCACAGAATATTTTTGCAAGCATCGTGCTTGCTGGTATTATTTTCGCACAGACCCACGCTTTCGCCACGGGTTTCAACCTCAGTGCAAAAGGCGCAAAAGCTATCAAACTCGACAACAAAGTCGGCAACAACCAAGCGCAGTTCATTAGCAAGGCGCCACTTGAGGATATCAATGGTAGCGCGAATGTCAATGGCTCTTTTACTATCGACCCAGCTAATATCGAAGCAACAACGGGTAAAATTGCTGTTCCGGTAAACTCTATGCAAACAGGCGTAGAACTTCGCAACAAGCACATTCTGGGCAAAGACTGGCTGGACGAGGAAAGCTATAAAGACATTACGTTCGAGGTCAAAAAGGTATCGGGCGTACAGCTCGTTTCCAGTGCTGGCGGCAAGGGTATAGCAAAAGGCATGGCAGAAGGTGTATTCTCGCTACACGGCGTTGCCAAAACGCTCTCTTTCCCAGTGGAAATCACATACATCGAAAAAGGTGGTGCAGACTTAGTGATGATTAAGACTGAATTTACGATTGCCCTCAAAGACTATAATATTGCAGGCAAAAAAGGAATTGTTGGCAGCAAAGTGGCTGAAACGATTACTGTGAAAGTTTCTATGTTCGGCTCTGCTGGAGCATAATAGATTGGTTGGTCGAAAAGATTCGCCCCTAAATTCCAGTCCTATATTCTGCCGTTTGGAAGACGTTACTTGATACGGTCTGCCAAACGGCTTTTTTATTATCCGCATGTGGAAAATTTTTGCGTAATGAACGATATTTCCGTAAATTAGCAGTCTTTCGCAAAAATTCCGGCATACGTAGTATCTATAAACATTTCTACGTATTACTGATTTTTCCAATACCACTTAAAGTCCACGGTTGCATCATGTTTGAGAATATACAAACGAGGCTCGAATCGGCACTAAAGCGGATTCGCGGGCAAGCCAAAATCACAGAAGAAAACATAGAAGAAGGCTTGCAGGAAGTACGCAATGCACTTCTGGATGCGGACGTAAACTTTCAGGTAGCGAAGAAATTTATTGAAGATGTAAAAGCAAAAGCGCTTGGGCTGGAAGTACAAGGAAAAATTACCCCCGGTCAACTCATTGTGAAGATTATTCACGACGAGATGGTTGCTCTTATGGGCAGCACTCGCTCGGCTGTAGTGATGTCCCCCCAGCCTCCGACAGTGATTATGGTTGCGGGTTTGCAAGGCTCCGGCAAAACTACTTTTTGCGGAAAACTGGCAAAAAGCCTTAAAAAGCAAGGCAAGCAGCCCCTCTTGGTAGCTGGTGATATTTACCGTCCAGCAGCAGTTGAGCAGCTCAAGGTATTAGCGCAGCAAATAACGATTCCCGTATTTGCCGAAGAAGGTAAAAATCCGATTGAACTGGCAAAAGGCGCACTTGATTATGCCCGACGCTACGCCAGAGACGTGGTGATTATTGACACAGCGGGTCGTCTTAGCATTGACGAGGAAATGATGCAGGAAGCGGAGAATATCAAGAATGCCGTTAAGCCTCATGAAATCTTGTTTGTCTGCGACTCCATGACGGGACAAGATGCCGTCAACACGGCAAAAACATTTAACGACCGCCTTGCTTTTAGCGGTGTAGTGCTAACAAAAATGGACGGCGACACGCGCGGTGGCGCGGCTCTTTCCATTCGTGCTGTTGTGCAAAAGCCGATTAAATTCATCAGTACAGGCGAAAAATTAGACAACCTCGAAGCATTTTATCCAGACCGCATTGCATCTCGTATCTTGGGCATGGGCGATATTCTCACGCTTGTGGAACGCGCCCAGTCGGAAATAGACGAAGAACAAGCGAAAAAACTGGAACAAAAAATAATGCGGAACGAGTTCGATTTGAACGACTTCCTCGACCAACTCCAGCAAATGAAGAAAATGGGTTCGCTTCGTGACCTTCTTGGAATGTTGCCGGGCATGGACAAGGCGCTTCGCAACGTACAGATTGACGAAAAAGCAATCGGAAAAGTCGAAGCGGTTATTTACTCAATGACCACACAAGAGCGCAAGCAGCCGAAGATTATTAATGGTTCGCGCAGAAAACGTATTGCTATGGGCAGCGGAACAAGCATACAAGACGTAAACCGTATGCTCAAGCAATTCGAGGATATGCAAAAAATGATGAAGCAACTCACTAAAGGTGGCGGCAAAATGAATGCCCTCAAAGGCATGATGGGACAGGGCGGTGGTGCGCCCATGATGCCACAGCCCGGACGCTTCCGCAGATAACCGACAACAGAAACTCTCTCAAATCGTTCCCAGCCCTCATAAATACTTCTTTTGTGGGCGAAAACGTTAAGATATTTTATCTTTTTTACTCACTCTCTTAACCTCATTGGAACATGGTTAAACTTCGTCTTCGTCGTCGTGGTCGCAAGCAAGCGCCCATTTACGACATTGTAGCAATGGACAGCCGTAAAAC
The DNA here is from genome assembly GCA_014654705.1 of Ignavibacteria bacterium. Taxonomy (GTDB): domain Bacteria; phylum Bacteroidota; class Ignavibacteria; order Kapaibacteriales; family UBA4661; genus PH2015. The sequence continues at coordinate 175,498 of JACVZY010000093.1, forward strand.
CCGCGACGGCGCTTTCTTGGAACGCATCGGACAGTACAATCCCGTTGGCTTTCCCTCGAAAATTGTTCTCGACAACACTCGCGCAATCTACTGGCTCAAAGCCGGTGCACAGCCTACCGACGTTCTTCGCTCTATTCTGAGTTATCACGGCGTTCTGCTTCAACTCCATCTGGAGCGCAAAGGCAAATCCGTAGAAGAAATCGCAGCAGCTCTCACCGAGCACAAAGAAACTGTGTCCAAGCGCCTTGACCGCATCGCAGCAAAGCGTCAAGTCAGACTCAGCAAGAAGAAAAAAGGCGCTATCGAAGCCGAGCGCAAAGCCGCTGAAGATGCAAAAGCTGCTGAAGCAAAAGCGAAAGCAGATGCTATCGAAGCCGAGCGCAAAGCTGCTGAAGATGCAAAAGCTGCAGCCGAAGCAGCAGCAGCAGCTCCTCCGGCAGATGCTGCGGCTGAATAAGCATAGGTTCGTTTGAAAATTCAAAAAGCCTCATTTGACAGTGATTTATACGCTTTTCAAATGAGGCTTTTTTATATCTAAGCCTTGATAATAATCGTCTCGTTCACTCATATCGGATAAACAAGACATTACGCGCCCACTGCATAGCTTCTTCGCGGGTTTTGACCCCTATTTTTTGATAGATTCCGCTTGCAACGTTGCGAACACGCCCTTCAGAGAGAACAAGCGTTTTAGCTATTTCTGCGTTTGTACTATTGAGATGACTTAAAATTGAGACTTCTACATTTGTGAGTTTAAGATTAGCAACGGTCTTATTTGCATTAAAAAAATGCGCTGCAAGCATAGGACTAAGCCAAACGCCGCCTTGCAAGTCCGAGCGTAATGCTCTCAAAAGCTCTTCCGGACTTTCATCCTTGAGCATACATCCACTTGCACCCGCTTCAAGCGCTGCTCGTGCCAAATCCGACCGACCGGTCATCGCATAAATCCGAAGAGCGGAGTTTGTCTCTCGAATTTGCCGTATCACCTCCACACCACTAATATCGGGGAGTTGCAGGTCTTGAATCAAAATGTCCGGTTGAAGGCTATCAATCGCATTGATGGCTTCCAACCCTCGATTGAACGTCCCAACAACGCTTAGACTGGTGTCAAGTGAGAGCCACGTTTCAAGCAGATGAGTCACTAAGTCGTGGTCATCGCATATTATTACACGCTTCATAATTTCAGGATAAGACACAACTGAAAAGAAAACATCAATAAATATCGTTTTTCATTACCTATTTGACTGGGCTAATATCAAAAAAAAAATTCAAATAATTCGCATAATTCGCCTCGATAGAGCGTTTTCATTACATCTGAAATTTTGTACTGCCTGAACGAAGAGTTTGGCTATCTGCCGAGAACGTTGTAGTTTGCGGCGCAAGTTCTCATGCCATCCACGCATCTACAATAAACGTCTATTGGTCTAACCCTTTTTGAACCGGTAACGTCAATGAAATCAACCGCCTCATCTAAAAAAAAATCACCCGTTCAGACTCAAACAAACGGGCACCATAATCAATCAGCACCAAGCAAGATTGACCGTACCAGTACCCACAAGCATACGTTCACTCGTGAAGAGGTACTTCGTGATTATACTATTGCCAGTGAAAGCCGTCACGCCAGCTATATGGGACGACGGGAAGCATTAAGCGGCAATGCAAAATTTGGTATTTTCGGTGATGGCAAAGAAGTACCGCAGCTTATTATGGCAAAGGTCTTTCAGAAAGGTGATTTCCGCTCCGGCTACTACCGCGACCAAACATTCATGCTATCAATCGGTGAAATTACGATTCAGCAAATGTTCGCCCAACTCTATGCCCACACCGATCTTGCGCACGAACCTGCAACAGCCGGACGAACAATGAACTCTCACTTTGCTACACGAAGCCTTGATGCAGACGGCAATTGGAAAAATTTGAGTGAAATGAAAAATTCGTCAGCAGATATTTCTCCCACAGCAGCGCAAATGCCGCGCTTGGTGGGACTGGCGTATGCCTCACGACTTTATCGTGAACTAGACGAACTAAAGCAATTTGCCCAGTTTTCACACGGAGGCAATGAAGTTGCTTTTGGCACAATTGGCAATGCCAGCTGCGCCGAGGGAATGTTCTGGGAAGCCGTAAATGCCATTGGCGTTCTTAAAGCGCCAGCCGTGATTTCTATTTGGGATGATGGGTACGGTATTTCTGTGCCGAACAAGTACCAAATGACCAAAGAGAATATGTATGCACTCTTGCAGGGTTTTCAACGCGAAGAGGGCAGTGATTCAGGCTTTGATGTGTATCAGGTAAAAGGCTGGGATTACCCGGCTCTTATGGAAACATACCAAAAAGCAGCCGACAACGCAAGGAAGCATCATATTCCCGCAATTATTCACGTCATCGAGCTCACACAACCGCAAGGTCACTCCACAAGCGGCAGCCACGAGCGCTACAAGACTAAAGAGCGCTTAGAATGGGAACGAGAGCATGATTGTCTTGTCAAATTGCGTGAGTGGGTTATCCAAGAAGGTTTTGCAAAAGCTGAGGAACTGGACAACATCGAACAGAAAGCAAAAGAATCTGCCGAAAGCGCACGGAAACGTGCCTTTGAAGCCTTTATGCAGCCCATACGCGAGGAAACAGAAGCAGTGTTAGCGATGCTTGAGCGTATTGCTGCCGATGCACAACCAATGAGTGCTGCTGAGATTCAACGCTTTGCTTCTGGGCTTCGCGCTATTAAAAACCCCGAGCGCCGTGATTTTATGTCCGCAGCAAGCTGGTCACTTCTTGCCGTACGAAACGAAGCGATTGCTGCTAAAGCAGAACTAACAACATGGCTTCATAAGCAAAATGAACTCAATCGCGACCGTTACAGCAGCCATTTATACAGCGCTTCTGCCGAATCTGCGTTAAAAGCGCCTATTATTGCACCTATTTATGCCGAAGATGCACCCAATACGAGCGGTTATGAAATTTTGAATGCTTGCTTTGATGCAGCATTGAAACGCGACCCACGCATCGTTGCTTTTGGTGAAGATGTCGGCTATTTGGGCGATGTCAATCAGGCATTTGCAGGGATGCAGAAAAAATATGGCGAACTCCGGGTTACCGACACCGGCATACGCGAATGTACCATCATCGGGCAGGGAATAGGGCTCGCAATGCGTGGGCTTCGACCAATCGCCGAGATTCAATATCTTGATTATCTGCTCTACGCTATTCAAATCATGTCTGACGACCTGGCATCACTTCAATATCGCACCAAAGGCGGGCAGAAAGCACCGCTTATTATCCGCACACGCGGACACCGTTTGGAAGGGGTATGGCATTCCGGCTCCCCGATGTCCGGTATCGTGAGTTTTGTGCGAGGCATACACGTCCTTGTACCGCGCAACATGACACAAGCCGCAGGTTTTTACAATACGCTCTTGCGCTCAGATGAGCCTGCGTTGGTCATTGAGGTGTTGAATGGCTATCGTCTGAAAGAAAAAATGCCCGCGAACATTGGTGAATTCACACTTCCACTCGGAGTACCGGAAATTTTGAGGACAGGCAAAGATATTACCATTGTAAGCTATGGTGCTACGCTTCGTCTGGTTTCGCGGGCGGCAGAACTCCTTGCCGAAACGGGCATAGACGCAGAAGTAATTGACGTACAATCTCTTCTGCCTTTTGACCGAAACGGTCTTATTACTGAATCACTTCGCAAGACAAATCGTATTTTGTTTGTAGATGAAGACCTTCCGGGCGGATGCACAGCATACATGATGCAGCAAGTTCTCGAAAAACAGGGCGGCTATCAATACCTTGATTCAGCACCACGCACCCTTACCGGTCAGGAACATCGTCCTGCCTACGGCACGGACGGCAATTTCTGGTCGAAGCCGGATGTGGAGCATATCTTCACGGCAGCATACGAAATCATGCACGAAGCAAAGCCACACGATTTTCCAGTGTTTTTCTAACACTTTACTTCAGGGCAAATGATTGTCGGGAGGTATGTTTCTATGGAAATTAACGTTGTTACCGTCATAGGACTTTTGGGCTTTACGACCTTGGTGGGTGCCTTTGGATTAGCTCACAAGTATTTTGATGTTCTGAGGGATCGAGACATTAATGCAGGTAAACTCAAGAAACTCGAACTTGATATTGCGCAACGAAATATGGAATTGCGGGAAAAAGAAATTGAGTTGGAAGGGAAAAGATTAGAATTTGATATTCTGGCACTAGAACAAAAAAATGAACCTAAAAATCTTCTGTAAGCGGATAACAAAAGCGATTACCGATGAGCGCACAACCCAAATATCGCTACACACCTGAAGAATACTTGGCTATGGAGCGCTCTGCGCCCGAAAAGCATGAGTATTTAGATGGGAAGATATTCCAAATGTCGGGCGCAAGTTATGCGCATAATGTGGTGTGCGCAAACCTTGTCTCTACTCTCCGACCAAGTTTGCGCAAGCAAAATTGTGATGTTGTCTCGAATGATTTACGAGTACATATCCCTGCAACAGGCTTGTACACATATCCCGATGTAGTTGTTCTCTGCGGACAAGCTCAGTTCCTCGACAATATCCTTGATACGCTGCTCAATCCCGTTGCTTTGATAGAAGTTCTTTCGCCAACAACGGAACAATACGACAGAACAACCAATTTCGATCATTACCGCAGTATTCCTTCGCTCAAAGAATACATACTCGTTTCTCTTGCCAAGCCTCGTATAGAATGCTTTCGCAGAAATCAAGATAATTCCGTTCCGCCTGAAAATATGGTTTGGTCGTACCACACCGCAACATCGCTTGAAGACTCTGCGAAACTTGATTCGGTACAAACCATACTGTCGCTCAGAGAAGTGTATGAAAGAATCGACTTTACAGGGGAAGATTTGTAAACGGAACGGTTGGCGTTTCGATATTTTTTGTTTATCATCAAAAGGCTTACAAATAACGAGGAAGAATCATTATTATTCAATCAGACTTTCAGGAGCTAATATTCTATGGCAACAGTATTGCAAGCGCCTCGCGGCGGAAGGGCAAAAGATGAGACAAAGTCATCAAACGTCAAAACAGGGGGTGGTACGCTAAAAAACAATCTCGTGAATGGTATAATTACATCAAAGGCTCATCTTTCTTCGCTCCTTACTGACGAAGAGCGAAAACAACTTTTTTTTCGGATGCTGCAAGCACGGGAGTTTGACCTCGCGATGATTCGCGCCTACAAGCAAGGACGTGCTTTTGGCGGCGTTTATTCTCAAATTGGAAATGAGGCTTCGTCCGTTGGCTCGGCTTTTGCGCTTGCTGCTGACGACGCATATTTCCCGATGCACCGCAATGTAGGTGGTCATTTTACTCGGGGGCAAGAACTCCGCACAATGCTTATGAATTTTCTTGCCCGCGACGGCAGTATGATGCGAGGCACAGACGGTACGGGGCATTATGCTGATGTGAGCAAAAAAGTCTTCGGCAATGTTTCCCATTTGGGTTCGATGATTCCTGTCGCGGCGGGATATGTAATGGCAGCAAAAATGCGTGGCGAGAACACTGTTGCCATGACCTACATCGGCGATGGCGGCGCACAAACGGGAGAGTTTCACGAAGGAATCAATCTTGCAGCTGTACAGCGACTTCCGCTTGTACTTATTATCGAAAACAACCAATATGCGTATTCCTCACCGAACAGTGTGGAATTTGCTTGTGAACGCCTTTCCGACCGTGCATTGGGTTACGGCTGCACGGGAGCAACAATTGACGGCACAGATGTGGAATTGGTGTACGAAACGTGTAAGAACGCAGTGGAGGCAGCCAGAAAAACAGGTGTTCCGGCAATTATTGAGTCCGTCACTATGCGGATGCGTGGTCATGCGGAACACGACGACTTTAGCTATGTCCCCGGAACGATGATAGATGAATGGCAGCAACGCGACCCCGTTGACCGCTATACCCAAGTGATGATTAGTCGCCACCTTTATACAGCCGAAGAGATCGAATCACTTCGCAAATCTTTGTCAGAAGATATGAATGCTGCCATTGACGAAGTTGTCGCACTACCATTTCCGGCTCCAGAAGAGGGGCGCAAGCTCGTGTTTGTAGATTAAAAAGAAATTTTCCACAAAAAGTTTGCACACAACAGAGGAATCCTGTATTTTTGTAGGCTGTATCAAAAGCTACACCCGAAAGAACAATCAACGCATTCATTTTCATTTGTTCAAAGCACATTTATGATGTCGAAAGAATTGCAACTTATTGAGACTATGGCTATTGCCGAGTCGAGTGAGATGCGTAAAACAAAAAACAACGGTGAAGAAGTGAACATCCCGAATTTCCGTCCGGGAGATACTGTCAACGTTGCCGTACGCGTTATCGAAGGCGATAAAGAGCGTATTCAGAACTACCAAGGTATCGTCATTGCTCGTCGTGGTATTGGCACGGGCGCCACATTCCGCGTTCGCAAAATTTCCAACGGTGTGGGCGTAGAGCGTATTTTCCCGCTTTATTCCCCAATTATCCAAGGTGTAACGCTTGTAAGCGAAGGCTCCGTCCGCCGCTCGAAGCTCTACTACCTACGTGGTATGACCGAGCGCCAGATGCGTACAAAAACCCGCAAAAAAGTTACCCTCGTCGCAGCGGCGAACAAAGCATAATTAGTTTGTGCTTCTCTTTTTCGGGTAAGAAAAAATCTTCAAAAGCAGATACAGCAATGTCTCTGCTTTTTTTTATTTTTGTGCTATCTTGCAGCCAACGACAACAGATTAGCATTGGAATATTCAGCACCAATCAACCATCCTATTTTTACCAATGATTCGTTTTCAGCATAGCGAATACCTCTACGCACTGGCGGTTCTCCCGCTTCTGGTGGTGCTCTTCTGGTGGAGTCGCCGCCAACGCTTGCGTTCATTGGCAGCTTTCGGCGACGCGACAATTATCCGTCGCCTTTTTCCTGATGTATCTGATTCTAAGCCTACATGGAAATTTACAGTATTCCTTATAGCCTACGCATTTCTTGTGCTCGGCTTGTCTAATCCACAAATCGGAACAAAACTTGAAGAAGTCAAACGCGAAGGTGTGAATATCATTATTGCACTCGACGTTTCCAATAGTATGCGTGCCGAAGACCTCAAACCCAATCGCTTGGAACGAGCAAAACAGGCGATTGCGCGTATGCTTGACAAGCTCAGCAATGACCGCATTGGACTTATCGTTTTTGCAGGGGAAGCATATTTGCAATTACCTCTCACCAATGATTATGGCGCGGTCAAGATGTTTCTCTCAGCAATTGAGCCTAGCATGATTCCTACGCAGGGCACAAACATTAGTGCCGCTGTAAAACTTGCCGTAAAATCCTTCAATGCAGAGGAAAAGCGCTATAAAACTCTTATCATCATTACCGATGGTGAAAATCACGAAGAAGATGCACTCAAAGCGATTAAGGACACACGCGAGGAAGGTGTACTTGTGCATACTATCGGTATGGGTTCGCCAGAGGGTTCGCCCATCCCCACCTACGCCATGGGCTTTCAAACGGGCTACCGCAAAGACCGCTCCGGCAATGTTATTCTTACAAAACTCAACGAAAAAAGCCTCCAAGAGTTTGCTGCTGCCGGTGGTGGAGTGTACGTTCGCGCCACGAATACTGAAATGGGATTAAACATTGTGCTTGAAGAAATTGGTAAAATGGAGAAGAAAGAATTTGGCACCAAAGTATTCACAAACTTTGAAGACCGCTTCCAGTATGCTCTGGGGTTAGCATTACTCCTCTTGGTCTGGGAATTATTCATATCAGACCGCCGGAATGCTTGGTGGCGTAAGGTCAATCTTTTTGGACATATTTCTGCGACCAAGGTTCCCCCCACGATAGCCGCCAAGATTGAAACCGCACCCCTTCCATCGAAAGAAACTGTATGAAATCATTTCCTTCTCTTGCCAATCGGTTGTCATCGCCAGTGTGGTATTCTTTTGTCCTTGCATCCGCTCTCACATTGTGCAATCATGATAGCATTCTTGCTCAATCGCCGTCGTCTTGGACGAGTGTTTTCGATACACCACGTTCGCTAGCTCGCACTGGCAATGAAGCATACACCAACAAACGCTTCAAAGAAGCTGAAGAGCAGTATCGCTCATCTCTTGAAAAAGATAGGAACCTTACGGCGGGCAGTTTCAATCTTGGCGCTGCACTTTACAAACAAGGGAAATATGATGACGCCGCAAGTCAATTCCGCGCTCTTGCCGAAAATGGTAATTCTGCAAAAGCTGTCCGCGCACAGGCTTATCATAATCTCGGTAATGCACTTCTAAAATCACAAAAACTCCCCGATTGTGTAGATGCCTACAAAAATGCTTTGCGTATTAATCCGGCGGATGACGACACGCGGCATAACCTTGCATATGCAAAGCAACTCTTGGCTGAACAGCAAAAGAAGGAACAACAAAAGCAACAGCAAAACAACCAGAACCAAGACGAGCAAAAACAACAAGATCAACAGCAGCAGCAAAACCAAGATAAAAATCAGGATAAAAATCAGCAGAATCAACAACCTAATCAACCACCTCAAAACAACCAACCACCTCAGCAAGGACAGTCCCAACCCAAACTCTCCAAAGCAGATGCAGAGCGCATTCTGGAAGCACTCAATAATGAAGAGCGCAATGTCCAGAAAAAACTCATTAAGCGCAAAGCAAGTGGTGTGGTGATTGAGAAAGACTGGTAACAACCTTCCTACTCATTGAGATACAATGCGAATATTTTCTCTTTTATTAACTCTTGTTCTTAGCTCATATACGCTTGTGGCACAGGAGCTTACCGCCACAGTCACACCGAATCCGGTGAGCGTAGGCGACCGCTTCCAAGTAAGTTTCACTAGTAGCGCTGCTATGGCAGGGTTTCGCGCACCCGACTTTGAAGGGCTTACGCTGATTGGTGGTCCGATGCAGTCGCAGAGCGTCCGCATTGTCAATGGTGCTATGGCTCAAAGCATTTCATATTCTTATATTTTGCAAGCACGCTCCGAAGGAAAATTTACCATTCCAGCAGCATCGGCAGATATTGGCGGAAAGCGCGTCCAGTCAAATCCTGTTGTTGTACAAGTCGTAAAACAAAGCGAGCAAAAAGCAGCTCAGCAAGCAGAAGAGCAGGCAGCAGAATCGGAAATTACCAAACAGCTTCAAAAAGGTATTTTTCTCAAGGCTTCGGCGAATAAAAATAATGTGATGCGCGGTGAACAAGTGATTGCTACATATAAGCTCTATACGCGCATCACACTTACCAACTACACCCCTCGAAAAATGCCTGCATTGACAGGCTTTTGGAATCAAGACATTGAAAGCCCTCAGCAACTACTTTTTAACGATGAAGTCATCAACGGGCAAGTTTTCCGTGTAGCTGCGGTCAAAAAAGTTGCTCTTTTCCCGCAGCAAAGCGGTACCCTCGAACTTGACCCTATGGAAGCGGAGGTTGTCGCTCGAGTCAATGTTGGGGGTAATAAACGTAACCACTCGCGCGACCCATTTGATGCTTTTTTTCATGGCGGAGACCCGTTTGGAGACCCTTTCGGGCAAGCCCAGGACGTACGTGTCCCGCTTCGTAGCCCAGTTGTTAAAATAACCGTTCGACCACTCCCGCAAACGAATGTTCCGGCGGAGTTTAATGGTGCTGTCGGCACATTTTCGCTCGAGACAACACTCGCACCACGAAGTACAAAAACGAACGAGCCGGTGAAACTTACGGTACGCTTGAGCGGCAAAGGCAATTTGAAATTGATTGACCCTATCAAACTTCAACTACCGCCTGATATTGAGACCTACGACCCCACCACAAAGGACAATATTGACATGAATGAATCCGGGGCAAATGGAACGAAAACCTTCGAGTATCTTCTGATTCCACGATTTGCAGGGGAGTTCAAGATTCCATCGGTCGCTTTTGCTTACTACGACCTTGATAAAAAACGCTATGTTACCCTCCAGTCCGAAGAATTCACCCTTTTGGTCGAAAAGGGGAAAGAAGAAAGTGCTATTGTAGGTGGGAAATATAGCGGTAAAGATGCCGTAACGGCACTCAATAGTGATATTCGCTTTATCAAGTTCGGAAACAGTGAGCGCTTGCCCCGTCGAGGTGAGGGCTTTTATGGAAGTGTGGGCTTTTTTATATCGCTGCTGCTTCCATTTTTTCTTTTTATTGGATTCATCGTCTATCGCAGACGTGATGAGCAACTTCGTGGAAATATTGCTCTTATGAAAAACCGAACTGCCACGCGCATTGCCACAAAACGCCTCAAAGAAGCAAAAGCATTTTTGAATGCGAATGATTCTGCGAAATTCCACGATGCTGTGTCCAAAGCACTTTGGGGATATATGAGTGATAAACTCACAATTTCGCAAGCATCGCTCTCACGCGAAACTGTGCAAGCAGCACTACAAGAGCGTGGCGTCAAAGCAGAAGTTTGCAGCCAATTTACCCAGACGTTGGATTCTTGTGAGTTTGCCCGCTTCGCACCTACCCAAGCGCAAGGTGCAATGCAGCATCTCTATGACGAAGCAATGACAATTATCTCAACGCTGGAAGACCAACTTAAACGATAAACTCAACATTTCATCTTTTTTTGGAGTATCCCCTAATGGCAAAACAGCCACACGTTTCATCCAAACGGCATACGCCGCCGGGTAAATCCGCATCGAAGGCTTTCATCCCTGAACAGTATCATAGTGCTTTGTATTGCCTTGCATTGGGCGTAGCAGTACTCATATTTTTACGTGGGACTCTTTTCGGAAACGGTATTTTCTTTGCTTCCGACAATATTGCCTCCGGTAGCTTTGTTCCATATTTGGAAGCTGCCAAGAAAAGCAGCGATTTTCCACTCTGGATACCCAATATTTTTTCGGGTATGCCAAGTTACGCTGCGCTTCTAACCACCGGAGACCGTTGGTGGGATTTTATTATGGTTGCATTTCATGCTGTGACCAATGGATTTGGAATCCTCTTCAAAAGCGATGCGGCTCGCGTTGGTTCGTATTATACTCTCTACGGAATCGGAGTATTTTTACTCATGCGGAGCAAGCAACAAAGTCGCTTTGCAGCTTTTTTCACGGCATTTGCAGCGATATTCTCAACCTTCATTATCGTGTGGGTGATGATTGGGCATAATACTAAACCCATAGCACTTATGACCTTTCCGTATATTCTTCTTTGCCTTGAAAAGCTGCGTGAACGCCTTAGCATACTTTATGCCGCTCTACTTTTTGTTATTACTCATATTTTGGTTGAGTCCACGCACGTACAGATGGTCTTTTACGGTGTATGCTGTTTTGGGTTGTACATTGTATTCGAGCTTATTAGTCGGCTTATCAAAAAAGAAACAATCACAGGTGTTCTCCGCGCTGCAGGAATCCTTGCCATTGCAGGCGGCTTATCCTTTGCTATGGCATCCGACCGCTATTTATCAGTGATGGAATATACTCAATACTCAACGCGCGGAACAGCACCTATCGAAAAAGCACTTGGTCAGAAACAAGATGTGGCAGGCGGGTTTGATTATGAATATGCAACCAACTGGTCCTTCAGCCCACAAGAAATGATGACCTTTGTTGTTCCCAACTACTTTGGTTTCGGCAAAATGAAGGTTGGTGAAGAAATGCAGAGTACCTATTGGGGGCAGATGCCTTTTACTGATGCCGCAAATTATATGGGCATTGGCGTATTGGCATTAGCAATTTTTGGGGCGTGGCATTGGCGGCGCGATACGTTTGTACAATTTCTCATTGCCACAGCACTTTTTGCACTTTTGCTCTCTTTTGGCAAAAATTTACCTCTTCTCTACAACATTTTTTTCAATCTTGTTCCGAATTTCAACAAATTCCGTGCACCACAAATGGCACTTGCACTCACACAGTTTGCGGTGCCAATCCTTGCGGGTTATGGTATTTCAGGCTTGCTTTCTCAACGCCACAGCACAGACCGTGATCGTCATAAAGTCGTTGAACGTAAGTGGTTATTTCTCGGCGTTGGTGGAGCAGCATTGTTTTTACTGGCAGGGGCAATTTTTAATGTGCTTGGCAAAGAGCAATATGTCAAAGCTGTCGGTGCTGCAACGACAGAGCAATATCAGAGCGTACTCGCACAAGTTCGCGATAATCCCCAGCAGCTTGCCGCCTACCAAGAACGAATCGCACAAATTGCTAACGAGCGTGGTCAGCAGATATATTCGCTCATGATTGACGACTGGTATATCACGGCTTTCTTGGGATTAGCATTTATGCTCACCGCATGGCTGTTAGTACGCGGAACACTTCCCGAATGGCTTGGCTTTACTCTTCTGGCATTCTTTTTAGTTATTGACCTTTGGCGTGTTAGCTCACGCCCAATGGAAATTTCTAAGCAAAATTATGAGCAAACGGTTTTTCGCAAGACCGATGCCATTAGTTTTATTCAAAACGACAAATCGCTCTTTCGCGTAGCAGACTTCAATCAATCGCCAAATGTAATGGCGTATTTTGGATTGCAACATATTCACGGCTATCATTCAGCAAAACTCCGCGTGTATCAAGATTTGCTTGATGTCGCTGGAAATGGCGGTGGTTCAGTAATTGCAAATCCTTTCCTGTGGAATTTGATGAACGTAAAATACCTGCTTTCTGAGCGGTCTTTGATGGAAGGAATGCAACCAGTATTCAAATCTCAGGAGACACAGATGTTGGTCTATGAAAACCCCTCTGTGCTTCCAAGAGCATTCCTGGTCAACCGTGCCGAGACAGCGCCACAGATGGATATTTTGCAGCATCTCAAAAAAGGTGACTTCGCACCGCTTGACTTGGCGTATCTTGAAAAATCGCTACCGCAGCCCATTGATACAATTCCGGGCGATATGATGGAACATATCAACCGAGTTAAATATACCGCGTACAGCAATGAAACCATAAAACTGGAAGTAGATGCCAGTGGGAACAACCTGCTGTTCATTAGCGATGTTTATTATCCGGCAGGGTGGAAAGCGTATATTGACGGTAAAGAAACGGAAATTTTTAAGACAAACTATGCTTTCCGTAGTGTGATTGTACCGAAAGGAAAGCACAACGTTGAAATGCGATTCACATCCGAGCGCTTTGGCTTAGGGAAAAATCTCAGCCTTGCGAGCAATGTCGTGGTTCTTGCTTTGTTGGGAATTGGCATTTGGCAATGGCGAAACACGAAAAGTAAGCAAGGCGTATAACCTCGCCTACAATACAGGTGAGACCAAATAGAAAAAGAGGCGCAAGAAATCTTGTGTCTCTTTTTCTATTTGGTTCCTATAAGAAACTTTTTCTTTCTCGATAATAATATCCGTATATTTGTAGTCTTTTCTGTACAGCATCGCAGACTGTACATTCTCATTTCAAATGCGGGCGTGGCGAAATTGGCAGACGCGCCAGACTTAGGATCTGGTGGGGTAACCCGTAGGAGTTCAAGTCTCCTCGCCCGCACAAACCCCGTGCCTTACTCAAAAGCAAATTGAGCAAGGCACCCGTAGCATCGCTGCACGACAATTCATATCTGTTTTACGTCTCACACACTACCACTTTGGAAACGCAAATTCTTACCCTAGACGGCTGCAAACGCGAAGTAAAAATCACACTCGCTGCCTCCGAACTCGAACCCCATTATGAAAAAGCCTACCGTGAAGCTCAGCCCGAAATTCAGATGCAAGGCTTCCGCAAGGGTAAAGTACCAATTCATTTGATAAAGAAAAATTTCGGTAAATCAATTGAAGCTAATGCTGCCGAAGATATTGCGAACGAAGTATTTCAGGGAATTTTGCAGGAACAAGACCTCCGCCCTGTAGGACAACCCACACTTCGTGATATTCAGCGCAATTCGGACGGTAGTATCGTTTTTTCCATTGCATATGAAGTTCTCCCTGAGTTTGAATTACAGAGCTATCGCAATATCGAAATTGAGAAATTAGTGTATCCCGTTACCGAGGAAGATATTGAGCGTGAATTGGAGCGTTTGACTTTGGAGCGGGCATCGCTTGATGATGCAGAGCAAATTACAGACGAAATGCACTTTGTGACGGTACGCTTGAATCCTATTGATTCAGCAACCGGAATGACACTTATCGGCGGAAAATCTGAGGAAATTCGTGTATTCTTAAAGAATGAACCAGCCGGCTCTGAACTCAAGACCTCATTGCTCAACCTGAAAGTCGGCGATACATTCCGCTATGCAGTACCAAGCACACAAGAAGGTCAGCCCCCCGTCCCGATGCAAGCCTCGGTACAAGAAATCAAACGTGTCGTACCGGCAGAACTGACCAATACCTTTGTAGAAGAGCTTACAAGCGGGCAAATTACTTCGACGGAAGAACTGCGTCAAGACTTTGAGAAGCAGATTACTAGTGCTCGTGAGCGATCTATCAACGAAGCAATGGACAATCAACTCGTCCAAAAAATCCTAGAAGCACACGATTTTGAGCCACCGCAAACGCTCATCAGCCAAGTAGTTGCCTCCATGCTACAAGAAGATGTAGAGCGCCTTCCGGACAAAAAGCTCCCGAAAAACTTTGACGTACGGCGCTATGCGGAATCGCGCACACCGATTGCTCGGAATACAGCGAAATGGATGATTATTCGTGAGCGCATCATTGAAGCAGAAAATCTTGAAATTACCGACGACGATATCAATAAGCACGTAGAAGAACTTGCCGCCAGCCTTAATATGGGTGAAGCAAATTTTGAGTATTTGCGCTCCGCAATAGCTGGTGATGAGAATCTGCAATCACGCCTCATGCACGAAAAAGTGATGGACACCCTGCGTGGCTATTCGGTTATTACGGAAAAAGAATTTGACCCAAATGCACCCGAAAATGCTCAGCTTGCCGATGAAATAGTATAATGTTGTCAAAACAAAAGATTTTGACCTTTACAAAGCAATAAAATATCTTGCTCTGCGACAATAAAAGAAAAAGTCTCTTGTGTGTTGCGACACAGATTTGTATGTTCGTAATACACAAGAGTACATTTTCTCATATTTCAAGGAAACGACCATGATTTCGAGTATGTATGACCAATCGCACAACAGCCCGTTACAAAATCAACTTGTACCGATAGTTGTTGAGCAAACTAGTCGCGGTGAGCGCTCCTACGATATTTTTTCGCGCTTGATGAAGGACAGAATCATTCTGCTCAACACACCGATTGATGACACGATTTCCGGTTTAATCGTGGCACAATTGCTCTTCTTAGCGAGTGAAGACCCGTCCAAGGACATTAGCCTTTACATCAATTCTCCGGGCGGAAGCGTTACTGCTGGCTTGGCGATTTACGACACCATGCAGTTTATTCGCCCCGACGTTTCCACAATTTGTGTTGGTATGGCTGCATCAATGGCACAAGTTCTCTTGTGTGCTGGGGCAAAGGGCAAGCGATATGCGCTTCCGCATTCACGCATTATGATGCACCAACCAAGCGGTGGTTCACAAGGAACTCTCTCGGACATCGAAATCTATACAAAAGAAATGGTGCGTATGCGCGATCAGCTCTATGCTATCATAGGACTTCATGCTGGTAAAACCATGGAACAAATCAAGGCAGATGCAGACCGTGATAAGTGGATGAGTTCACAAGAAGCTCTTGATTACGGTATGATTGATAAAGTTATGGAACGAAGCGCCGATTCGCCCAGCACTTCAGTTGCTGCTGTGTAACATGACACATAGCGTAAAGACAACAGATTAAGCGCTTATTTCTAGTTGTGTAGTGAAAGAAATAGAGTAACCCGCGAAGCTCAATAGAAGCGGCTTCGCGGGTTTTGTCCTTCTTTTAAGCCTCTCTTTGACCTTTTCAACATTTTCAATGTTTCCCGTGAAACGTTTTTGTGGAAAACGTGTGGAAACACAGACAACATTCTCTATCCAAATTCCTTACTATGGCGAAGAACCACTACCTTCAACACGAAGAAATTCATTGCTCATTTTGCGGGCGTGCATCCGCCGAAGTTACTAGTATGATTGCTGGTGCCGGCGTGTACATTTGTGACATTTGTATTCAGAATTCCGTCGAGATTCTGCGCAAAAATGCAAATCCTTACACCCAAAAGCAGCGTGCTACTTTTCAAGACTTCAAACTTCTGAAGCCTTCTGAACTCAAGCGAGCACTTGACCAATACGTGGTTGGGCAAGACGAAGCAAAAGAAGCAATGTCCGTGGCGGTCTATAATCACTACAAGAGAATTCAATCTGAATCACTTGTCGGGCATTTAGAAGAAGTTGAAATTGAGAAAAGTAATATACTTATGCTTGGACCGACCGGCACAGGCAAAACCCTTCTTGCGCAAACATTAGCGCGAATTCTGGATGTGCCGATTACAATTGCCGATGCAACTACGCTTACTGAAGCTGGTTATGTGGGCGACGACGTAGAAAGTGTGCTTTCTCACTTACTCCAAAATTCGGACTTTGACGCTGAGAAGGCAGAGCGCGGTATTGTCTATATTGATGAAATTGATAAAATCTGCCGTAAGAGTGATTCGCCTAATATCACACGGGACGTTTCCGGTGAAGGCGTTCAGCAAGGCTTGCTGAAAATGCTCGAAGGCACTGTTGCAGGTGTGCCGCCTCGTGGAGGGCGAAAACATCCAGAACAACCACTTGTGAACATTAATACAAAAAATATTCTCTTTATTTGTGGTGGTGCTTTCGACGGACTGGAGCGTATTATCGCACGAAGAATGCGCACATCGACTCTTGGCTTTGCAGCAGAGCAGGGTGAACACGTCGAAGCAAATGTGGCGCTCTTTCCACACGTTGAGCCGGAGGACCTCCTCAGCTATGGATTTATTCCTGAGTTCATAGGGCGCTTGCCTATCATTACCGCATTGCAGCCACTTTCTAATGAAGCAATGCTTGATATTCTCCTTTCACCCAAAAATGCTCTGGTAAAACAGTATCAAAAGCTGTTTCTCATGGAAGGTATCGAGCTTGAATTCCGTGCCGATGCACTTCAAGTTGTTGTTGACAACGCGCAAAAGCGGAAGTCCGGTGCTCGTGGCTTGCGCAGTATCATGGAAGAAGCAATGCTCCCGATCATGTATAAAATTCCGGATATGAAGCACGTACGAAAGTGCATCATCACTCGCGGTGTTATTGAACACAAGGCGGAACCGGAGTATTTATTAACGCTGGATGAACCTATTCGCAAAGTAGCATCGTAAGCATTTCAGCATTTCCTAAAAACCTTTCAAGAATTCTTGAAAGGTTTTTTGTATCTATCAAGTCGAGTCTATAATTTTATGAAATCTCAAGCACCATCTACCCTTGTTCTCAGCGCTCCAAGTGGGCGCTGGAAGGCGAAGGAAGAAATTGCATCTCAAGCCGCTACTATGAATGGCGTAGAAGCATGGGTCTATGCACTTGGCGGAGATTATCTTGGTTACAAACAAGCAACAGTACAGGATATTGCTCGGTACAGTATTGTTATCGCCAATACGAACCTCTCGTTTCTACCTGATTTTATACGTCTTGCAGAATCGCGCCCGCAGCATACTCGCTGGGTGATGCTCATTGAGGGTGGGGCGAGCGACTACATTTTACTGAATCCGAATGTTCAGCACGCTATTGCGGTTTCAGATATCGTTAATTGCATCAATCGTTATTCGCTGCCTCTCTTTCAAGAACTGGCAAGGCTGGTAGGCTCATCTGCACTGGTGGAATATATCGGAATTCCTTATCCTGTAGGCGGAATACGGAAGTATCGAATACCAGTAGAAACGCGCCTGCAATCACAGCGCAAGAATCTTATGCTTTGCCCCTTTTTGCTAACCAGAAGCAATGACTACGCAGTCGCCCATGCCTTAAAACAAGGACATTCCAATGTTTCATATTATGGCTACGAACAACGATTGTCCCGAAAATGGAGTAATTTGCACTCATTTTGGGAGAATCGCTCTCTGAGTCCTCTTGCCAGAGTAGAAAAAGCAGCGAAGCTCTATGCTGACCCACATTTGGAAATTCGGACGGCATCAGACTTAGGTGGTTTCTTTTCACAAAATGCAGATGCATTTTTCTGGCTTAACCTTGATCCACGATTTACGTGGGCGCGTTACGTTCTCGATGCAGCAGCGCTTGGCATACCAATTATCACAACAGCTTCTACCGGGCATGGGGAAATACTTTTCCCCCAGACAACACTTGCCAATGAATACCAACTCGGAGACGCAATCGAACTAGGACGGCGCTTGCTTGATGATGCATCATTCTATCGCTCGGTGGCAGAATACTCGAAGGAGCACATTGAGTCATTTTCATCCGAACAGTGTGTTACCCGCTTACTGTCTGCTCTTTACGGTACTCGGTCGTAAAGTCCTTTTTGCTCTGATATTTTGAATTGCCTCCGAATAATTTTCTATCACGCCTGCTCAATTATCAATAAAAGTGAAGACATTTTTTCGCCTCCTCCATTTTGTTCAGCCCTATCGGTGGCTTGTTATTTGGGCACTTTTTTTTGGAGCAGTTTTTTCTGCTCTTTCGGCATTATCTATTGCCATTGTGCAGCCTATTTTTCAATTGCTGTTTGATAATGTTTCATTACCTGTAAGCTCTCCAGATTCAGGTGTTCTTTCTCGTGTCAAAGATAGTTTTTACTCTTCCATTATACATTTTATCGGCATTGGCGAAACAAAATCTTCTGCTTTGATTCGACTTGGAGTTTTAATTATCTTCATTTTTATTCTCAAAAACATCTCAAAATATTGCTGTAATATTCTAACAACTTTACTTAATGAAAATCTCATCCGCTCTATTCGTGAGCGCTTGTTTACAAAAATGCTGCATTTTTCGATGGATTTTTTTACAGCACAAAAGGGTGGGCATCTTGTTTCAATTATCACCAATGATGTAGCTGCCGTGCAAGGGAGCGTAACGGCCGCAACGCTAGCCCTTGCCCGTGAGCCTCTGCAAATAGTGCTTTTCTTGCTCATGCTTGTATCGTTATCTCCATTCCTAACTCTTGTTGCTTTCGGAACAAGTATTTGTGCTTTATTGCTCATTCGTATTGCTACCAAAACGCTCCGCCGTTATGCAGAACGGATGCAAACGGTCATGTCAAATTTCACATCTGTTTTACAAGAAACACTTGGGGGCATTAGAATTGTTAAGGCGTTCAGCATGGAAGAACGTGTTATTAATCTTTTTACGATGCAAACAAGAGGGTATGTGCGAGCAGCATCCAAGTACCAAAGAGTATATGATATTGTTCCGGCAACGAGCGAGATATTTGCCATCATTGCTTTATCTGTGGTACTGTATGTAGGCGGGCAGCAGGTTTTTTCAGGAGAAATGCGGAGCCACGAACTCATTACATTTCTCTTTGCGCTCTTTAGCATTATGTCTCCGATTACGAATGTTGTTAGCCTTCCGGCTCAAGTTCAGCGTGGATTGGTGGCAGCAGAAACGGTATTTGGAATCCTAGACCGCGAGCCTACGGTAGAAAATGGGACACAAAATGCACCAAACTTTGAACAAGAAATTCGGGTTGATAATGTACAATTTGCCTATCAGAAGGGAAGATCTGTTCTCAGCGATATCTCTTTTAGTATTACCAAAGGTCGCAAAATTGCGCTGGTAGGCGGAAGTGGAAGTGGGAAATCGACCATGTGCGACCTTCTTATCAGACTTTATGATCCTTCAGAAGGGCACATTTTTCTTGATGGGACTGATATTAGGCAATTTACATTTGCTTCGTATCGACGTTTCTTTGGCGTTGTCTCGCAAGAATCCTTACTCTTCAATGACACCATTGCTAATAATATCCGATTTGGCTCAATGGGAGTAATTACAGACAGCCAAGTACATCAAGCAGCTCGTATCGCTAATGCTTCCGAGTTCATTGAAAAATTGCCCGATGGCTATAACACATTCATCGGCGACAGGGGCGTACTACTTTCCGGCGGGCAAAAACAGAGACTAGCTATTGCAAGAGCATTAGTTGGGAATCCGGCTATTCTTGTTTTTGATGAAGCCACATCAGCACTTGATTCAGAATCGGAGCGCTTCGTGCAAGAGGCAATTAACAACGTCTTGGAAGACCGCACGGCTATTATCATTGCACACCGACTCTCTACTATTGTCAGCGCAGATGAAATCTTAGTCTTCAACGAGGGGCGTATTATCGAACGAGGAAATCACACTGAACTTCTTGCTAAAAAAGGTATGTATTCTCGCCTCTATGATATTCAGTTTGGGACTCCGTAAAACACAATAATGAGGCATCACTAACCACCTCAATGAGGTATCCAAAATCAAGTGGAGATTTCCTTTCATTCTACACGAAGAATTTTCTCTATGAAACCGCCGATCTGACATCGAGTGCTTTATTGTGCTCATTGCCAATAGCAATGACTTGTCTTTTCAATCTCACGTTGTAACCTCACAATTCGGCGACTTCTGCGACCACTCAGGAATAAAAGCATCACTTTCGAGCAGGTTATCATATCTGCCTTGGATAAAGAATACAATGTGAAATCCGAAAATGGTCGTGGTCATAAAGAGGTTCCTATTTCGCTGCCTTGTAAGGTTGTGGACATAATTAAATTGAGCCATTTACCTGAACTCCGAACTTTGAA
>JACVZY010000094.1 GCA_014654705.1 Ignavibacteria bacterium
AAATATACTATCAAAAAAAGTCTGATATATGTTTAGACACAAGGGTAAAAGCAGAAACTTCAAACATAATTTAGGAATTGCGTCCTTACTTGCTTTTGTTGCTGGAATCGTTAATGTTGTCGGCTTTTTGGCTATTCAAAAACTCACTACCAACGTAACCGGGCATTTCGCTCTGATGGTGGAAGAAGCATTAAAAGTAAATTTCGACCAAACTATTTTTTACTTTTTATACGTTTTTTTCTTCCTCCTGGGCGCTTTTTCATCAAACTTCACCATCGAAGTAACAAACAAAATTACCGACAAATATATTTTCATCCTTCCCGTTTTCATTGAGGTCGCTATCTTAACATTTGTCGGGCTGCAGAGCCGTGATTTTGTAACTCAACACCCCAATTTCATAGCTTTTTCTCTGCTTTTTTCCATGGGGCTACAAAATTCATTGGTTACAACTATTTCAAGTTCTGTTGTTAGAACAACACATTTAACGGGACTTTTTACAGATTTAGGAATTGAATTTTCACAACTCTTTTTCTTTAAATCACAAGAGCAGCGCAACAAACTTGTTTCCTCAATAAAATTAAG
The DNA here is from genome assembly GCA_014654705.1 of Ignavibacteria bacterium. Lineage (GTDB taxonomy): Bacteria > Bacteroidota > Ignavibacteria > Kapaibacteriales > UBA4661 > PH2015. The sequence continues at coordinate 583 of JACVZY010000094.1, forward strand.
GATAACAATTATTGTTATGTTTTTTTTAGGCGGAGTAACAGCAGGCTTGGTATTTCAGGCAATGCAGATTCAGACATTATTAATTGCTTCGGTAACGTTAATTATTGGATTAACAGTTGATTACATCAGCTTAAGAATGAGGCTCACTAAACGAGGAACCAAACAAGACGATGAGTAAACCAAATTTTTAGACCACTATAGTTTTGTATTCGGGTACTTTCCATCTTCATAAAAAGCCTTTTTTTTCGTCATTCCTAAGCAACTAGAGTGCGCACAAACGTTCACCAAACCAAGCACAACAGCGAACTTTCGTTTGCATTCCTGACCACAAGTTTCCTGACATTGATGCTCTAAGTTCACGCTCCAGATTTGTTTGCAACTGTCCTAATTTCACTATTCCACCCCCATCTTGAAAAAATTCATGATTATCGTCGCTATCGTTGTAGGCGTACTCACGTTCAGTGCTATCACCATTCTACAACTGAAAGCCTTTGGTAAAATGCCCTCCGGCAAGCGATTGGAACGTGTGAAGCGCTCGCCTCAATACCATGACGGCAAGTTTCACAATGCCTCCCCGACCCCGATGATGACAGGCGACAATGCAACATGGGAGACTCTTACCGAGTTTTTAAGCAGCAAAAACACAGAACCGCCCAAGCCCATTCCTTCGGTCAAAACTGACCTAAAAGCGCTTCCTGACTCTGTGCCAACGCTTGTGTGGTTCGGACACTCAGGGTATCTGCTGCACGTGGACGGCAAGAATATTCTCGTTGACCCCATTTTTGCGGAGAGCATTGCTCCTGTGCCGTGGTTTATGAAAAGTTATGCGGGTACGTCGGTCTATTCGGTGGATGATTTGCCGCCTCTGGATGCCGTTATTATCACGCACGACCACTACGACCACCTCAATTACGAAACCATCACAAAAATTATTGCCAAGACGAAGCACTTCTATACCGCACTTGGCGTGGGCGAACACCTTGCATACTGGGGCGTGGACGAGCAGAACATTACCGAGCTGGATTGGTGGGAAAAAGCCGACATCACAAGCAGCATCTCTTTGACAGCTACTCCGGCACGGCACTTTTCCGGACGTGGCATCATCAATGACAAAACGCTATGGGCATCGTTTGCGCTCACATCCTCACAAGCAAAAATCTATATTGGCGGTGATTCCGGCTATGATACACATTTCAAGACCATTGGTGAAAAGTTTGGTCCCTTCGACTTGGTAATGCTGGAATGCGGTCAGTACAACAAAAAATGGGCACTTATCCACCTCATGCCCGAAGAGACAGTACAAGCAAGTCTTGATTTGAAAGCCACAGCGCTTATGCCAATGCACTGGGGGCGTTTCACGCTTGCGTCGCACACGTGGGACGAGCCAATCACACGGCTGGAAGCCTCAGCTATTGCTAGCTCTTTGGCGCTCTGCACGCCACTCATAGGAGAACCCGTGAGGCTTGCCGCTCCCTACCCGCACTCCGCATGGTGGAAAAATGTAAACCAATAGCGGACAGACGGTGTTGCACGACTGAAGGTAAATTCATGCAACAAACACAAGGCTCTTTCGTTTCCAACTGAACAAGCATCACCATCGTTTTATTCAACTTTTGTTTTGGAGCGTCTTGTCATGTTGGAACATCTTATTTTGTACTTCGTACCAAAATCTTTACGCCAAATTCCTGAAGAATATCGCCGCGCACGGCTCATGGTTACTATCGGCTTGACACTCTGCGTTTTGTCTGCCGTCAATGCAGTCCAGAGCCTTATTGGGCAAGGACCAATAGCGGTCGTTTGGCTGATGTGCTTTGCCATCATCGCTGTTATTTCCAACCTGTTCATCCTCCGTTCTACACAATCCATTACGATAAGCACAAACCTGTTTACGAGTGTTTTTCTGTTCGTCATCGTTGCATTGGGCTATTTCGCCGATGGTGGACAAAAAGGTAATACCAGTCGCAATTTTCTTTTTATAGCGCCACTTATAGCTGCACTTATCGGCGGCATTCGCTCAGCGTGGCTGTATATGTGGCTTTCGCTTGCCGTCGGGATAGCTTTTTATGTCTTGAACCTTAACGGCTTTGAATTCCCGACCATGTACCTTTCGGGCGATCTTCTCGTTCGTCAACAGTTTATTTCATTCGGGATGGAAATTGTTCTTATTACTGTGCTGGCAGTACAATTCATCCGTGCCAAAGACAATGCGCTCACAATGATTGACACACTCCGAGCTGAGGGCGAGCGGAAAGCGCAGGAGGATTATCACAAATTGGAAGAAGTGAAAGCAGAGTCAGAGCGCCGCGCAACCCACGATTTACAGCGCAGTGAAGAACAAAAACAATACCTGGCAAGCAGCATCGAAAATCTACTACAGCACATCCGCCGCGTTGCCGATGGGGATTTGACCGTCCGCGTTCCGGTACAATCACAGGATGATATTGGGAAATTAGCCGCCACACTCAATAGCACGATTGAAACTATTGAGCAAATGCTTTCCCGCGTGGCGGAGAGCGCCGACCGAACAGTCTTGGCAGCACACGAAATTTCAAGCGTGACAGCAGAGCTGAATAACTCGGCACACGAGCAGACCAGCCAAGCCGGACAAGTGGCAAGCGCGGTCGAAGAAATGTCCGCCACGATTGAGCAGACAACACAACAAACATCACTCGCCGCGCACGAAGCCTCGCTTGCAAATGACGATGCGCAAAGCGGCAACGGCGCAATGAAAACAATGGTGGATAATGTTCGGAAAGTCTCTGAGGTCGTTGTGTCGTCAGCACAAAAAATCAGCGCACTCGGCAAGTCTAGCGAGCAAATTGGTGAAATTGTTTCCACAATTGATGAAATTGCCGACCAAACAAATCTGTTGGCACTGAACGCCGCTATCGAAGCCGCCCGCGCAGGCGACCAAGGACGAGGCTTTGCTGTTGTTGCCGATGAAGTCCGCAAGCTCGCCGAACGAACACAAAAAGCCACAAAAGAAATTTCGGCAATGATAAAAATTATTCAGCACGACACCAATGAGGCTGTTGGTGCAATGGAAACCGGAACCCGCCTTGTGCAAGAAGGAGAGCAAGCAATCACGCAATCCGCCGAGGCATTCCTCGCCATTTTAGAGCGCACAGAGCGCGTTTCCGACGTAATGGCGCAACTGGCAACTGCCAGCGAAGAGCAAGCTGCCACGAGCAATACCATGGCTGAAAGTGTCAGCACCATTACCGGTGTCATCGAAGAATCCGCACGTGGCGTGGGTAATATATCCGAGAGCGCCTCAGGACTGCAAGCACAAGCCGAAGAACTCCAACAACTCATACGACAATTTCGCATAGAACGGCAGCAAGCAAGAACGCCACAAGAGCGGCAGCTACGAATGCAGCAACGGCATCTGCTCAGATAATTTTGCACGATACTACACCGCGAACCCCCAAAAAGCCGAACAACTCACGATTAAGGATTGTTCGGCTTTTGTTGTGAACGTCTTTGGATAGTAGCGCTAAAAGACTCTATCGCCACACTACCGTTGTATTTGCAAGCGTTTCGCGCCACGTATCAATGGTTTTGGTGTTTTGCGTTATTGGATTACCCGCAATAAGAAGTTCGCGGAGATTGGTGAGCTTGGAGATTGTTTGCGGAAGCGCATTAATGACATTCCGCGCCAGATGCAGCGACTGAAGATTCACGCACTCATTGATATTGTTGGGCAGAGCAGGAATAGCATTTCCGGAGAGCTGGAGAATCTTGAGACTGCGCAAATTACAGAGGATACCGGGAAACTCTTTCAGATGATTGCCATTCAGATATAGTTCCTGCAAATACAGCACAGATCCAAGTTCCGTGGGAAGAGATGTAAGCGCGTTAAACTCCAAACGCAAGATTTGTAATTTCTTCAGCGAGCTTATAGTGGGGGGGATAGAGACAATTTTATTGTAGGAAAGCAGCAAACGCCGAAGCTGGAAAAGCGAACCGAGTTTTTCGGGAAGTGCAGTCAGTTTATTGTTGGTCAGCTCCAGCACTTGGAGTTTCGTTAGTTGGGTAAAATCATCGTTGAGAAGGGTCAATTTATTTTCTGAGCAGTCGAGGTCAACAAGCTGCGTACACAATGAAAAACGCTTCGGCAACTCCGTCAGCCTATTGAGCGACAGATTACACTCTTCCAGTTTTTGCAAATCGCCAAATTCTTCCGGCAGAGACTTGAGCCTATTTTTTTGCAAATTAAGCCGTTTGAGTTTTTTCAGTGCTTTTATTTCAGGAGGCAGTTCAGTAATAAGATTGACGCTACAATCCAATTCTATTAAATTTTGAAGGCGTTCTATGCCCTCCGGCAGGCGTTCAATCTGATTGTTTCGTGCTTTGATGATTTGCAAGTTCGGCAAATCGCAAATATCCGTTGGCAGCGCCGTTAACTTATTTTGGGAAACGTCCAGATATTGAAGATTGATGAGTTCGCTAATACGCGAGGGCAATTCATCCAAATACTCGTCCACCAACGCCAGACGATAGACCTTTTCAGGTTCCTTCAGCGCTTCGTGAATGGAAGTATAAAGTTTTTTCTTCGACAAAAAAGCGGAATCCAGAAGTTGGCTTTGCGCGGACACTCGCAAAAAACTCCCTGCACAAAGCAGGAATACTAGACCACACCGCAGTACGGGGCACACCATAATACAAAATGAAAATAAGAGTGAGGCGCTTGTGCCTACAATGAGCACAAGAAGAAAAACAAATTTACGCAATTCTTCTCAGAAACGCAGCGAAAAAGGTTATCGGTAACAAGAACAAAAGAGAGATTGTACTACACACTCAACCTTCCGGTCGCTCATTTTTAGAAGAAAACAATCGTGTTGGGGTTTATCCCCACATCAAACCGTCGCACAATCTCTCCCGTAAGGTTCATCACGACTACTTCCCCGTTCACGCTATAATCACGAGCATTGCAAATCCACAACTCCGACGAGCGCGGATGAACTCCCAAGCCATACCACAACGCATTTGGCTCTATTATGCGAATGGCAGAAATCGGCTTTGCGTCAGCCCGCCTAAGTGTGAGCAGTTCCACACCACTTCCGCTAAGATAGAACAGCGTATCGCCAGTTGCCGAAAAATTGAGTGCGAATGGCGATTTTACTCGCCATCGGCGAAGTTCTTGCAGCGATGCTGCATCATATTCCACGATTCCACCCAGCGAATCGGGCTTCGACGGCAGGTTCTTGTATGCCGCATACAATCTTGTTTTTGCGACATTCACGAGCAAATTACCCGCATTGGGTAAGCCTCCTAACGTTCGTATTTCCCGACCTGTTGCCTGCTCTATTACCGAAATTGTCCCTGCCTTTGCTTCCGCCGCCCGAAAATCTCCAAAGCCGGAATTTGCGACAAACACATATCTCCCTGATGATGCAATTCCTTCAGGAGCAGGTCCGACGGGTATGCGCGGTGTACGAATCCGAAAAGTACGGGTGTCAAACTCGGTGATGGAGTCGTCATTCAGATTGCTGACAAATCCGGTAGAATCATTTGCAAGCGTGATATGGCGCGGCTCTTGGCTCATTCCCACAAGACGAATCCGCCCAAGCCACACGCCCGTGGAGGCACGAATAATTTCGATACTTCTGGAGGTCGAAACCGCAATAAACAGCGTATCGCCCTGAAGTACCATATCGTTAGCCGTGTCGCCAATGCGCAAGCCGACATTGACGCGGCTAAAAAAATCATTGCTGACAGTAGCCGTACTAGCGTCATAGCGGGAGAGCGTGGAATTATCCTGCCGCCACAAGCCCTCGCACAGAATGTATGCGCCTGCTTGTGTACTCGTGGGCGTAGTATCAATGGGCTTAACGGCACTTTGACAACTGACGAACAACATCACGCCAAGCACCACAAGCCCTGCTCTACCACACCATAATTTTTCGGGTCTCAGCATAACCATTTCTCCGAAGAACAAGGAAATATGCGCCTTTGGGTAAAGCGTCCGTTGGAATAAATGCCGATGATATTACGTCGTCGGCTCGTGCAACGCAGCTTCCAAGCAATGTGTAAAGTTCTGCACGAACACTTTCTTGCGGCAATAAGGATAACGATTGCACAACAATTCCATTTTCACCAACGATTACACTTGCCTGCACTGCGCTTGTATTCTGATGCTCCAGTACCACAGAGGTCGTGCGCGGCGTGAAAACAAGCGAAACACCCACTACAGCATCAAGATCGAAACCGGAAATCGTCGGGTCGTAAAAAGGGTGCTGCGGGCTATTAAGCACTATCTGGGAAACATCGGTGATTTTGATAAAACGCACGGAATCCATGCCAATTACCGCTAAATCAAAACTATCACCTCCCGAAACATTAGGATTGAAGGCGCTTTTGTCGCCATTCGTCGGTGTAACGCCAGCGCAGCCCCGCAAGGAAAGAGAATCAAAAGGAAATTCTACAAAGCGCACCCCGTCTTGGCTCACTGCCACCTTCGCCGGTTCTGCATATCGGCGCTCGCCGAAGTAGAGAAATACATTTTCAAATACCGTGAAGTCAGCACCGGTGCGGTTGAGAAGCATAGCATTTTTCCAACCGATAATAATTTCGCCTCCAAGCCCCAAGGAGCATACTGCTTCGGCTGTTACAGCGGGACGATCAGCACGGGCGCTTGTGTCGGGCAGCCCCAATACATTGCGCGGGAACTGTTCGCGACCGAAGCTCTGTCCCGTTCCCCAACGCACGGAAAAAACCGTGTCTGCACCCGCACCGAAGACTTGAGCATGAAGCGCCGGAGCGCTGCACACAATAGCGCTACACACAATAGCACTGCAAGCAAAAGCGCTACTCAGCGCGTAAAGGCTTGCACAGAACAAGCGGATGATTACAAAAAATTTCATTGTTCTTGAGATTAAGATTGTCCGGGAAATTGCTCAGAAAGCACCTGTTGTAAAGGAAGTATCTGCTGAAGAGCACGCAAACACTCAGAGCAGACGCACTCGCGTTCGTAGAGTTCTTCAATCATGCGAATATCTGCCGGAGTGAGGCGAATGTGGAAGCAGTTGCAAAGCGCAGGCGTTCCGGCTTTGCACACGAACTCGCGTCCGCACCTCGCACATTCGCTTGGGGCATATTTCCCGTCTCCGGCGTACATACTTATCGCGTAATGAAGAGTGGAAGTGCTGTCATTCCTTGTGCTGTTCGCAGCTGCAGAAAGTACATTCCGCCCGCCAAGCCCAGTTCTTCAACGTTCAGCGCTGCTTCGATTGTGTTCTCGTGCCGCTCAAAAGGCAGCGTCGCCACGTGAGCGCCAAGGGTATTGACAAGTGAAAGTGTAATATCGCCATAGCCAAGACTTAATGAGGCTTGCAGAGTGATTCGTGCTGTGCCGGAAACGGGATTGGGGGCAATGGTGGAGCGAGTGAGGGCGAGGCTGTTATCACGAACGGAGTTGGTAATAAAACTAATCTGCGAGAGCGTTGAAGCACTGGTAAAGCTGTTTGCAGCAAAAGCATCTGACACCAGAAGCGAGTTATTGGGCACAATCGCCAGTCCTTCCGATTTGCTGTTGGTATTGACTGTTCCTAGCGTTACACCTGTTGTGGCATCAAAAAAACGAATTTTCCCATCGTATGAGGTAACGACATATTGGTTTAGTTGGCGAATATATGCTGCTTCGCGCGGTCCGTTAAAACCCGTTGTTCCCACTGGAATCGTCCTTGCAATACGTTCTTCGTTCAGGTTAATGACTTTGAGTTCATGCGAGCCGTTCATCGTAGCAATGATTTCATCGCCAACGCGCAGAAGGTGATTGCCCGTATTGCCGATGCTCAGAGTGGTCATTTCCTGCGGTGAACGAGCAAGCATGAGCGTGGAAGTATTCGTTCCGAAAGAGCCTTCGTTCAAGATTGCAACGCCCCTTTTTCCAGTTGATGTGATGTAGGGAATTGTTTGCTGTACAAAAACACCTGCCGGATAGCGTGTTACAACACGGCTACTGGCAATATCTACCTCCACGACGGCAGAGGTAGAGCGCCCGCGTAGGCTTACAAATAATCGCCCCGACGCTCCATCAATACTAAGCGCCGAAACAGTACCTGTTGTATTAAAGGTAGAACGTGCAAGCGAATCAATGAGCAACAAAGTATCGCGACGGAGCGTCTGTGAGCGCGTATCAAAACTGCGAATCCTGCCGCGCTGCTCAATGTACAGCGTTTGCCCATCACTATCAAATGCAGGACGCGATGGAAATCCGATACCCTCACCCCATGCAAACCGCAGTGTCTGTGCCGATTGCTGGTCAAGACTACCGTTACGAAGGGGAATGCGCACCCACGAAGCAGGTGTATCTCCAGCATCTTGCGTACCATTAAAATTTCCATCTACTTCACCGCATAAAACATGAACGGCATCATTGCCAAGCAAGACGACAAGAGGCTGTGGCTGCACACCTATCGTGCCGAAAAAAGAATACGGTTGTGTATGAACCACAGTGGCGCTTGCAAAAAATGCGCACAACATAACAGCACACACCACAGCGCGGCGTACGAACGAAAAACAAGAAAACATACAAATCCTTACGGTAGAAGCTGCAATGCCAATCGCAGACGACGAAAGAGAAGAAAGACGAGGAAGGAAGGCAGAAAGGATGAAAGCAAAAGGATGAACTATGATAATCAGAGGCTTGGTAGTGCGCACTACCAAATGACCATTCGACCATCCATCATTCAACTCTCAGCATTCAAAACTTTATTGGGGATAGAGTTTCCTCATCGCATCCGTTGGCGCGGATGGTCTCTAGTAAGCAAAATGAATTAGCGCTTACCGAAACGTGATGAGCATTGTAGGCAGGTCTTCCGGCTTTGGAGTCATTCGTCGTGTTTGCCTTCCCGTAAAAACAGCTTGGGTGCTGTTTACAGTGGCTTTGGGGGTAACACGTTGTCGTCCATTACGGCGGCGCAACCGCGGAGGAATTGAAGAATCACTATTGTCTTCTCACCTCGCTTCCCTATTATCGCTGCTGACGCAAAATCGTCACCAGCGCACCATACAATGGTCAAAAAGAACAGAGTGCAAAACTACAAACATTTTTCGGATTTCGCGCAAGGAAATGTGCGATTCAAGAAATGAACAGAGGAATAATGCGGCTTACGGCGAACAAGTACGCTACGATTTTTTCTTTGCTGATGCACCGTAAAAGCTCAACTCTTCACTTTTGCGAACCCGCTCCAAGGCGCTTTCGATAATACGTTCGACTGTTTTGTCGTCCGGCTCTTCGTTCTTGACTTTTTCCGCGTGAAGGCTTTTGAGGAGCGCTTGCACCCAATCGAAATCCAAACCATGTTTGCGAGCGAGCATTTCCACAAGCGCCATGTCTTCTTTGCGGATGCCGTATTGAATGAAGGTGTTGTCGAGAGCTTTGCGCATGATGTATTATTTCCTTGTTGTTTTGCGTGGCGAAGATTGTGGTTGAATTTGTGATAAAAATGTTTGAACGCGGGCAACACGCCGCACTGCGCCTTGAGCGTCGTAGCGAATAGCAAATCCTGTGTAATTGCTTTTGTCCAGTCCCTCGAGCAAGAAGTGAAAGCAAACCGTGAAGGAAGAACAAGCTTTATGCACATAAAACCCGAATACATTTTTGTTATCGAATCGCTCTAAATTGCTTGCGGTACTCCTTGCACATCTTACGAATATTTTCAATGACCTTCAGTATGTATTCGGGAGAATCCGATTCTAAAAGATACTTTTGTTCAGGGTATGAAGTACTGGCTTTATTGTTTGTACTTGTATCCACTATCTCATATTTTTTGGTGAATATAAAGCAATTTTGGCGTAATAATTGAGCGGATTTAGTAATAGCGATAGGAGCTTTTACTAACTCTATTTCACTTTTTGCAGCAATCTTCATCTTAACAGGAGAATTTTCGCTTGTTTCGTCAATTGATGGTGAGTATTGGCTTAGTATGCCATCAATATATTTATATCTATCAAGAAAGAATAGATAGGTTTTATTTTCTTGTAGTAGGTTTTGACGATGGAAACTTAAAGTCTGAACAACCTTTTCCCCAGTAAGTGTATCAATATATGCCGATGAACTCGCCCGTAAAACAAGATGATTATTAGAGAAAGCTCCTTTTAATACTTCTCTGATTGTAACTGCGAAAGATAGTAAACGCCCATCTTGTGGAGAAATATCATAATAAGCAGAATCTATATGACCAACGATAATGGCATCGGAGAAGAACACCCTTGCGGTATCATTATACTCGTAAGCATTCATCGCAAGGTTAATCGGGTTGATATTTTTTTCGCGGTAAAATTTTTCAATAATTTGAGGGAAAAAACCATACGCCATTAACTGATTCACGTAGAATGGTAGAAATTCTTGATCTACCTCCTTTGGAGGATTGGTTCTGTCAGCTAAGAATGAGAATTTGTATTTAGACAGTTTTTTCTTAATACTCTCGCCTTTGTCATATTTTGCTTTGAAAGAATATAGCAACAGGTTGTAATTTCGCACAATATCAACATCGCTCATACCTTTTGCCTGTAACATTTCAAAAGTTAAACTTAATTCAGGTCTCAGGAATGGAAAAACCCCCTCTATGTCTTGAAATAATTGTTTATGAGACTTAACATTAATATCAATAACTCTTTGTGCTATCAAACTGCTTGAAGCCAATACCATCAAGCAGGGCAACAACCAAAGCAATCGGTATGACTCCGAAAAACAAATAATTACAGAGACATATAATTTTGATAACTCACTGTTTTTGCATGAAGATACTTGAGCGTTCATCTTCTAAAGAGAAATAACGGTGAACAAAGTGTACTGTTTCCAAATTTTTCAATACGCGGGATTTTCACCTAGCAACGACATACAATAAAACCACAGAAGCCACACTGAATTATCATTCAATGTGGCTTCTGCAAATATATCAAAATTTCACCAACTGCTTATTTCGCGCTTTTCCACGTAGCAAGCATTTTCTCGTTGTCAGCAAGGTCAAAAGGAGCGGTTTTCATTTCTTTGCCCATTTTTACGCCTTTTTCAAGGAATTTCACGGCATCCGCTTTTTTACCCATTTTCTCCAAAATACGTGCTTTGATGACGTTGTTGCGATAGGTTTCTTGCACCGCAATCGAAGCATCCGTCATTTTGAGGGCTTCGTCAAGGTTGGAATTTGTTTGAAGAGCATAATTTGCAAAGCCAAGATTTGCACCTTGCGCATTTGCAACGGCATTGCGAGCTTTTGCAAATGTCAGTTCTTGCGTTGCGACGGTCATTTTGATAGGCAGGCGCAAGCGTTCCCAGTAGAGAACAACGTTTGCACTGGAATCGGTAAGGTCTTCAAACGAGAACTCAAGCCATTCGCGCGATGCAGTTTGCATTTGCGGCTTTACTTTCGTGCGAAAAACGTCTTCTTCCTGCTTGTATCCGGCAGTGCCACCGAGTGCCGGATTTTTGTTAATCACCAATGTCCACTCGCCTGTTTGCGCAGGAATGGTGAAGAGGCTATATTTTCCGGCAGGAAGTTTTTGACCTTCTATCATCACTTCATCCGTTACTTCTAGCACCGTAGCCATATTTGCACCCGTGCGCCAGAGTTCGTTGTAGGGAACAAGTTTGCCCCAAACTTCACGACCTTTTACGCCCGGACGGCTGTAGGTGATAGTAATATCAGTGATGCCAATGCTTTGCTTCACCACTGCGCCGGAACTTGGCGAAGGAAAACGAACTGCTTGTGCAAAAAGATTGTGAGCCGATACCAAAAGAACAAAAGCAACGGCAATGCCGATAAAGCCTTGTTTGCGAGAAAGAATCATTTTCATTAAGAAACGTCTCCATAAAAAATAAGCGAAAAGACCACAAGAGAGGTCAAGAATTGCGCTGCGAATTTACACAATTTTCGGTCAAGAAAAGTATTGAATTTTCGGAGACTACTCGCTGTTCGGCTCGCTGCTTTTGCGTTATTCATGTCACTTCCAAACCTGATGATTTCGCTCTCACTGCTGCTTCGACCTTGAATACTGCTCTACTCTTTCGTAGTTCTTCATTGTCCTGATAAAAGTATTGATATACAGCAAGAAAGTATAAACCTTTGGCGCAACCTCACTCTGTTCCGCAACATATAAGCTCCTTCCTCGTACTTCGTGCAAGGCATTAAGAGGCATTATGGCAGCACCTTAATGCAATCAATCCTTTGACCGAACCATCATTTCTTATTTCTTGAAAGAAAAGCTATGGAGCATTTACCGGAAGTATTTATGGTTATTACCGTTTTTCTTGGTGTACCGAGCATTATTACTGGAGCGATACTGGGAATGCGTTTTCTTCGCATCGTGGAACGCCGCGAAGAGAGAGCCGCACAAGAACTGGCAATCTCCGAAAAAAGAATGATGCTGGAAGAGCGCGACCGCGAACAAGAAATGGCAATATTTGAAAAAAAATTGGCATTAGAAGAACGCGAACGTGAACTGGAAATTTACAAACTGGAGTTGGAGATTCGCCGTTTGGAAAGCGATTTCGGCTCGGACAACAAACAACTCCCAAACTAATCACTATTTTCTTCATACAATATAGAGACAGCAATCATGCCCTTTCGTACCATTTTTTACGCTGCTTTTTGCACGGCTTTCTGTGCTGCTTTTTTCTTCCACACGACTCTGGGAAGCGCACAAACACTTGACACTATCACCACAAAAAACCAAAAACTGGACGTGCGCAAGATTGTTCCCATCAAACATTCTTACGCGGTATTTTTTACCGATTCGCTCGGGAACCGCACCACGTCTGCCGATATTTGGGATAGAGAAATTCGCATCACCAAAAATGCGGCGGGCAAGGACGTGTACGCCTTCGAGTGGAAGTGGTGGCGGAAAGATTCGCTTTTTTTCCAAACGCAGGGACAATGCGCTTTCCCAAGCCTTGAGTTGCTTGAATATTCCAAAGCGCCGTCATTTCTGGTCAAACATGAAAACGGTGCACTGAATGTAAAAGCAGTAACACGCTCTAAGACCGACACCACCTTTACAATACCATTCGACGGCAAAGCCTTTACCTTCCCCATGGATTTGGAATTTTTCGGGTTATTGCCAATGAAATCAGTCGGGCAGAAATTCAGCGTTCCCTTTTATGAGCCGGGAAGCCCCAAATACAGCTATTACACGTGTACGGTCGTTGGGAATGAGCCACTTCGTTTGCAAGAAAATGCTGCGATTGAGTGCTGGATGGTACAAATTGATTACGGCAGAGCCGATTCCTACGCGACGTTCTGGATTTCGACCACAAGCGGCGAAGTGCTGAAAATGCAGGAATTTTTTAGTGGGCGCTTCCGCTACAAAGTCAAGATATTTGCCGATAATTCCGCCGAGGCAGTCCGCGTACCGAAAAAATAGTGGGTGATTTAAAGTTGCCTGAACATCTTTCCCGGCAATATGTTACCCGTTACAAAACTATTCCTCCGCGGATTGACGATTGCAGATTGACACGGTGCAACCGCTTGCATTCGCATACTGGGCAATATTCAATTGTCAATTCCGAGAAAAATTGCAGATTAGTTCTAAACCATTATGAGCAATCCACCTGAAAGGTACGATGACTATGAGCAGCAGCCGCAAAGACCAATCACGACAACAGGTCTCGCCAAACGAGCGCGAGGAACTCCTGCAAACGCTGGAAGAGCGTTTTGAGAGCAATATGAAGCGCCACGAAGGGCTGGAGTGGTCGGCAGTGCTTCAACGATTACTGGCACATCCCGATAAATTATGGTCGCTGAAGGAAATGGAACGAACGGGCGGCGAACCTGACGTTATCGGGCAGGACGCGGTAACGGGGGCATATCTATTTTGCGATTGCTCTGCTGAAAGCCCGAAGGAGCGAAGAAGCCTCTGCTACGACCGCGATGCCTTGGAATCAAGGAAAGAAGCTCAACCCAAAGACAACGCCCTTGATATGGCGGAGGAAATTGGGATTGAACTTTTGACCGAAGAGCAATATCGGGAATTGCAGCAGCATGGCACGTTCGACGCAAAAACATCAAGTTGGCTACGAACACCTCCATCAGTACGCAAGCTCGGCGGTGCGCTGTTTGGGGATTATCGCTTCGGTAGAGTGTTTATTTATCACAACGGTGCACAATCGTACTATGCAGCCAGAGGATTTCGCGGAATACTTCATGTCTGAAAAATCACGTCCACTTCAAATCTACTGAACAGGAGAAATAATGCGCTATTACGCTACTATTCTTGTCGCACTCGTTGTCAATGTTGCATCTCTTCTTGCACAATCCAACTCCACACTAAAATCCGTCCGTACCTACCGCGAGGCAAACGAACCTGCCATTATGCGTGAGTTCCGTGAGTTTTTGTCCATGCCAAATGTTGCGTTTGATAGTGCAAGTATTGCCCAGAACGCTTCATTCATTATCCAAATGATGAAAAAGCGCGACATCGAAAAAGTACAGCTACTCGAATCGGGTAAAAGTGGCGCTGCACCTGCGGTGTACGGCGAAGTACTGGTTCCCAATGCCAAACGCACCGTTATCTTTTACGCTCACTACGACGGGCAGCCCGTGAACCCGCTCGAATGGTCGCGTGATGGTAAGCCGTTCACACCTGTGCTGCGTTCCGGCTCGTTGGAAAAAGGCGGCGAGGTCATTGATTTCCCAAACGAAAAGACACCGTTCAACCCTGAAAACCGCATTTATGCTCGTTCCGCATCAGATGACAAGGGCGGCGTGATAGCTATTTTGAACGCTTACGAGGCGCTGCGCAAAAGCGGGATTCAGCCATCAGTGAACGTCAAGTTCTTCTTTGAAGGCGAGGAAGAAGCGGGTTCGACGAATCTTGGTGATATTCTGGAACGCCATCAAGCCCTGCTCCAATCGGACGGCTGGATAATTTGCGACGGTCCTGTGCATCAGTCTGGACGAAAGCAGGTGGTGTGCGGTGTTCGGGGGGATGTGAATATGGAAATCACTGTGTATGGTCCCAAGCGCCCTTTGCACAGTGGGCACTACGGGAATTGGGTACCGAATCCTGCACAAAAACTCGTTTCTCTGCTCGCTTCGATGAAAGATTCATCGGGGAAAGTACTCGTGGATGGCTTTTATGACGATGTTGTACCGTTTACCGAAGAAGAACGCGCCGCCATACGCTCTGTTCCTCACCCCGACGAGCAAATGAAACGTGAACTCGGTGTTGCCAAGCCCGACGGCAATGGTGCGTATTTGCTGGAAATGCTCAACCTTCCCTCACTCAACATCAATGGCATTCGTAGCGCAAACGTGGGCGCAATGTCCGCAAACGTTATCCCCACGCAAGCAGTGGCGGCGCTCGATTTACGCTTGGTTCTGGGAAATGATTGGCAGCGTCAGACCGAAAAAATCAAACGCCACGTGCAAAAGCAGGGGTATTTTGTGATTGACCGCGACCCTACGGACGAAGAACGCTTGCAACATCCAAATATTGCAAAAGTCCGTGCTTTCAAGGGCTACAACGCCCAGCGCACACCGCTTGGTCATCCGCTTGCGCGGGCGGTCGTATCGGCTGTGCAGACAAGTTCCGCAGAACCGATAGTGGTTGTACCGGCTCTCGGTGGAAGTCTGCCGCTATATCTCTTTGAGCAACACCTTAAAACCGTTACGGTTACTGTTCCCATTGCCAATCACGACAACAACCAACACGCCGAAAATGAAAATATCCGTCTGCAAAATCTTTGGAATGGCATAGAGACGTTTGCGGCGATAATGACGATGAAGTTTTGAGGTAAAGAAGTGAACAGAATGAGATTGCTGTATCTGCACAGACGAGACTCTTGTCTATGTTCCCAAAATTGCTTTTTAGGTGCTTCATAGAGACTTCTTGCTCTACTATTCAATCTATTCATAACTCTAATGAAGCCAAGTATTGCAATTGGTCGTCTTGATAATTTGTTTGTTATGCTCATAACCTTGTGCTTAACATTTTGCGGTGTAGTATCTGCTCAAATGTTACCACGCACGTCAATGGTTGGTATTAGAGATTCGTCCTATCTTTCTGTAGCTCTCAAAGCAGAGCAATGGCTTCAGTCAATGCGTCTTGACAAAGACAATCAAGAATTAGCATGGAGAACGGTACAAGATTCTAAACTTGTTTCAACGGATTTATATTCAGGAACAAGTGGAATTGTCTTGTTTTATCTCGAATTGTTTACAGTTACAAAAGACAGTACATATCTCCAAAAAGCCGAACAAGGTCTTCAATACATCATTTCTACCACACCAGAAACATGGCGACCGGATAAAATTGGTCTTTACACTGGGGCTTGTGGTCTGGCTTTCGTCACGAATGAATTTTATCGAATAAGTGGTAAATCTCTGTATCAAAAGCATTCAAGGCTACTCTTAGAACGTGTCCAAACAATGATTCAGCAAGATTTTGTTCATACTTTTCTTGCAAATGACATTATGTCTGGATATGCTGGAATTGGCTTAACGATGCTGTATGCTTCCAAATACAATGTCCTTCCTGATGCTTTGAAAATTGCTTCCTCAATAGGTAATGTGTTACTTTCGCGGGCGCTACAAGTTACAGGCGAGAAAAATTCTTCCTCATTGCGGTGGTCGATGTATATGAGCGACACTGCACGAAAAGCCTATTTGCCGAATTTTTCTCATGGAACGGCTGGTGTTTGTTATTTCCTCGCGCAATTATACGAAACGACAAAAGAACGGCGTTTTTTGGATGCTGCACTGAAAGGTGCTTCGCATCTCGCTTCTATCACCAATGATAGCGGCTGGATTTATCATGCGGAGCCAACAGGAAAAGATCGTTACTACTTGAGTTGGTGTCATGGACCTGCGGGGACAGCACGATTGTATTACAAACTTTTTACTATTACGGGAGATACTGTTTGGAAGCAAAAAATTGTTGTGGCAGCGCGAGCAATGATGCAATGTGGCATACCGACAAAGAAAACATCGGGCTATTGGAATAATGTGGGGTTTTGTTGTGGAGATGCCGGAGTAGTCTCATTTTTCCTTCATCTCTATCAACAATTTGGCTCGAAAGAATACCAAGTTTTTAGTAACGAAGTTTTATCACATCTTTTGCAAAGTGCAAGTGTACAGAATAGCGGATTAGCATGGATTCATGCGGAGAATAGACGGCAACCAAGTTTTGTATATGCGCAAACAGGGTTCATGCAAGGGGCTTCGGGCATAGGCTGGACGCTCTTGCAAGCACATTTAGCTACACAACATAAAATGCCCCAAATTCTTTTACCTGATAATCCTTTTTGAATGACTTCATAGTTGAGAAATTGATGATCTGCAAGACCCGATTTTAGGTCGATGGGAGAGTACTCAAGGACAAAAACCGTCACGATTGCGCCACCCTTATCACCACATTCCCCGTTTTTTGCCCCGTCTCCACATAGCGAAACGCCTCAATCGTCTCTTCGAGCGGGTACTGCCTGTCAATAACGGGCTTGTATTTCCCCGCTTCGACCAAATCTCTCAGAAAAACGACATCTTCCTTGCTGATGGTGGGAATGGGGAACAGCACTTTTTTGCCACCCAAAAGCGGCGTGATGAGTGCCAGAAAAGGATTTTGCCACATTGCTCCAAGTTCGGTAGATTTATAGATTCCATCGCTTTTCAGAAGCGGTTTGCATTTTCCAAAGGAGCTTTTGCCCACTGCGTCATAGACCACATCAAACGTTTCCGAAATCGTGGTGAAATCTGTTTTGGTGTAATCAATCACCCTGTCTGCACCTAGTGATGCGACGAGTTCTGTGTTCTTCGTATTGCAAACGGCAGTGACTTCCGCACCAAAATTCTTCGCAAGCTGTACCGCCGCCGACCCGATTGCACCTGTCGTGCCGTTGATAAGTATGTTTTGCCCCGGTTGAAGATTGATTGCTCGGAGGTCACAAAGCGCATAGTGCGCACCTTCGGCTATGGGAGCGGCTTCGGCGAAAGTCATCGTGCTGGGCATAGTTGTAAAGGCATCTTTTTCCGCCATAATTTTGTATTCAGCGTGTGCGCCGAAGTGAGCGTCGTCGAAACCAAAGACCTTGTCGCCACGCTTGAATGACGTTACCGCACTGCCAATCGATTCTACTTCTCCCGCAAATTCATTGCCAAGCGTTGTGTATTTGGGATTCGGTAATCCACTAATAAAGCGCGTAACAAACGGCTTGCCGCGCAAAAAACCGCAATCTGTCCTGTTTACGGTAGAGGCGTGTATTTTAATCAGCACTTCATTGGCTTTCGGTGCTGGCGTAGGTATTTCTTGGAGTTTGAGGAGTTCCGGCGCACCGTATTGTGTGTGGAGGATTGCTTTCATTGGAATGTATTGTTGGTTGTGGTCTCGTCAAAATGTTTGATGTGGTGCAACGTTTCACGCTGTTGGTTTTCTTGTAAGCACCATCAATTCTATACCAATGACCGCGAAAATAATGACGATTTCTCCCAGAAAATAGGCTACGCCTAACATTGTGAGCGAATCATATTCTCGTATGACAAGTCCAAACGTCACGCAACAATAAATGAAGTTCGCAAAGGCAATAAATTTCAAAAATAATTGCCACCGTTTGACATCAATAAAATAGCAGCTTAACGAGTACACCGCAAACCCAAAAGCAGGGATGGACAAGGTGTACAAGACCTTGCGAGGCATTCCAAAAATGTTTTCAAAGGGTGCCAAGAGCGCAACCAATAAGAGTGCTGAGAAGAGTGCTCCTATGCCATCGAGCAAAAAGACATTTCTTGGACGAAGCCCAAGTTTTTGTGTAAGGTTTTGTAGGGTATTCATGTGAGTTAGTGATGATGATTGATAACAACATTTCCTTTTTTATGACCCAATTCCACGTATTCATGCGCTTCGGCAATCCCTTCAAAAGCGTACGATTTGTCAATGACAGGCTTCAGTTTTCCTTGCGCAATCATAGCATGAAGTTCGCCCAAGTACTCACTTTTCTCCGCTGTTGGAGATTTGACCGAGCAGAATGTTCCGCCCTTGCGTAATAACGGCTTCCACGTTGTTTTATTGAGTTTACCGACCGCATCAAAAATAAGGTCAAATTGTTCGCTGCAGTTTGTGAAGTCGCCTTTGGTATAATCAAGCACCACATCTGCGCCCAGAGACCGGGCTAATTCTTGATTGGCAGTGCTGCATACGCCCGTTACTTTTGCACCGAAGTATTTTGCAATTTGCACGGCATACGTGCCGACACTTCCCGAGGCTCCGTAGATAAGTATTGTTTGACCCGCTTGGATATTCGCTTTCTTGAGAATATGAAGAGCCGTCATTGCGCCAACGGGAAGGGCTGCGGCTTCAAGGAAGGTGAGGCTTTGGGGTTTTGCCGCTACAACGCCTTGTTTCCATGTTTCGGGAATGCAGACGTACTCCGCGTAAGAGCCTTGTGGCAAGCCCGTCGTGGTGCCATACACTTCATCGCCTTTTTTGAAGAGCGTGACACCGTTTCCCACCTCTTCCACAATCCCTGAAAATTCAACCCCCAAAATGGGACGTTTGGGTTTGGTGATGCCAAACATCAAGCGCAAAAGGACAGTGAATACTTTCGAACCGGGAAACTCGCCTTTCCGTATCCAGATAGTGCCTGATGTTACGCTTGAAGCATACACTTTCACGAGCAGTTCATTACTTTGGGGAAGAGGTTTTTCAACGTCTTTGAGGTGTAAAACATTTGGTGCGCCGTATTCGGTATAGATCATCGCTTTCATTGCTGTTTCTCCTGTGGTGAATAAGTTAATTCATTATGCTTTCCAGCGTTATGCTTTCCAATGCCATGCTTGCCAAACTGTAAGCACATTAAAAACAAGCCCCACGCAAAGCAGGAATTTATCGTACATCGAGGGGTAGGTATGCAATGATGTAGCGGTCAGTAGAAAAAATGCAGTTGCAAAAATAATGTTTGCCCAACGGTTGAGCGAATAGCTTAAGGTCAGCGAACAATAGACCATGATGATTGGTATTGCCATTAAAGCAGCTGCGGCAAGCCAGTGAAGTTGGGTGAAATCGTGCGTCTCTGGCATTCTGGCTACGTCACCGCTCATCATGCGCAGTACGTCCCCATACAGGTTGGTGAGCACTAGCGCGACCCAAAGCCCTGATAGTTGAATTTTGATTGGTTCCATAGTATGAGTCTCCTTTGTAGATGTGAATATGAAAATTATACGACAAAGGTACGGAGAACACGTAAAAAAAATCGTTCACTTAAGGTAATAAATGCGGTGCTTCGGCAAGACGCTTGCGAATGCGGCTGAGTGACTGCGGCGTGATACCTAAATAGCTTGCCAACTGGTGTTGCGGCACTCTTTGCACTAAATCAGGGCGGTTTTGGAGGAGATTGAGATACCGCTCTTCGGGACTAGAAGTCTTGAATTCATCCAACGTGGCTTGATTTTTTGCAAGAAGGTCTTCGGTCAGCAAGAGGCAAAGTGCTTGAAAGCGCGGAAATTTCTCAAAAACAACCGATTCCATTGAAGCATTCGAGACAATGAGAGTCGAATCTTCCACGCAGGCAACGAAATATTTCGAGGGTTGTTTGGTACCAAAGCACTGTGGCGAAAGAGATTCAGATTCGGTATAAAATGCGGTTGTTTTTTCCTCGCCGTCGATAACGTAATAGCATCTAATACAGCCTTGCATGACGAAATACTCTTCTTCAGAACGCTGTCCTTCGGAGAGGAGAATAGTTCCTTTTTTGAATGAACGAAAGATGTCGAGGTCAATAAGGGTGCGTTTTTCCTCCTCGGTAAGCGTCATGTATTGGGCGAGGAAGGAGAATAATTCTTTTTCCATGGTGGTTTGTATTGAAAAGCGATATGGGCGGAAGGTATATCTGACTTGCCAAATAGTAAAAAACATTGATATTTTCCAAACAATGCTTCTCTCGCAGTTGTTCACTTCTCAACTTTTCCAACAATTTTTGGATACTTATACTGCCCTCAAGACCGCATTGCAGCTTTGCTCTAAGCCATTTTTCCACAAACTGCCCTCAGAAAGCAAAAACCCTGTACACAAGATGTAATCAAGTGTGCAGGGTTTTTTGTGAAAAGGTGCGTAAGACTAGCATCCAAAACTTGGCGAAGATAGGGCTTAAAATTACTAATGTTCAAATTTAGTACAAAAGTTGATAGAAGTACAAATGCTCAATGTACTACTTCAGCCCCACTTGCGTTCAAACCGATGTTAGCAACAGTTATTATTAATTTGTCCAAGATTCTTTGTCTCGAGCATTCACGAATTTCTTACCATCAAAAATGCATAAGCCTTGCCAAGTTCCAAACCAAAGTTGTCCTTTGTTATCCTCGAATATACTTAGAACAACATTTGACGTTAATCCGTCTTTAGTGCTGTATAGAGTGAATTTTGTCCCATCATATTTATAAACCCCAATGTTTTCGGCTGTAAACCATATATTTCCTTTGCTATCTTCATAAAAACCGCCAGCTTCCATTCCTTCTATAGTTCCATCCTTTGTGAAGTTAGTGTATGTTTTCCCATCATATTTACTCACACCGCCATTAAAAGTCCCAATCCAGATATTTCCTTGCTTGTCTTCAAAAATATCTGATACATTATTGTCAGTAAGTCCATTGATAGAAGTTAAATGAATGAAATCGCCATTTTTGTATTTAAAAACACCATTTCCATCAGTAGCAAACCACATCGTTCCATTTCTATCTTCTAAAAACTTAAAGACCAATTTATCAGATAGCATTGGTTTGGAATTTTCGACTTTGTTATTTGGTAATAAAAATGGAGTAAACTTATTACCGTCAAAATGACTAATACCGCCAATTGAACCAACCCAAATGAGTCCGCTTTTGTCAATTGATAAACCCCAAATTTCCGCATTCACACCGGGCAGTCCTTGTTTGAAGGAAAATGTTTCAAATTTATTGCCATTATACTTTATGAGTCCTGCAGAAGTTCCGAACCATATATTGCCTTCATTATCCTCTACAATTTTTATAATCCTTTCATGTGGATGTATTCCATCAATTGTAATTGTTTCAAGTGTTTTGCCATCGTATCGAATAATCCCATTTCCATTTGTACCAAACCAATAATTCCCATTTTTATCCTGATACATTACCCTTACAAACTCTCTTACCATTCCATTCAAATTGGTATGAATTTGTGGAAATGTCGTGCTACGGTATAATATTTTGGGTTGGGTGTTTAGGTTAGTTTCTATGGTATTTGTCACAGATTTTTTTTTCACTTGCCCTGTGCAGTAAGTAGTTGGGAAAGTCAGAACAAGTAATATCAGAATACTTGTGAGCAATGATTTCTTTTTTTCGATTCTTGTCATAATAGACAAAATTTAAGTACAAAATGTTTATTTGTATGAGTTTGCGTAAGTTTG